>JASLLM010000134.1 GCA_030747035.1 Alphaproteobacteria bacterium | reverse complement strand
GACGAGATGCGCGACCGGTTTACCAGGGTTCTAAAGGGCCACATCGCCATCGCCACCACCCGCTTCCCCGAGGGTACGACGGGTGCACAGTTGGACGTTCTGGCCCGTCACGCCCTGTGGCAGGCAGGCCTGGATTTCGACCATGGCACCGGCCATGGCGTGGGCAGCTACCTGAATGTGCATGAAGGGCCCCATTCGATTTCGAAACGGCAGCAAACCCAAGATCTGCGTCCTGGCATGGTGGTCTCGAACGAGCCGGGCTATTACAAGGCCGGCGCCTACGGTATCCGTATCGAAAATCTGCTGGCGGTACGCGCGGCCGATGTGCCGGGCGCCGAACGCAAGATGCTGGAGTTCGAAACCCTGACCCTGGCCCCCATCGACCGCAATGCCATGGCGCCGGAACTGTTGACCGAGCCGGAAAAATCCTGGCTCAACGCCTATCACCAGCGGGTCTATGACGCCCTGTCGCCAAGGCTGGACGATCCGGCAAGGGAATGGCTGGACGAGGCGACCCGTCCTATCGGCTAGTCTGCAAATCCCGCGTGGCGGTCTGGATGTGGTGATCCATGGCGCCTCGGGCTTTCTCGCCATCGCCTGATTTGATCGCGGCCAGGATCTCCTCGTGCTGGCTCAGGGAGATACGGGCCAGGGCCTCGGCCCGGTCCGGCGACAGGGCCAGGCGTTCGCCGATCCAGGTCTGGATCTGGCCGCGAATAACATTGATCAGGCGGAACAGGATCTTGTTCTGGGTGGCGCGCGCAATCTCGAAATGGAAATTGGCGTCGAAATCCTGAAAACGGTCCGGCTGTTGCAGGTGCGCCGCCATGCCATCGATGGTCTCCTGGATCGCGGCCAGATTTTCAGGCGCCGCGCGCAGGGCGGCCCAATAGGCGGCATTGGTTTCCAGCATATGCCGGGTTTCCACCAGATCATCCTGTCCCGACAGGCCACCCAACAGGCCCCATGCCAGGGGTTTTTGAAACTGCCCGCTCTCCCCCGCGACGAACGTGCCGCTGCCCACGCGCCCCTCCAGCAAACCCATGGTAATCAAGGGCTTAAGCGCCTCGCGCACGGAAGTGCGGCCAACGCCGAAACGTTTGCACAAATCCCGCTCCGAGGGCAGGCGATCGCCGGGTTTCAGGGTTCCATTGGTGATCAGATCGCGTATCTGCGCCACGATGGTGTCGCTGACGGTGGCCCGTTCCACTTGGCGGAACGGATCGTCTTGCCTCGGCTCGGTTTCGCTGGTTTCGCTCATGGCGGCGGATTTCCAAAAATTCCCGGCAACTCTTACTTTACAGAATGACCCAATGCAATTAAATTGGTCTGACCATCTGGCCAATTGTGGTCTCAATCGCCTGGCTGCGTCAAGTCTCGAATTCCGGCGAGGCTGTTTTTTGGGAGGATAGTAGGTGGTGGATCCATTCGCCGATCTTGGAACGCGGATCGAACTGGTCTCGACTGATAAGTATTTCCGTGATGTCTCCATTGGCCTGTATGCCCGGGAAGCCGAAGATGGCTGGTGCTTCCGGATACGCAGTTTCGCCAGCTATGACGGCTTGGCGGAGCGCATTGGCTTTATCGTTGACGCCATGCGGACACTGGGCGGCATGGAACTGGCGGGCGCGGCGGATACCGTGCTCTTCCCCTGCGGCGGCGAGCATCTTGTCGCGGTACGGCGGTTGTTCCTCCAAGCCTGCAAGGAAAAACCGGACGCGGCGCCGGAAAGCCCCGTTCTCTCTCTTTGGGACAAGAAATCCGAACTAAACGTTTCGGCGGCGGCCAAGGGGCAGGGGGCTTACGAATTATCCGCCGGTGCGGCAGAGGGCGCGGAACGGCGTCTGACCGCCCTTCGTAATGCCGTGGTTAAACTGGCCGATGCCCAGGCGGATGAGGACAATGGCCGGCGCCTCAGTTTCGATTGCGGCCATGACCATGACGCCATGGTGGGAATGTTGCTGCAAACCGCACCGAACGTGCGCTCGGTGATGCGGGAGCAGGAAATGAACGCGGCCAAGGGTGTCCTCGCGGCGCCCGGTGCCCGGGAATAGGAGGGCGAAACGTGGACAAACCGCTAGAAATGACCAGCCGGGAACGGGTCCTGGCGGCCCTGGCCGGCCAGCCTGTGGACCGCACGCCGGTCTGCTGCCCCACCTCCGTCGCGACAGTGGAGTTGATGGACCTGGTCGACGCACCGTTCCCCAATGCTAACCGCGAAGCTGCGCCCATGGCCCGTCTGGCCGCCACGGCGCACACTATTTTGGGTTTCGACAGCGTCATGCCGGTGTTTTCCATCATCCAGGAATCCTCCGCTCTGGGCTGCAAGATGCAATGGGAAGGCAAGGACAACTGGCCCACGGTGCGCATGAGCGAGCCGATCTGGGATAAGCCCGAAGACATCTACATACCCAACGACTTGCTGGAGCATCCCGATCTGGTCTGTGTCCTGGATGCGATCAAGCTGCTGCGCCAGGACCTGGGCCAGGATGTGGCCATTATCGGCAAGACCATGGGCCCCTGGTCCATGGCCTATCACTGCTTCGGCGTGGAAAAGTTCTTGCTGCTCTCCCTCGATGACCCGGACGCCACCAAGGAAATCCTGGAGAAGCTGAAGAAAGTCACGATCGATTTCGGCAATGCCCAGGTGGAAGCCGGCGTCGATGCCCTGACCCTGCCCGACCACGCCACCGGCGATCTGGTCAGCGGCGAATACTACGAACGCTATCTGCGGGATCTGCACACGGAATTCGCCGAGAAAATTCATTGCCCGCTGATCCTGCACATCTGTGGACGCACCGTGGACCGCATGGGCTTTATCGCCGAAACCGGCATGGCGGCCTTCCACTACGATTCCAAGAACGGCCCGGACGAATCCATGGCCACGGTGCACGGCGACATCGCCCTGGTGGGCAACATCAACAACCCAGAGACCCTGTTTTCCAAGGCACCGGAAGATGTGAAGCGGGAGGTTTTCGCCAACCTGGACGCCGGCGTGCAAATGATCGGGCCCGAATGCGCCGTTCCCCTGCAAACCTCCATCGCCAATCTGCGTGCCATTCCGGCGGCGGTTAAGGAATGGCATTCCATGCATTAAAACAATGCAATAGGACTGTTACTTTATCTATCATATTAGAATTACGAAAGCGTCATCATGGCTGAATTGAGCGATATCGCGAACCAGACAATTAAGGATGAAATCGAGGAATTCCTCGAACGGCCAGAGGAGATTGAACGCTTCGTAGAGCTGTTCAGCCGTGCCAAGCCGGCCCTGCAGGATATCGCGGCGGCGATTATCGAAGGCGAAGATGACGAGGCGGACGAGTTGACCGCCAAGGCCCTTGCGGACGGCATTGACGCCATCGAAATCATGGACGACGGCCTGATCGGCGGCATGGGTATCGTCGGCATCAAGTTCCGCGAGAATTTCGTCTTTGTTCCCGAAGTCCTCTCCTGCGCCCGCGCCATGCGCGCCGGCATGGCCCATATCGAACCGATCCTGTCCGCCTCCGGCATTGAAAAGCAGGGCACGGTGATCATGGGCACGGTCAAGGGCGATCTGCACGACATCGGCAAGAACCTGTGCATCATGATGCTGCGCGGCTCCGGCTTTGACGTTGTCGACCTGGGCGTCGATGTGGCGGAGGACAGCTTCATCGACGCGGTGGAGGAAAGCGGCGCCAAGGTTCTGGGCATGTCCGCTCTGTTGACCACCACCCTGCCCAACATGGGCAGAACCATCGAGGCCATGATCGATGCCGACGTGCGCGATGATGTCTTGATCATGGTCGGGGGTGCGCCGGTGACCCAGGAATTTTCCGACGACATGGGCGCCGACGGCTATGGGCCCGATGCCCTGAGCTGCGTCGCCGTGGCCAAGGAATTGATGACCTCGGCGGCATAGGCCGCCGCTTGGTATTCCCGCCGTGGCCGGTCCAACGAAAAAAGACTACCAGCAGCGTCTGGACCAGATGACCGAGATCTTCGCCGAGATCCTGGGCAATGCCCAGGACAAGGTAACGAACCCGGCGGGCGGGCGCTGCCCCTATCGTTCCGCCAAGGATATCTGCACGGCGAAATTCGGCTGCGCCAACCGCGACAATCCGAAAGATACCAGCGCCGAACCTGTCTGCGCCCATGACGGCACCCTGGATTTCCGCGGCGCCTGGGAAACCCGCCCCGAAAGCTACCAAAAAACCAAGGAAAAGGTCGCCCGCGTACGGCAACAGGCGGCCGAGGCGCGGAAAGACCGCCGGGCCGGCATGGAAGGCAAGCGAACCAAAACCACGACCCTGTTCGACCGGGCCGATGAGCAGGGCCTGCGCCTGGCCTCGTCCTGCGGCCGCTATGGCGAATGCCACGAATGCATTGTGATCGTGAACCAAGGCGCCGAGGCCCTGACGCCGCGCACCGAGTTCGAGGCCTTCCTTGGCGAAAACTACCGTTTGGCCTGTCAGGCGGAAATTCTCGACGATGCGGCGGAAATTTCCTTCGAACCCTTGATCCGCGCGCCGCGCATTCTGGAAACGGGCCTGGAAAAAGCGATTGAGCTGGCCCCGGCCATATCGCGGGACGGCGGGGAAGTGCTGCGCGACGGCGAGGTGATCGACAAGTACCGGGGCCATATTTACGGCCTGGCGGTGGATCTTGGCACCACCACGGTGGCGGCGCATCTGCTTGACCTGGAGACCGGGGCCAGCATCGCCACCGCCTCGTTCGAAAACCCGCAACGTTTCGGCGGCAGTGACGTCATGCACCGCATCTCCTACGACGGCGGGCCGCACCGGGGGGAATTGCACAAGGTCGTCGTCAACGCCCTGAACCGGGAGATCGAGGCCCTGTGCCTCCGCTACAAGTTCACCCGCCGGGAAATCTACGAAATCGTCGTCGCCGGCAATTCCACCATGCGGGACCTGTTCTTCAAGGGAGATGTGCAGCCTATTGGCCAGAAACCTTACAAATCTCCCATCGAGCTGGCATTCCTTGACGGCAAGCGGGATGACACGGCCCTGATGATCGAGGCCCGGAAACTGGGTCTGCGGGCGCACGCGAAATGCCGGGTTCATGGCCTGCCCCTGATCGCCAGTCACGTGGGCGGGGACGCTGCTGCCTCGCTTCTCGCCCTGGATATGGATCCTGATGGCGAAGAGGTGGCGATGCTGGTGGACATGGGCACCAACACCGAGATTGTGCTGGCCGGGCAGGGCCGCCTGATGGTGGCTTCCTGCCCGGCCGGACCGGCGTTCGAGGGCGGGCTGGTGCGCCATGGCATGGCCAGCTACGACGGTGCCATCGAGGCGGTCAGCAGCAATGGCGCCGAGGGCTATGATTGTCGCACCATCGGCGATGTTCCGCCCAGCGGCCTGTGCGGATCGGGCCTGATTGATATCCTGGCGGTGCTGAAGGCGACGGGCCGGATGAACGAGAAGGGCGCTCTGGTGCGGGAAAAGGGCCGGCGCAACGCCGAAGTCATGATCGCGCCGGAACAGGGCATCACTATTTCGGGCCAGGATATCAGCCATCTGGCCCAGGCCAAGGCGGCATCGCACGCCGGGCAGACGATCCTGCTGCGCCATTTTGGTATCACGGCCGGTCAGATCGGCCGGCTGTATCTGGCGGGCGGTTTTGCCTCGCACGTGGATTTCGACAATGCGGTGGCGATCGGGCTTTTGGCGCCGGTTGAACGGACGCGCATGGTCAAGGCGGGCAACACGGCACTGCTGGGCGCCAGCGAGGCATTGTTGAACCAGGAGCGGCGGAAACAGCTTGCCCAACTGGTGCGCCGGGCCGAACATGTGGAACTGGAGAGCGAGGCGGATTTCTTCGATGTTTTCGTCGAGGGCTGCCAATTCAAACCGATGGCGAAAATCGGTGCAGAGAATTAAGTGAGGATACGGCCATGAAAATTGACGGCATGGAGCGGGATTTCATCGTTATCGGTGAGAATGTGCACACCACCCGAGTCTTGCTGAAACGCAGCAAGCGGGTCACCACCGATGACGGCGGCGGCGATGTCATTACCTATACGACAACCACGGGCGAAACCCGCGCCCTGCCCATTCCCGATGTCATCACCGGGTCCCAGGATTTCCAGGAAGGCCGGGTCAAGCATATCAAGGCGGCCCTGCATCAGGGCATGTTCGGCAGCGCGGAGGCGGCGGCGGAGGGTTTGAACTATATCCAGGCCATTGTCGAACGGCAGGAAGCCACGGGCGCCGATTTCCTCGATATCAACGTGGATGAAGTCTCCATGCGCACGGAGGAACAGATCGAGGCCATGCAATGGCTGACCGGCAAGGTGCAGGAGATGGCGTCCCGGCCCCTGTCCATAGACAGTTCCGACATTGACGTCATTGCCGCCGGCCTGGACACTTATGACGGGCGCAACGGCCCGCCGATGCTGAATTCCGCTTCCATGGAGCGTCCCGGCGCCCTTGATCTCGCCGTGCAATACAACGCCGCCGCCGTGGTCACCGCGGCCGGCACCTCCGCCATGCCCGACGGGGCCGGTGAACGGGTCGACAATGCCACCGCCATGATCGACCAGGCGATGGAAAAAGGCATTGCCCTCGATAACATATACCTCGATCCGCTGGTTTTTCCGGTCTCCGTCGACCCCGAGTACGGGCGCCATTGCCTCGACGCGGTGCGTGAAATCCGGCAACGCTATGGCCCGGAAATCCATATTACTGGTGGCATCTCCAACGCCTCGTTCGGGGTGCCGGGGCGCAAGTTCATCAACGAGGCCTTCATGCGCCTGATGGTGCAGGCGGGCGGCGACAGCGGCATCATCGATCCGGTGCAAAACGACCCCAACGCGGCCCTGGCGAACCTGACGGGCGGCGAACCTTCACGTGCCATCGAGCTGGCCATGGCGGTGGTCCTGGGGCAGGATCCCGATTGCCGGACCTATATCAAGGCCTGGCGGAAGAAAGAGTTGTCCTAGCCAGGTATTGCAGTATGTCCCCATTATCGCGCTTGAATGAATTCGGCATTCTGGAAGGCGATAGCGAGGACGTTCGCCTGCAGAAGAACATGCTGGTTCATTCCAGCCTGATGATGGCCGTCGTGGCGGTCCTTTGGGGCCTTGTCTACATCCATTTCGATGAACCCCTGGCGGGTGCGATCCCGTTGGGTTATGCGGTTGCTTCGTTCATATCGCTGTTTCTTTTCGGCAAACTGCGCCGCTACCATTTGTTCCGGACCAGCCAGTCGCTATTTGGCGCCGTTCTGCCATTTCTGCTAGCCATCACCCTGGGCGGTTTTATCCCATCGTCGGGCGTGATCATATGCTCCATCGTCTCGCCGCTGACCACGCTATTGTATGCCGGACGCCGCCAGGCGCTGCTGTGGATGATCGCGGTAGTGCTGGTGATCGTCGCGGCGGCGCTGCTGGAGAGCGTGGGCTGGGTCGGCAGTTCGAACCTGCCCGGATGGCTGGTGCGGACCTTTTCTGTCATGAATATTTCCGTGGTCGGCGCGGTGGCGTTCCAAATGCTCTACATCTTTGTCGGGCAAAAAGACCAGGCCATGGAACTGGTGGCGCGGGAGAGGCATAAATCCGACGAATTGCTGGCCAATATCCTGCCCGACCCGATCGCCCGGCGCCTGAAATCCCAGGACCGGCCCATCGCCGACGGCCTGGATGATGTCACGATACTGTTCGCCGACATCGTCGGCTTCACCCGCTTCGCGACCCGGCGAAGCCCGGAAAAAGTGGTTTCGCTGCTGGACGAGGTGTTTTCCGAACTGGACGAGTTGGCCAGCCGCCATGGCGTGGAAAAGATCAAGACCGTGGGTGATGCCTATATGGTGGCGGGCGGCATTCCGGTAACGGACCCCGGGCATGCCCGCGGGGTCGCCGATTTCGCCCTCGGGCTGCTGCAATGTCTGGTCCGTCTCCGCCAGGAAAAGGGTCACGACGTGGCCATGCGCATTGGCATCCATTCAGGCCCGGTGGTGGCCGGCGTGATCGGCAAGTCGAAGTATTCCTATGACGTCTGGGGCGACACGGTGAACGTCGCGGCGAAACTGGAACAGGCGGGCAGGGCCGGCCACATCCTGATTTCGGCCGGCACCCGGGAGCAGCTGGGTGACGATTATCTCTGTGAACCGCGTGAGGCCATTGTCATTGCCGGGCGCGAACCTGTAGCGGTGTTCGAACTATTGCAGCGCAAGGACGGTTAAGGCGCGGCCGGCGGGTTTTGCCCTGTTGCCTTTGCCGCCCGCCTGGGCCATGTTGCGCGGGCCGCGCGGCGGCAACAGGGTTTGGGGGCGGTTAGCTCAGATGGTAGAGCGTCTCGTTTACACCGAGGATGTCGGCGGTTCGATCCCGTCACCGCCCACCAAATTCCATTCATTTGGATGTTCTGCGTAAATTCAACGACTTATCCGATTTTTTTGGCATCATTATATTATGGCAATATTTGTCATAATATACGTTATCGGATAATTGGTGCGCCTGGATCGCCATTGCACACGTGTGCGGAACAACTATAGTCCCCTATCATGACAGATGATTTCTCGGGCCTTCCGCCCATACAGCAACTCCTCGCCGTCATGGCCAAGCTGCGCGATCCGGACGGCGGCTGCGCCTGGGATCTGGAACAGAGCTTCGCGACCATAGCGCCATACACCATCGAGGAAGCCTACGAGGTCGCCGACGCCATCGAACATCTGGGTGATGGGCCCGGCGACATGGCGCATTTGCGGGATGAGTTGGGTGACCTTTTGTTGCAGGTCGTGTTCCATGCCCAGATGGCCGCCGAACAGGAGGCCTTTGACTTTGACGCCGTGGCCTGGGCTATATCTGACAAGATGATCAAGCGGCATCCGCATGTCTTTGGTGCGGATCAATTTCGCGATGCCCAGGCGCAAACCGTCGCCTGGGAGGAACAAAAGGCGCTGGAACGCTCCGAACTGGCGGACGGCCAGGGCCGGGACCCGTCGGCCCTTGATGGGGTGGCGGCCGCCCTGCCCGCCCTCACCCGCGCGCTGAAATTACAGAAACGCGCCGCACGGGTTGGTTTCGATTGGCCCGACGCGGCCCCGGTATTAAGCAAAATCGACGAAGAAGTGGCGGAATTGAAGGCTGAAATGGAAGCCGGCGACGGCCCGGCCATGGCCGAGGAACTGGGCGATCTATTGTTTAGCGTGGTCAATCTGGCCCGGCATCTGGAGATCGACCCGGAAGCCGCGCTACGGGCCGGCAACGCCAAGTTCGAACGCCGCTTCCGCCGTCTAGAGGCGGATCTGACGGCCCAGGATTTGGCTCCGAAGGAGCTTGATATCGAGCGTCTGGAAGAAGCCTGGGTAAAAGCGAAAAATACCGAAAATACATAAGCTTACATATCGTTCCTAAGACCGAACAAATGCTCTCGCAGGTCATGCCAGGCAGCCTCGCCCACCGCCGCCAATAGGGGGGACGGGTGCACGATGACATTGAGGTCGTAGGCGCTGCCGTCCAGGCGCGCGGTATGGCCGCCCGCCTCACCCAACAGCATCAGCCCCGGGGCATGGTCCCAGGGGTTGGTGCGCAGATAGACCGCATAGTGCAAGCGCCCGTTCAGCATCTGCTGGTACTCCAGCCCGGCGCAATGCAGCACTAATAGCGGGCCCACGTTGTCGAAGTTGCGCGCCGCCGTGGCCGCAAGTTCCCGGTCATAGCCGGTGAGATGCAGACAGCCCGACAGCCGCGCCAATCCTGGTCCCGGCCCCAGTTCGATGCGGCGGCCGTCCAGATAGGCGCCCCCGCCCTTCTCCGCCATGGCCATGGAATCATGCACCGGGTCGTAGATCCAGCCGCCCACGACCTCGCCGCCCGCCACCAGGGCCACCATGGTGGCAAACAGGGGCACGCCATGGGCATAGTTGATGGTGCCGTCGATGGGATCGATGATCCAGCACAGATCGTCCCCGGTCTTCAGGGCATCCAGCAGGCCCGGGTTGCCGGCCACGGCCTCCTCCCCCACCATGACGCTGCCCGGCAACAGCGCGCCCAAGGCCCGTTCCAGGGCACGCTCGGTCTCCAGGTCCGCGATGGTAACCAGGTCGCCGGGGCCCTTTTCCGTGATTTCGTGCGCCGCCAGGCTTTGAAACCGGCTCAGGGCCTCGGCCCGGCTGACCTCCCTAATAATATCGGCGACAGCGGCGGCATCGGGCAGTTTGTTCAAGGTCTCATTCCTCGCAAACGAAAAAGGGGCCGCCCGTGGGCAGCCCCTTCTCCGTACGCAACTACGCGTAGCGAAACAAGTACTTACATCATGCCGCCCATGTCAGGCATTCCGGCGGGCATGGCACCGGCATCATCGTCGGGGCTGTCCGCGACCATGACTTCGGTGGTGATCAGCAGACCGGCGACCGAAGCCGCATCCTGCAGAGCCGCGCGCACGACCTTGGTCGGATCAATGATACCGGCCTTGAACATGTCCACGTATTTATCGCCCTGCGCATCGAAGCCCTGGTTGGCATTGTTGCCTTCCAGCAGCTTGCCGGCGACGACGGCGCCGTCGACGCCAGCGTTCTCGACAATCTGACGGATCGGCGACTGCAGGGAACGGCGCACGATATCCACGCCGACCTTTTGATCTTCGTTGGCCGCCTTGATCTTTTTCAGGGCCGACGCGGCGTACAACAGGGCACAACCGCCGCCCGAGACGACACCTTCCTCGACCGCGGCGCGGGTGGCGTTCAGGGCGTCATCGACGCGGTCCTTACGCTCTTTCACCTCGACTTCCGTGGCACCGCCGACCTTGATCACCGCGACACCGCCGGCCAGCTTGGCCAGACGCTCTTGCAGTTTTTCGCGGTCATATTCGGAGGATGTTTCATCGACCTGCGCCCGGATCTGGGAGCAGCGGCCTTCGACATCGGACTTCTTGCCATTGCCATCGACGATCGTGGTCTCTTCCTTGGTGATGGAGACCCGCTTGGCCCGGCCCAGCATCTCCGGCGTCACGCTTTCCAGCTTGATGCCCAGATCTTCCGAGATCACCTGACCACCGGTCAGGATGGCGATGTCTTCCAGCATGGCTTTCCGACGGTCGCCAAAGCCCGGCGCCTTGACGGCCGCCACTTTCAGGCCGCCGCGCAGCTTGTTGACCACCAGGGTGGCCAGGGCCTCGCCTTCCACGTCCTCGGCGACGATCATCAGCGGCCGGCCGGACTGGGCCACGGTCTCAAGCACCGGCAGCATGGGCTGCAGGGAAGAGAGCTTGGCTTCATGGAGCAGGATGTAGGGATCTTCCAATTCCGTGGTCATCTTGTCGGCATTGGTGATGAAGTACGGCGAGAGATAGCCGCGGTCGAACTGCATGCCTTCAACGACGTCCAGTTCGGTATCCAGGCCCTTGGCCTCTTCAACCGTGATCACGCCTTCCTTGCCGACCTTTTGCATGGCCTTGGCGATCATGTCGCCAATCTCGGCCTCGCCGTTGGCCGAAATGGTGCCGACCTGGCGCACTTCACCTTCGGTGGAGATGGGCTTGGACTGCTTGGCCAGGTGGGCGACAACCGCGTCCACACCCAAATCGATGCCACGGCGCAGATCCATGGGGTTCATGCCGGCGGCCACTGACTTGCAGCCCTCGCGCACGATGGCCTGGGCCAGCACGGTCGCGGTGGTGGTGCCGTCGCCGGCGATGTCGTTGGTCTTGGAGGCTACTTCACGGACCATCTGGGCGCCCATGTTCTCGAACTTGTCGGACAGTTCGATCTCCTTGGCCACGGTGACACCGTCCTTGGTGATCCGGGGTGCGCCGAAGGATTTGTCCAGCACAACATTCCGACCTTTCGGGCCGAGGGTCACTTTCACCGCATCGGCGAGTGTGTCGACGCCACGCAGCATGCGCGCGCGGGCATCGGTTTCAAAACGTACTTCTTTTGCCGCCATTTGTCGGGGCTCCTTAAATTCAGTGGTTAAGCAATGACGCCCATGATGTCGGACTCTTTCATGATGATGAGCTCCTCACCATCAAGGGTCACTTCCGTACCGGCCCATTTGCCGAACAGAACGCGGTCGCCCGCCTTGACATCCAATGAGTGGATCGCACCGTTTTCGCCGCGGGCACCTTCGCCTGCCGCCAGAACCTCGCCCTCCATGGGCTTTTCCTGGGCCGTATCAGGGATGATGATGCCGCCCGCGGTTTTTTCTTCGCTGTCCAGCCGGCGGACCAGCACGCGGTCATGCAATGGTCTGATTTGCATCAGATACCTCCAAAATTGCTGTTAACCCTAAGTTTTCTCAGGTTTCTCGAGATGTGTTAGCACTCTAATCAAGTGAGTGCCAGCTATATAGGGAGGCTGAAATCTCCTGTCAACCATGGCCACATGGTTAAGCGCGACAAAATCAGGCCAGCGCAGTTCCGGAAGCACCGCCGGCCGCGTATTTGCCGGGTGCTCTACGGCGCCATCATGCGAAGCGCTTCCAGGCGCTGTTTGACGCCGACGACTTCCGATACAAATTGCGGATGGTCCGGAAAACGATCAGCCAGGGATTGCGCGATCGATGCACTTTGTTCGTATGCCTGGATCGCGCCCGTCTGATCACCCTGGGCCCAAAGTACCTCGCCAATCTTCTCATGGCTGACCGACAGGTCACGCTGCCAACCGGTATTGTCCAGGTCCCGCGCCGACAGGCGTTTGCGTATTTCAAGGCTCGCGCCGTAGCTCTTCGCCGCGCCTGTCAGATCACCCTGGGCCCGGAGGACATCGCCGATCCTGTCATGGCCGACGGACAGGTCGCGCTGCCAACCGGTATTCTCGGGGTCCTGC
>JASLLM010000133.1 GCA_030747035.1 Alphaproteobacteria bacterium | reverse complement strand
CAGCGGCATCTCGTAACCGTCCCGCTGGTACAGAATATCGACGCTGTCGCAGGTCGGACCGGCCAGCACCGCCGGTCCCGACGGTTTGCCGTCATGGGGCGTGCGCAGGGCGTAGTCGATGGCCTCACCCTCGGTCTCGGCCAGGCCGCCGAAACGGCCGATGTCGAGATAGATCCAGCGCAGCGGATCCTTTTCGCTTTTTCGTGCGATCAACACCACCTCCGCCTGCAAGACGCCGGCGTCGCCCACCAGATAGCGGCCCGGTTCGGCCAGGGTGCGGGGCAGCCGGTTGCCGAAATGGCGGCTCATAGCGCGCTCTATGGCCGTGGCATAGTCACCGAACTGCGCCACCTCCCTCGCATAGCGGGCCGGGAAGCCGCCGCCGATATTCAGCATGGACAATTCCACGCCGCGGCCCTCCAGGGCCTTGAATATCTCCGCCGCGCGGGCCAGGGCGCCATCCCATTGTTCCGGCTCGCACTGTTGCGAACCCACATGAAAGGCCAGGCCATGCGGCCGCAAACCTTTACCCCCGGCCGCCGCCAACAGTTCCACCGCCATGGCACCGTCACAGCCGAACTTGCGTGCCAGGGGCCATTGGGCGCCATCATTTTCCACCAGCAGGCGGCAGAAAACCTTTGCCCCCGGCGCGGCCAGCGCAAGCTTGTCCAGCTCCGCCGCGCTATCGAAGGCGAACAGCTCCACGCCGCGCTGATAGGCATGGGCAATATCCCGCTGTTTCTTGATGGTGTTGCCATAAGACAGGGTCTTTGGATCGGCGCCGTGGCACAGCACCAAATCCACCTCCGCCGGCGAGGCGACGTCAAAGCTGGCGCCCCATTCCACCAGCAGGGCGATAATCTCGGGCGCCGGGTTGGCCTTGACCGCATAGAATATCTCCACGCTGGGCATTTGCCGGCGCATTTCCTCGAAACGGGCCGCAACGATATCCAGATCTACCACCAGAAACGGCGTCGGCGGGTCCTGCTCGGCGATGAAGCGGTTGATTTTCTCGGTCATAGCGGCTGCTCCATCCGGGCGACGGTGGGCAGCACGCCACGGCGCTGTTCGGTCAGTTCCACCCGGGCGGGACGAAGCGCGTTCTGCAACGCCGCCGCCGCACGGGCCGGTTCCGCCCCGCCGCACATGAAGATGTCAAATGCGGCAAAATCATGTTCGGGCCAGGTATGGACGCTGATATGGCTTTCCGCTAATACCGCGACGCCGGAGACACCGCCCTGGGGTGAAAAGTGATGCAAATGCAGATGCAGCAGCGTTGCCTCCGCCGCCTTGACCGCCAC
Organism: Alphaproteobacteria bacterium; assembly: GCA_030747035.1. Lineage (GTDB taxonomy): Bacteria > Pseudomonadota > Alphaproteobacteria. Next base: position 11,695 of record JASLLM010000133.1, on the reverse strand, counting down.
GGTCATGGCCTGGCCGAGAACATCGGGATCATCCAGATGCGCCGCGCCCCACATATCCAGCAACAAATGGATGCCGGCAAAACGCACGCCGTCCTCGATCTTGAAGTGGTCATTGGGGACCAAGTCTTCGTTCGCGGCGCCTGCCATCAGCGCGTGAGGCCGTATAACCGCCATGGGCGCCTCCTTCAAAAAAGGGTCCAAAAATGCTGTTTCCGGCCCACCCTGCTGGGCGCGGCGCGGGGCAAGATAGGGCTTTTCCTGCGCGATGCAAGCGTCAATTTTAGTTCTTTGTTAACTTCTTCATGGTGCGCTATTCGGACGCCGGATTGTGGTGGCGGCTTGCCATCACCGGGCGCTTTGAACCATGATAGCCATGCGCCGAATTCTCGGGTGGGGGGTATTCATGCCGACGGAGCTGCGAAAGATCATCTTTTCCCAGCGGGAGCTGTTGGAGGCGTTCGAGCGGCGCCCGGACAATCTTCCCGGCAACAATGAAACGGTACCGCTCGGCGCCGTGCGCGGTGTCCACGTTTTTCAGAAATTCGGCGGCGGGGTGAAAGTGCTGCTGGATCTCGAAGACGCCAAGGAAGGCCGCCTGAAGCGTTTCAATCTAAGCCCGGAGTTCATATCCGAGGTTTTGCTGCATTACTGCGCCGGCCTGAACATCCCGGTGGCGAAGGAAGCCGAGAAATACCTGGAAGTGATCGGCGACAACCTGGCCCTGAGCCAGAAGATCAGAGCCCAGGAAATTTTCGCCGAACACGCCATGGAGCCACCGCTGCAGACCTAGTGCATTTTCGACTTGCGTCGAGTCACCTAGCCTGCCCGCTCCCCCTCCCGGCCACCCATTGATGATGATCCCGTGGGTGGCCGGGAGGGGGAGCGGGCGGTTCAGCCGTAACCGGAAACGTCCTAAATAATATCAATGTCGGCGGCGGCGCTGGCGAAAGCGGCGCACCAGACGCAAGCTCCACCAATAACCGAGGAAGGCGGAGCCGATTGCCCAGGGCACGCAGCCCACGAGCATGGGCGCGCCCCAGGCCTCGAATATACCGACGGCATAGATCCACATCGAGTCCAGGAAGGAAGCATCGGTCTGCAGCAGACCTACCAGCCGTTCGGAAAACATGGCATAGCCACCCGCCTCGCCCCAGCGGCCCAGCATGCCCTCGCCGGTGATCAGAAACATGTAGTAGATCGGCGGCACCGTGAAGACGTTGGTCAGCCAGGTCCACAGCATGCCGACAACCACATTGAAATCCCAGGCCGGGCGCACCACGCGCACAACGGCCCAGATGCCCGCCACGATGGCCATCTGAAAACCCACCGTCGGCGTCATCGCCACCAACAGGCCGACAAAGACGCCGCGCGCGGTATAATCCGCGGCGGCGGGTGAGCGCAGGACCGGTATCACGAGGCGTAGGCGCAGCAGGCGTCGGAGCCGCTGCCAGGCATTATGTCTCGGCCCGGGCATCATTCTTAGCTCTTGTTCAAGGCGCCACGCTTGCCGACCCGCTTCATCACCGCGCTGCACACGAACAGGGTGGTCTCGCCGACATGGATGCGTCCCCGGACGAAGGCCATGCTGCCGGTGCGCCGGACCAGTTCGGCCCGCGACTCGACCAGGTCGCCGGCGTAGCCGGCGGCGACAAATTCCGAGTTGAAGGCCACGGTGACATAGGCATCGTCGGATTCCGCCTTGGCGGTGACCGCCATCGTCAGATCCGCCATGGTCATCAGCAGGCCGCCGTGGATGACGTCATAGGCGTTGGCGTGGCGGGCCTCTGTGCGCAGCACAAAATGATGGCTGCCGTCGTCCAGCAGGCGCCAATAAAACGGCCCGGCTTCGTTCTCGAACGGATCGACGGGGTCATAAATGATGTAGCCGTCCAGGGGCGGCGGGGGTGCAGGTTTTGACATGGCATCGATCTAGCATTTGCGGCGCGTCATGGCGAGGGGCAATGCGGCGCGAACGGCCCGGCCTGGGTCTTCAGATCGATGATTGCGCCCGGCTTTGCGATGCCTTGAATTGTTCCTTGCCGATATTGGCGGCGCGTTCCACCGCCGGGCGGGCCCCGACCCGTTTGAACCAGGCCCGCAGATGTTCGAAATCCCCCAGATCGATACCATAGGCCTTGTAGCCCCGGATCCAGGGCCAGCAAGCCATATCTGCGATTGAATATTCACCGGCCAGGAAGTCGCGGTCCGCCAGGCGGGTGTTCATGACGCCGTACAGGCGGATCACCTCGTTGGTATAGCGTTCAATGGCGTAGTCGATCTTGTCCGCCTTGTAGTTGCGGAAATGCGCCGCCTGGCCGGCCATGGGACCTAGCCCCGCCACCTGCCAGAACAGCCATTGCTCCACTTCCGTGCACTGGCGCTGTTCGACGGGGTAAAACCAGCCGGTCTTGTTGCCCAGGTATTGCAGTATGGCGCCGGATTCAAAGACCGAGATAGGATTGCCGTCCGGGCCATCCGGGTTGACGATTGCCGGCATCCGCCCATTCGGCGAGATGGCCAGAAAATCCGGTGCGAACTGTTCCTTTTTCGACAGATCCACCAGCTTGATGTTGTAGGGAAGATCGCATTCTTCCAGCATGATGGTAATTTTCCAGCCATTCGGCGTGGGCCAGAAATAGAGATCGATGGGCGCCATGTCTGTTTGTCCCGCTTTGACGGTTCGCTGCGGAGACCTTGGGCGGACTCCATTTGCACAGGCGATTTATGGTAGCATTCCGGCAATTCCGCAAGCACCAGGACGATGAGATGAATTTCGCCGCCGCAGATCCCATATCGCTTCCTGGTCAGGGCGCCACAGGCCCGCGCATCGCCGGCAAGCGGTAAGACATCGGATGGCGGATAATGCGGGCCTGGGCGCCCTGTTGCAGTTTGCGAATTTCCGCAAGGTTTGGCTGGTCGGCGCCGTGGGCGGGGTGGCCCGTTGGGTCGAAATGCTGGCCTTCGCGGTCTATGTCTTTGACATCACGCAGTCACCGTTTCTGGTCGCCCTGGTATCCCTGTTGCGCATGCTGCCCCTGGCCTTTTTCGGCGCCCCCATGGGCGCCCTGGCTGAGCGTGTACCACGCCAGAGAATTGTGCTGGGCGGCTTGGTCGTGCTGTTCACCATGGCCCTGCTGCTGGCCTGGCTGGCCCAGTCGGGACGCCTGGAAATCTGGCACCTGATGGTCGGCGCCCTGATCAACGGCTGTTATTGGTCCACCGACATGCCGGCCCGGCGCACCCTGCTGGGCGCCATCGCGGGATCGGATCGTACAGCGCCGGCCATGGCCCTGGATGCCTCCACCAACAGCCTGACCCGGGCCCTGGGGCCGGCCACCGGCGGTCTGCTGATCGCCTTTACCGGTCTGGCGGGCGCGCTGATGCTGGGCGCCGGGCTTTATGCCGTGGCCATTCTGCTGATCGCCACCCTGCCCCGGCAGGGCGACGGCGACGGCGCCTCGGCCCCGGGTATGTGGCTGACCCTGAAGGAAGGTCTGTCCTATGCGGTGCGGGACCGTACGGTTTTCGGTGTTCTGATCGTCACCGTGATCTTCAATATCTGGGTATTTCCCTTTACCTCCATGATCGCCGTGATCGGGCGGGACGACCTGGCCCTGGGCCCCTTCAATGTTGGCGTTTTGATGAGCATGGAGGGCACGGGATCCTTCCTGGGCGCATTATCCCTGGCCTTCCTGGCCCGCCCGGCGCTGTATGGCCGGATCTATCTCTACGGCGCCGTCGGGGCCGGGGTCTGTTCAATATTCTTCGCCCTTTCGACCCAGCCTCTGCTGTCGGGCGCGATGCTGTTTCTGGCCGGCATCGGCACGGGCTGCTTTGGCTCCATGCAGTCAACCCGGATGCTATTGCTGGCACCCGTGGAGATCCGCAGCCGGCTGATGGGTGTGCTGGCGGTCTGTATCGGCCTCGGCCCCCTGGGTTTCTTCCATTTGGGCCTGATGGCGGATTGGCTGGGCGCGGTGCAGGCGGTGACCATCATGGGCCTGGAAGGGTTGCTCGCCTTTGCCCTGGCGTGGTTGTTCTGGCCTGAAATCCGCTGAGGCCGTATGATCGCGGCAAAGCCAGTAGCGTGAACATATCTGGGAGGATGAAATGGATCTTGGCCTGAACCTGCCGCAGGATCGCATTGATGCATTTGTGAAATCCGGCGCGTGGATCGACCGGACCCTGTTGGACTATCTGGACGAGGTGCTGGCCCGGAACCCGGATTTGCCGGCAATCACCGACTATAATGGCGAGACCGGAGAGAGCACCGCGCTGAGCTATGGCGAGTTGGACCGGCTGACCCGGCGCCTGGGCCTGGCCCTGATGAAACTGGGCGTGGGCAAGGGCGATGTGGTTTCGTTGCAGCTGCCGAACTGGTGGCAATTCAACGCCATGCATCTGGCCTGCGCCCGCATCGGCGCCATCACCAACCCCTTGATGCCGATCTTTCGGGAGCGGGAGTTGAGCTTCATGCTGGGCTTCGCCGAAAGCAAGATCGTCATCGCACCGCAGATATTCCGCGGCTTTGAATACAAACCCATGATCGAGGCGATCCGGGGCGATCTGCCCCACCTTGAACACGCTTTCTATGTCGATGGTTCGGGGGCGGATGATTTCGCCACCGCGCTGCTGGGCGAAGCGCTGGAGGAAGCCGCCGATGCGGAGGCCACCCTGGCCGCCCTGCGTCCCACCCCCAACGATGTCAACGAGGTGATCTATACCTCTGGCACCACGGGCCAGCCCAAGGGAGTGATGCACACCGCCAACAGCACCTTGAGCCATCTGAGCACCTGGATCGATCACCATCGGCTAAACGGCGATGACAAGGTCTTCATGGCCTCGCCCCTGGCCCATCAGACGGGCTTTCTCTACGCCATTCTGATGCCGGTGATGCTGGGTATCGAAGTGGTGCTGCTGGACCGCTGGGATGCCCCCGTCGGGGTGGAACTGATCCAGAAGCATGGCGCCTCCTTCTCCATGGGAGCGACGCCGTTCCTCAGCGACATCGTCGAGATGCCGAACGTTGCGGACTTCGATATATCGACCCTGCGCACCTTCGTCTGCGCCGGCGCGCCGGTACCGCCGGCCCTGGTGCAGAAGCAGGCGGAGAACTTCACCTTCAAGGTGCTGTCGGGCTGGGGCATGACGGAATGCGCCTGTTCCACCATTTGCCACCCCGAGGATGCGGACGAGAAGGTCTGGACCTCGGACGGCTATCCCCTGCCCCATACCGAAGTCATCGTAAAACGGCCCGACGGCAGCATCGCCGACCCTGGCGAAGAGGGCCTATTGAAGGTTCGCGGCCAGCCCATGTTCGTGGGTTATCTGAAAAAGCCGGAGATGCACGGCACCGATGAAGACGGCTGGTTCGACACCGGCGACCAGGCCTTCGTGCATCCCGATGGCTATATCCGCATTACCGGCCGGGCCAAGGACATCATCATCCGGGGCGGGGAGAACATCCCCGTGGTCGAGGTCGAAGACGTGCTCTACCGACACCCGGCGGTGGCCGAGGTCGCCGTGGTCGGCATACCCGATGACCGCATGGGCGAGTTGGGCTGTGCCTTCGTTACCCTGCAGGCGGGCGGCAGCCTGGATATGGCGGGGATGATTGGTTACCTCGCCGAAACCAAGACGGCGAAGCAGTACTGGCCGGAACATCTGGAGGTAATCGGCGAAATGCCCCGCACCCCCAGCGGCAAGATCCAGAAATTCAAGCTGCGCGATATGGCAAAAGAATTCAGCCGGTCGTGAGATGAGCCAGTGATGAAGCTGCCAGGCAGCAACAGGAAACCCGGGACAACTGGGTTCTCAGATCCACCGCGTGGAATGAACAGGCCGACCATCTGGCCCGGCTGGCCAGGGGCCTGAACGAACCCCTGATCGCCGCCGCCGGCGTGGCGCCGGGCCATCAGGTGCTTGACCTGGCCTCGGGCGTTGGGGAACCGGCGGTCTCCATGGCCGCCCTGGTTGGTCCCGACGGCAGGGTGACGGCGACCGACCTGGTGCCTGAGATGCTGGCGGGAACGGAACGTCGGGCCAGGGAACAGGGCGTCGGCAACATGGCCTTTCAGGTCACGGCGATGGAGGAATTGCCCTTTGACGACGACAGCTTCGATGCGGTGACCTGCCGCCTGGGCCTGATGTATACACCCTTGCCGGAACGGGCCCTGGCCCAGGCCCGGCGGGTCCTACGGCCTGGCGGACGGGCGGCCTTTCTGGTTTGGGGCCCGAAGGCGGACAACAGCCAGTTCGGCATTGTCGATAGGGTGCTACGGGAAGTTGCCGGCATTGATCCCCACGAGGGCGCCTTCACGCCAACACGCCTGGGCGATGACGGCGCCCTGAACAAGATTTTCCAGGCTGCCGGCTTCAGTGCATCGGAGGAGCAATCACTGCGCTTCACCCCCCGGGTTGATCTGGACAGCAATTTCTGGCGGCCGCAACTGGCGCTTCGCCTTGGCGACCGCCTGGCGGAGATGGACGACGGCGAGCGCCAACGCATCGATGATGCCATGCGTCAGGCGTACGAAGCGCTGCTGGATGGTGACCGGGTGCAGCTACAGGTCCACGCCCGCATCGGTGTGGGTACCAAGTAAACCGCCAACCTCTAATCGCCCTTGAACGCGCCGTGGCGGCCTTCGCCTGCGGCGAAGCGGGCCGCGCCGGCCTGTGCCTCCGCTTCCTTGGCGGCCAGGGACAGCGCTTTTTCCTCCGCCACCGCGTCCGCCAAGTTCTGGCCGGCCTGACGGTAGGCCGACATGCGGTCCGAACGCATGGCGATCTGCGGAAAGGTGGCGATCTGCCGGGCCAATTCCTCGGCCTCTGCCCTGGTCTCGCCCTTGGGCGCGCGGCGGGTCGCCAGGCCCCAGTCAATCGCCTCGTCCATGCCGACACCCCGGCCCGTGATCAGCATGTCCAGGGCCCGGGCGGCACCGATCAGCCGGGGCAGGCGCACCGTGGTGCCATCGCTCATGGGCACGCCCCAGCGGCGGCAGAAAACGCCAAAGACAGCCGTTTCATCAACCACGCGGATATCACACCACAGGGCGATGCCCAGGCCGCCGGCCACCGCATGTCCCTCCACCGCCGCGATCACCGGCTTGGATAGAGTGGGGTTGGTCGGCCCTTCCGCATCACCGGCCCAGGCCACATAGTCGGAGCTGCCTGCAACCTGTTTCAAATCGGCACCGGCGCAAAAGGCCCCACCCACCCCCGTCAGGACGGCGACAAGCTGGCCGTCGTCGGCATCGAAATCGCGCATGGCCTGGCCCAGGCCGCGGGCGGCGCCGTTGTCCAGGGCATTGCGCACCTCCGGCCGGTTGATGGTGACCGTGGTAATGGCGTCCTGGGTTTCCACCAGGATCTTGCCGTCGGCGTAGTCTTTCATCGCGTGGTTCCTTTCTCGGGCGCGGCTCGGGCCAGGGCGATCAGGATGCTACCGATCGCCACGGCCAAATATACCAAAAAGCCCACCGCCATGGTTTCCATGGCGACGCCACGGTCGATCAGCCAGCCAAGCACAAGCGGCGACAGGGCTGAAGCCCACACGCTCATGGACATCACCATGGCTCGGATCGCGCCCAAGTGCATGACGCCGTAAAATTCCGGCCAGGCCGCGCCAATCAATGTTTGGCCGCCGCCGCTGGTCAAACCCATGAACAGCATCAGGGCCATGGCCGCCATGGGATGATCGGATATGGCGATGGAGAGACAGGCCAGCGCCAAGGGGTAAAGGTAATAGGGCAACAGTTTCCGGGCACCAAAGCGGTCAATCAACGGACCAAATGCCAGATTCGCGCCGATGGCGCCGACGGTATAGGCAACAAAGGCGGACGCCATCCAGGCCAGGCTCCAGCCCTTGGCGGTGGCCAGATGAGCCTGATGGAAAAACAATCCGGTGGAGATGAAAGACGGTGCCGTAATGGCGACGCACAACAGATAGAATCGTGGGTCGCGCAGCACCTCCGCCCGCGTCCACTGCCGCCGCATGGAAGGCGTTGGCGCTTCGGCCTGGACGGTTTCCGTTCTTGCCAAAAAGAACCGGTGCCTAGCACCATGGCCTTTCAACAGCCACAGGGCCAGGGGTATCAGAAATACAGCCAGGGCGATGGCCACGGCGGCCCAGGCCGAGCGCCAGTCAAACATGGTCATCAACCATACCGCCAAGCCGGGAAAGACCGCGACGCCGGCGGGGAAACCCAGTATGGCGACGGAGACGGCGCGGCCGCGCTCTGCCTCAAAATATCGTCCCATGGTGGTCATCGCCGTATGGCTCATCAGACCCTGGCCACTGAGCCGCAGGGCGAATATGGCGGGGGCCAAGGCCCAGGCGGCCGGCACCATCGCCATATTGGCGCAGGCCAGGATCAAGGCCGCACAGACCCCGGCGGTAACCCAGCGCAAATCAAAACGGTCGATCAACTTGCCGGCCCAGATCAGACAGAAGCCCGAGGTCAGGGTACCAATGGCGTAATAGCCGCCGAAATCGCCGTGGCTCAAGCCGAATTCGGCGCGGATCTCAGGCCCGAAAACGGCAATGAAAAAGGTCTGTCCGAAGGCCGAGAAGAAGGCGATCAGGATGCCGAAACTCAAGAACCGCCGGTTCTCGGAGAGGAATCGCAGATACCCCATGAATAACCGCCGCCGCCCCTTTTAGCTCCGGACGCGGCTGGCGCAGTTGATGCAGGTTGCCACCGCCGGGTCCAGTTTCAGCCGCGCCGGCGCGATATCTTCGTCGCAACTGACACAATAGCCATAATCACCATTTTTCAGCCGTTCAAGGGCGGCATCGATACGCTGCAGTTCGGCGGCCCGGCGGCGTTCGGCCTCCTGGGCCATGGCCTGGTCCTGCATGGCATCCATGCGTGAGAGGCGGCCGACCTTGCTTTGATCCAGCTCCACCGGCTTGCGGCTGTCCCGGGCGCTATCGGACAGATCGTGCAACTCCGCCCGCCGCGCCTCCAGCAGTCTGGAGAATTCCGCTATATCGCGGTCATTATCCCCTTTGGTCATACCTGCTTCATAGTAGGCGGAGGCGTGCCTGCCCAGCAGCGCGATTGTCCCGTCCGCTAGGAATGCGCCGCCGCCGCGCCCTCCGTGAGGTGGCCGAGCCGGGCATCGAAGGCGCGGAAATGCTCTTCGAACCAATTCTTCAAGCGCCCGGCCAGCAGATCGGGAACATCGCCATACTCGCCCGCATGATGGTCATCCATGATGTCCCGGATGCCGTCCAGCAACTGTTCATGGTCATCCTTGTGAAGCTTGTATTCGTCATAACCGGTATCGCGCATGATTTTTTCTTCCAGCGCGAAATGGGCCGATATGTTGGCGAACACCTCGCCCAGGAAATCTCCCACCGCGTCATCGTCCGGGTCGCGGTCAAGTTCGGCGTAAAGCTGGTTCAACAGCTCCACCATTTCCTTATGCTCAAAATCGACCGAAGGGATTCCGGTTTCGAATTCGCTTTGCCAGGCAACCAAGGTCATCGCGCTGACTCCATTTGCATATTGTGCCGGTATTGGGGCGGATGTTTTGTCATGACTACCATCGAAACAAGAACCCACCCATTTCCTGCCGAAAATCTATCGCCAGGCTCTGTTGTGCCGCCAGCTCTATGGTGGCCTTTTTCTCGAAGTCAAAGCCCGTCGCCCGGTCGGTGTCGCGCAGGCGGGCAATGATCTCATGCTTGCCGGCGCTGACGGCAAAGCGCTGATAGATCCGCGAGGGACCATCGCCGGACAACCCCGTCGGCGGCACCGAGGCGGCGTAACGCATCTCGCCATCGATCGACAATTCGATCACCACGGGCAGGCGCTGGCGGGGGCAATCCATGGGTCGGCGCATGTTCGGTGCCAATTCTCGCAGTTCCGCCTGGGTGCGGCGTCGGCAGCCACCCTCGCGCGCGGCGCCGTGTGCCAGGCTGAGCTTGATCAAAGCCTGGTCGGCCGGAAAATGACTATAGCTGGGGGCGGAGGCGAAATAACCCAGAAAGGCGGCAAAGATCACGTAGACCAGGGCCTGCCCGGCGTATCTTCCAGCATTGGAGAACAGGTTGTTCATACCGTCTCCTCCCTGCTGGTTTTGGGGCGGGCCTTGGGTTTTTCGGGCGGGGTCGGCCGCGCCGGCAAACCGGACTGAAATTCTCGCAACGCGCCGGCCAATTCCTTAGCCGACCGCGCCCCGGTCCAAAGCCGGCCAATGCGCTCCCGCGGCACCCGGGCGCGCAGGTGCGGGTCCCGTTCCCCGGCCAGGCGCTGTTGGCTCCAATGGATGCCGAAGCGGTTATAGCATTCACCGCCGTTGCAGCCCGCCAACAGTACGCCATCGGCAAGATCGCGGCTCAGCACGAAGTCGATGAATGAAGGCGGCAGGGCGCCGACGCAGGGCAGTTGAACCGCCGCGACGCCATCGATGCTGGGAAAGCCGGCCTTCATGCCATGGGCGCAGCCCAACATCAGAACCCGGCGGTCGCCGCTCAGATCCGCCGTTGCGTCCTGGATATCCTGGCGCAAATCCCGCAGGGGATGATCCACGAGATCAATGCCCGGCACCAGGGCCGAGGCCCGGCGGAACGGCGTCGAGGTGGGGCAAGAACCGGCGCACAGGCCGCAGCCGGTGCACAGGTCCGGATCGACCACCGCCTCGCGTTCGAACGGGCGGCCGTCTGTGCGCGGGTTCATGGTGATGGCGGCAAAGGGACAATCGACCTGACAGCGGGTGCAGCCGTTGCAATTGGCCAGATCGACCTGGGCCACGGACTTCTTGCGCAAGCGTGGCAGCCAGGGCAGCACCGAGATGAAAATGCTACCGCCAAAGGACAATGCCCAGGCGGGACCGGCACCCCAAATCTCCACCACCGGATAGGCGATCAGATAGAACCAGTCCAGCCCGACTTCGGCCGGCACCCGGGCCAAATCGGCGGGACCCTGGCTCAACGCCGGCCAGACCAGGGACAGGACCAGCAGCATGCCGAAGCTGCCAATGGCCAGGCCGCGGGCGGGAAAGATCTCTGGCTTGGCGACCCGTTGCAGATGGATCCAAAGTACCAGCAGCAGGATCAGCGGCACCGCGATATGCAGAAACACCATCAGGGTGAAAAAACGGTCGTCCAGCAGTTCCGGCGAGAGGAAGTTGCGCGCCACGGATTCACCGAAAATCGGCAGCCAGTCCAGCCATTCCGTGGTCGCGGTGGCAACGTATTGCGCCAACTTGTCCCATACCAGCCAGTAACCGGTAATGCCGCTGATCACCACCAGCCACAGAATGGGCACACCGGTGAACCAGGTAAACCAGCGGGCGCCGCGATGACGGTCCAGGGAGAATTCCCGCACCATATGCAGCATCATCATCGCCACCATGCCATCAGAGGCATAGCGGTGCAGGGAGCGCATGACGCCGGCCAGGTACCATTGGTCGTGGGTCATGTATTCGACCGAATCGTAGGCTTCCGAGATGCCGGTATCGAAGAATATGTAGACATACATGCCGCTGACCGCGACAACCCAAAAATAGAAGAAACCCAAGGCACCCAAATGGTACATGGGATTCCAGTCGGGTCCGAAAGGCTTGTCCAGCCAACCTTCAAGAAGGTCAAAGACCGCCCGCAATGGACGCTGTAAAAAAAGCACGAAGCTCCCCTCTATCCCCAATAATACCAGTCGTCTCAACTGCTGACTCTTATGGCGGGTTT
>JASLLM010000132.1 GCA_030747035.1 Alphaproteobacteria bacterium | reverse complement strand
TGGAGGGCCTCAAGGCCGCGATTGAATGCCTTGAGATAATAATTGCCGTGCCTGCCCTGCTTGGAAATCAGCAGATAGTCGTATTTGACCTCTGAGCGTGATACCGGGTACGAAGTCATTTTGGCGCGCTGCTCGGCTGAAAATCTCTCCGCCAGAACCGAGGCGCCGACATATTTCTTGCTGATCACCGCATCGACCCGACCGGACAGCAGCATGGAGAATCCCTGATGTAGTTGGCTTAAGCGGACAACTTCAAAAAGTGCGCTCTTTTCGGCATTTTGGAAAGCCTCGCCGTAGTTATGGCCGGTGATGGCGGCAACTGTGAGCCCCTTCAGCCGGGTCAGGTCGGGACTGGACGGATCCCAATCAATGGGCGCCGATTTGAGGAAAAAGAAATTCTCCATATCAACCGCGATGACCGGATCAGAGTAGTAGAAGTCCTTCTCGCGGCCTTTTCGCTTGGCCCAGGGTAGTGTCGCATCCATTTCGCCGACGCGGGCCACTATGTAGGACCGTGCGCCGGGAAAGAAATCAAATCGCGTTTCGATGCCCACCAGCCGGAATGCGGCCGAGACAATGGCCGCATCAATACCATGATCCTTCAATTTTCTTGAGGTGTAGGGTGGGTATTCTTCGCTGGCGATCGATATGGTTTTCGGCGCTTCCTCGGCAAGCACTATATGGCCCGCCGGCCCTGCCAGCAGGAGGAACACCAATAGCTGAATGCCGGCCTTCTGAAATGGCCCGCGGATGAACTTCATCCGTCGCCCCTAATAAGACAAACGATCAACCCAACACTTCGCCCAGTCCGCAGACCCATGGGTATTTTTACAATTTGCTAATGTTATCCCAAATTGTCCCGCCAAATGCTACCACTGGAAAGAAAACGGCGAATCTACCTCTGTCGGTGCCTCTAATACGAACGCGGCATGCCCAGGACATGCTGGCCGACGAAGGCCAGGATCAGATTGGTCGAAATGGGGGCCGTCTTGAAGATGCGGCATTCGCGCCATTTCCTCTCGATATGGTATTCCTTGGCGAAGGCGAAGCCGCCATAGGTTTGCATGCAGGCCTCCGCAGCTTCCCAAGTCGCTTCCGAGGCCAGCATCTTGGCCATGTTCGCCTCCGCCCCACAGGGCTGGCCGGCATCAAACAGGGCGGCCGCCTGACGGACCATCAACTCGGCCGCCTTGATTTGGGCGTAGGCCTTGGCGATGGGGAACTGTATGCCCTGGTTGGCGCCGATGGGTTTGCCAAAGACTTCCCGCTCGGAGGCATAGGCCGTGGCCTTCTCGGTAAACCAGCGGCCGTCGCCAATGGCTTCCGAGGCCACCAGCACGCGCTCGGCATTCATGCCGTCCAGGATATAGCGGAAGCCCTTGCCCTCTTCGCCGATCAGATTTTCCACCGGTACTTTCAGGTCATCGAAAAAAACCTGGTTGGTATTGTGATTGATCATGGTCGGAATGGGTTGAATTTCCAGGCCATTGCCCAGGCCTTCGCGCAAATCCACCAAGATGGTGGAAAGACCGTCGGTGCGCTTGGCGACATCTTCCACCGGTGTTGTCCGGCACAGTAGCAACATCAGGTCCGACTGCAACGCGCGGGAGGTCCAGACCTTCTGGCCGTTGACCACGTAATGATCGCCCTGACGTACGGCCCGGGTTTTCAGCTGCGTGGTATCGGTGCCCGTCGTCGGTTCGGTGACGCCAAAGGCCTGCAGGCGGATCTCGCCATTGGCGATGCCTGGCAAATATTTGCGTTTCTGCGCCTCGCTGCCATGCCGCAGCAGGGTGCCCATGATGTACATCTGGGCATGGCAGGCGGCGGCGGAACAGCCCGCCGCGTGGATTTCCTCCAGAATGACCGAACCGGCACGGATCGGCAGCCCGGCGCCGCCATATTCTTCCGGGATCAAGGCGCCCAGATATCCCGACTCCGTCATGGCATTGACGAACTCGTGGGGGTATTCCGCGACTTCATCCTTTTCGGCCCAATAATCCAACGGATAATCGGCGCACACCCGGCGCACACCGTCGCGGATCTCGGCGTAGTCCTCGCCCAGGGTCATTTGCGTCAGATCTGAATCGTCGCTCATCATTCAACTCCTTAACTCAATGTCCTAACGGCCCATGAAACGCGGCTTGCGTTTCTCGTTGAAGGCAATGACGCCTTCGCGGCGGTCCTCGGTGGGGACCAGACGATTGTACGCCTCGACCTCGATGCCCAGGGCGGTGGTCAGGTCCGTGCCCATGCCCAGATTGACCGAGCGTTTGGCCTGGCGCACAGCCAGGGGACCATTACCGGCGATGCGCGCCGCCACTTCCAGGGCGGCAGGCATGAGTTCGTCCTGGGGCAGGACCTTGTTTACGATGCCCCATTCCAGGCCCTCCTGGGCGGTAAACGGCGTGCCGGTATAAAGGATTTCCTTGGCTCGGCGGGAACCGGCGGCGCGGGGCAGGTTCTGGGTGCCGCCACAGCCGGGAATGATGCCCAGGGTGATCTCGGTCAGGGCGAAGCGCGCGCCCTCGGCGGCATAGATGAAATCCGAGGCCAGGGCCATCTCGCAACCGCCGCCAAAGGCGGAGCCGTTGACGGCGGCGATTACCGGTACTGGGCAATCGATCATGGAGTAGGTCGCCTGCTCGAAAATGGCGTGTTGCAGACGCCAGGTTTCATCCGTCATGCCGTCCCGCTCTTTCAGATCGCCGCCGGCGCAGAACGCCTTGTCGCCGGCACCGGTCAATATCACCGTGCGGGCGTCGCCTGGATCCAGCAACAGCGAGCCAAACAGGTCCAGCATATCGCGGCCAAGCTGGGTATTCATGGCATTGCGCCGGTCCGGCCGGTTGAAGGTGACCCGCAACACATGCTCTTGGGGCTGGTCCAGTAATAGGGTTTCGTAGCTGTCCTGCATGACGATTTCCTGTTGTTACATACGCATTTAAGAGTCGGCGGGGCGGATGACGTTGATCAATTCGCCGCCGGTCAATAGGGCTTCTATGTTGTCTCCGGTCTTGGCCCAGCGGCGTAGCTGCTGCCCTTCAGACCAGCCGGAAATATGCGGCGTCATCAAAACATTGTCCAGTTCATGATAGGGCCGGCGCGAGGGGCGGATGGTGGGGTTGTCGGCGCTGGGATATTGATACCAGGTATCGAGAACGGCGCCGCCGATGACACCGTCCTTGAGGGCGGCGTAAAGCGCATCTTCATCCGCGATATGACCACGCGCCACATTGATCACCACGGCGGAGGATTTCATGGCTGCCAGTTGTTCTTTGCTGATGATGCCACGCGTCTGCTCGGACAGGGGACAGCAGATAACCAGAAAATCGGCTTCTTCCAGCAGCTTCGCCAAATCGCCGTAGCCGCCCAGAAAATGCGGTTCCGGTTGCAGCGGCCGCGGGTTCTGGGTCAAGGCCATGACTTTCATATCGAAAGCCAGGGCTCGGCGCGCGATGGCCCGGCCGATGTTGCCATAGCCCAGGCAGCCGATGGTCATGCCGGACAATTCCCCCCTCGTCTGGCCGCCCATGGAGGGTGTGCCGCTCCAATCGCCGGTCTTGAATTCCGTATTGCGACGGGCCAGGCCGACCACCCATTCCAGCATGCCGTTGAAGGTATATTCGGCGATCGCCACTTCATGCTCATAGACATTGCAGATCGCGGCCGAGGCGGGCACGGCATTGACGTCAACCTTGTCCAGGCCCGCGACTGGCAATTGCAGGACCTTCAGATTGGGCGCGGGCGGCAGCTCGGCGCCATACTCGATGGAAATCATGAACTCGGCCCAGGCCATGTTGGCCGCCACGGTTTCGGCGTCTTCATCGGGGGTGATCTGACGCAGGCTGATGCGGTCGCCAAAACGTTCGGGTAGAATTTTCATGCCGCGCCGCGCGACGCCACCGTTCAACAATACTTTCATGCGTGCTATCCCTGTGCTTTAACGCCCTGTGCTGTAACGTGTTCACTGCCAATGATGGAGGCTTACGGGCCAATGAGCAAAGATAAGATCAAAACCCGCACCGAAACCGACAGTTTTGGCCCGATCAAGGTACCTGCCGACCGCTATTGGGGGGCGCAGACACAGCGTTCGCGGCAGAACTTCAAGATCGGTTGGGAAAAAATGCCCCTGCCCGCCGTGCATGCCCTGGGTATTGTCAAACAGGCGGCGGCGGAAGCCAACATGCAATTGGGCGTAATGGACAAAAAGCGCGGCAGGGCCATCGTGCGCGCCGCCAAGGAAGTTGCCGCCGGCAAGTTGGATGATCATTTCCCCCTGGTGGTCTGGCAGACAGGTTCGGGTACGCAAAGCAACATGAACGCCAACGAGGTAATCTCCAACCGGGCGATCGAGATACTCGGCGGCAGCATGGGCAGTAAGGTGCCCGTGCATCCCAACGATCATTGCAACATGAGCCAGTCTTCCAACGACACCTTCCCCACGGTGATGCACGTGGCGGCGGTCAACCAGATCGATCGGCTGCTGCTCCCCGCGCTGGCGCACCTGCAAAAGGCGTTGGAGGCCAAATCGAAGGAATTCAACAAGCTGATCAAGATCGGCCGTACTCATTTACAGGACGCCACGCCCCTGACCCTGGGCCAGGAGTTTTCCGGTTATGCCATGCAGGTCAAATACGGTATCGCCCGAGTGAAAGACACTCTGCCTCGGCTGTATCAACTGGCCCAGGGCGGCACGGCGGTGGGCACGGGCCTGAACGCGCCGGTTGGCTTTGACAAGGCGGTAGCGGCGCAAATCGCCAAGATTACCGGCCTGCCGTTCAAGACCGCGCCGAATAAATTCGAATCCCTGGCTGCCCACGACGCCGTGGTCGAGGCTTCGGGCGCGATGAATACCCTAGCCGTCAGCTTGATGAAAATCGCTTCCGACATCCGGCTTTTGGGCTCCGGCCCCCGTTCGGGCCTGGGTGAATTGAGCCTGCCGGAGAACGAGCCGGGATCATCGATTATGCCGGGCAAGGTCAACCCGACCCAGTGCGAGGCCATGACCATGGTCTGCGCCCAGGTGATCGGCAATCACACCACCGTCACCGTGGCCGGTGCCAATGGCCATATGGAGCTGAATGTCTTCAAACCGGTGATGATCTATTCCCTGTTGCAGTCGATCCAGTTGCTGGGCGATGCCGCCAACAGCTTCACCGACAATTGCGTGGTCGGGATCAAGGCCAACGAAGGCCGGATCGCCGATTTGATGGCGCAATCCTTGATGCTGGTAACCGCCCTGGCGCCCCATATCGGCTACGACAACGCGGCCAAGATCGCCAAGCATGCCCACGTCAAGGGACAGACCCTGAAAGAGGCGGCGGTGGAACTGAAGCTGGTGGCGGAGGCGGATTTCGACCGTTTCGTGCAGCCAAGGAAGATGCTGGGACCAAAATAGGCCGGTTGGGTCATGTCTGGTGCGGACGAGGAACTGCTGCGCCGTTCCTTTCGTATCGCCGGGCATCAGACCAGTCTGTCCATGGAACGGGCATTCTGGGATGAATTCCGCCGCATGGCACAGGCCGATGGCCGCAGCATGACCGACCTGATCGCAGAAATCGACAACCGGCGCACGGCGGGATTGAGCCGCGCCGTCCGCGTCTACATATTGAACCGCCTGCAGGCAAGGGCGCATGAACAAGGAGAAACATCATGATCGTCGATCACCGCACCTACGATTTCCATCCCGGCAAGATCAATGCCTGGATTGCTCTTTACAAGGAGTTCGGCCTGCCGGTGCAGGAGAAGCATTTGGGCAGATTGCTGGGCTTTTTTACGACCGAGGTCGGGCCCATAAATCAGGCCGTTTTCATGTGGGCCTTCGACAGCATGGGCGACCGGGAACAACGCCGCGCCGCCATGGCCAAGGATCCTGACTGGGCGACGTTTCTGGCAAAGGTCGATGCACTCGGCGCGTTGAAGCAGCAGACCAACAAATTCATTGTGCCGACGGACTTTTCGCCCATTCAATAGTTCGGGCCGCCGTTGGGCTGATAAGGCGGCCTATTTCTTCTTGTTCAGGGCCTTGAAAAGCCCTTCAAGCAGCTTCTGCTTGGGGTCCATGGGCTGTTGCGGTTGATCTTGGCCGGGCTGTGACGGCTGTGGTGTCGACGGCTGGGCTGTCTTTCCGCCACCGGTAACGGCATCCAGCAACTTGCCGATGCCGCCCGACTTTGCCTTCTTACCCAACAACTCACGGCCCAGGCGGGCGAGCAGCCAACGTTCCAGCTTGGCCGTCTTCAGATTGTGCCGCGGCCGATCCAGGGGACCATACAGATGCGCGCCCATATCCGGGGCGTTCCGATGCTCAGTCAGGCGCATGACCGCGCGCAGGTCCATTTGCCAAGTGGGCAGGTTTATGGCGCCCTTCAGGGTTGCCTGGCTGGCGTCCAGGTTGGCCAGCATATCCTGGGTCCGGGCCACGCCATTGTTGATATTCCAATTACCGTCCACGCTTTGGTATTTGGTCACGCCGCCGGAAAAGGCGCGCTGCGCCAGATTCAGAAAATCCGGCGCCTTGTTCAGACGGCCCAGGCGTTCGGAAAAGCTTTTCATGTCGAAGCCCCGGATCGAACCATTTTCGGCATGTATCTTTGCTTGCCCGGCCAGGGCGTTGACCAGGTCCCATTGGCTGGAACCGGTGGTCTGAAACTCGCCGGTAAAGTCCAAGGTGCCGGTAACCTGGTCCATCTCCAGCGCAGTCCGCATGGCTTGATTGATATCCGCACCATGCAATTGCAATGAAAGGCCCAGGGCCGGCAGGGGCCGGGAACTGAGGTTGGCCCGTAATCCGACCTTGCCCTTGAACAGCCGGCCCGTCAGCTCCTTCACCTGCATCACGCCGCCTTTCACGGTCATATGCAGACTTGGTTCCACGAAGGGGTAGCGTTGAAAGACCAGCCGCTTGGCCGCCAGCTTGATATCGGCATCCACCGCCTGCAAGGCATCGAGATCTATCGCATCCCGTGACCAGCGTTCTTCCCCACGGCGCCGGCGATCTTGATTGCGGCCTTGTTTGCCGCCCGCATTGCCTGCCTTGGCTTGCCCGCCGGCGCCCAGGAAATGATCCAGCACCACGTCACCGGCCTGCAGATTGGCCGTGACCATGGGGCGTGGTCCATCCAAGCGCACGCCGGCGTTGCCGCCCAGGTTCATGAGGCCAATTTTTCCGCTCAAGCCATTGAATTCGAAGGCATCGCCGCCGCCCTTGATGTTGGCGGCAAGGGTCAGGCCGCCGGGTGATTTCTGATCCGGTGGGTATTGGCTGCCCAGGGACGCCAGCAGGCCAACCAAGTCCTTGTGCGCCGCATTGGCCGTCACTTCGATTTGCGGCGTCTTGTCCAATGTCTTGGCGCTGCCATTGAGCTTGACCTGGCCGCCGGCCATTTGCGCCGTCAGATCCAAATTCACGGCCTCTTTACCACCCTTGACAGACCCCTGCAGCGAAACCGGCGTATCGGCACGGGGCAAGGGTTTGATGCCCAGATCGAAAGTCCTGGACAGACTGGCCAGGCTGCCGTGACGCAGCTCCAACTTCAGGTCCGCGGCGGTTGGCCCCAACAGGCCGGTCGCCGATCCGCTGGCCTTGCCGCTCAGCCCGGCCAGGGTTGCCTTGATATCGAAATTCAGGCGTTCGGCATTGCCGTTAATCTCGCCATCAAGGGTCAGGCTCTTCAGGCGCTTTGGCGGCACCGGCAGTTCAAGACCCGCCAATCTTGCCAGGCCGTCAAAATATTTCGCCCGCAACCGTATCTTGGCCTTGCCCAGGGGCTTGCCGGCAAATTCCTGCCCGGTGCCGCTAAGGGAAAAGTTTGCCCCCGCCAGGTCCCGCACCGCGGCGCGGCGGACCGTCAGCTTGCCGCCGGCCAGGCCAAGTTCGGCGGAAAGACCGCGAATGGGCACGGTGTTATAGGTCATTTCGCCGACGTTCAGGATAAGATTGCTGTCAAACTTTTCCAGTACGGCCAGCGGACCAGATGCGGCTCCGTTTCCGGCCTTTTCTCCGGCCTTGCCTGACGCCGTGCCCTGCGGCTGACTTGCCGCCTGCTCGGCGCCGTTCGGCAGATAGCCATTCAGGTTGACACGGTCGATGTTCAAGGCCAGGCCGAACGATGGCCGCGCTTGCAGCAGGATCGTCGCGGCCCCCTCTATCGTGGTGCCGTCCAGGCGCAGGTTCATATTGCCGATCTGGGCCTGCTGCTGGTTGATGCCGAATTCGCTGGTCAGGCTCATGTTGGCCAGGCGTCCGGCTGGGATAGCCGCCGGATTTGCATCCAGCCAGGTCAACAGGCCGCGCAGATTATTCGACGCCAGTTCGATCTGACCATCAAAACGAGGCGCACCGTCACGCTGGCCCGTTTGGCCCGATAGGCGCAGGTCGGATCCGCCAGGCAACAGGGCGGAAAGCCGTTCCAGCCGCAAGATGCCATTGTCGGCGGACGCATCCAATTGCACCTGGCTGACCACGCCGTTGCGGTATTTCAACCCCTCGATGGTGATGACGACACTGCCTTGCAGATTGGCGGGAATTTCAGGCAACTGCGCGGTGGTCGTGGAGCCCGGGGCGCTGCTGTTCTGACCGGACGGCGATGCCTCCGCCATGCCTTGCAGCAACCGGTCCAGATCCAGGCGCCCAATCGCCAGGGCAAGATCATAACTCGGTTCCTCGCCCAAACTGGCGCTTATCGCGCCGTTTGCCTGCATGGGCCCGAAGGTCAGATCGATGCCGTTTAGGGTCGCCTCCTTGGCTGAAGCTTCCACAGACGCCTTCACCTGCAACGGTTGTCGCATGACCGGCGATGGTGCCTCGCCCTCAAGCACGGCGGCCTGCAGGGCCGCGGCGTCCGGGGCTGACAAGTTAAGCTGTCCACTCAGACGTGGCTCGGTTTCCAATGCCTCCAGCCGGCCCGAGAAACTGGCCTCCGCCGTGTCACCAGCTAGTTTCAGGCTGAGCCGAATACCAACAGGTTTACCTTCCGCTAAGGTGTCGATGGATACATCGAAGCCCAGGGGCAGATCCCTTGCCGTCGCCTTGCCGGTGAAGTGAAATGGTCCCTGCAACGAGGCGGCCGATCCATCCAGGCTAATTGCCTCGATCCGTTCTTCAATTTCTGCGCGGCGGTCGCGGTAGATCAGCACGGCATCTTCGACGGCCAGTTTGTCCAGCGACAGGGCTGGACCCGACTGGCCACCGCCATCCACCGCCCCCGCACCGCTGCCTCCGGCGCCTTCGAAGTGCCAATTGGCTTGACCATCGGGCAGAGTTTCAAGAACCAGCAACGGTTGGATCAGCCGCACGGATGTTACTTGTATCTGGCCCGAAATGAGCGGTGCCAGGGCGACGCGGACGTCCAGCGCTTTCAACGTCAGCATATCCGCCGCCTCGGAGCCGGGCAGGCCCGCCAGACGGATGTCCCTGACGGACAGGGCGGGCGCGGGCAAGATTCGCAAGCTTATGTCGCCATCAATTGCGAGTTCCCGTCCGGTCGCATCGCGGACGGCGGCGATAATTTCCGCCTTGTGGTCATTCCAGTTGATGAAACTGGGGCCAAGCAATAGGGCGGCGATCAACAGTGCGATCAAGGCAATGACGCCGACGAGCAATTTCTTCACGATACACTCCTGCAGCGCCCTGGGGCGGATCATCATTGGCGGAGAGCGGCAAATCCGGCTACAAATTCGGAGATGGTTGCATGCGCGGCCATATAGCCTAATCTAGTACGAAGGACCCGGGTTGGAAAATTGTTTAGCATGGCGCTTCCGCGATATGGCTTTCGATCGTACGGCATGGGAATAGGTGGTAACTGAAACGGGGAGTGATGGCATGGCCGAGATCATCAATCTCAACCATTTTCGCAAGGCGAAGAAAAAGGCCGACAAGGAGACCCGTGCGGCACATAACCGGGCCCGTCATGGCCGCCGCAAGGACGACCGCCTACGCCATGAATCAGAGACGGAACGCCATGGCCGGGACCTGGAAGGCCACCGCCTGGAAGGGCGTCGTTCCGATGACGATGAGCCTGCATAGAGCAATTTTCAATTAGTTGGATTCGCCATCGCGATCCAAGTAATTGGTTCAATCGCTCTTCTCTTAAGAATCCGAGCATGTTTAGAAGAAACATGCTCTAGGGAAAGCTGATCGCCGGTTTGGGCGGTGCCGCGATTCTCTTCTAATTGCACGAACTCTCATCGCCGGCTGTCGTCATGTTCCTCGGCCTGGGCTTCAAGCAGGGCGCGATTGTAGGCGCGCAAGACATCGCTGTGGTGGACAATTCCCATGACGCTCTGATCATCCGGTGCTGCGATTACCGCTAAATGTTCCTCGCCCGATACATCCATGACCGCCAGAACTTCCTCAAGCGTGTCGTCCGGCAACTGGGCGGGTGCCTGCGTATGGGCGACATCGCGCGCGTTGATCAGGCTATCGAGGCCGCTGTCAAAGGCGATATGTTTCAGATCCGCGAAGGATATCGTGCCAACCAGTTTGTCGCTGTCGTCGACGACGACAAAGGTGCCGTGGGGCAGGCGGCTAAATAAGCTTTTGATTTCCGCGATCGATGTACGTTCGGGTATCTTGTCGAAATCCTTAGCTAAAATGTCCCGCACTGTCAGGGTTTGCAAAAGGTGCCGGGCCCTGCCGCCGCGCAGGTTCAGGCCGCGGTTTTCCAATTGCCAATGAAAGAAGCTGCGGCCGCCGACTTGCTGCACGATCACCGTGGCGATTGACGTTGCCACCATCACGGCGACGGTAATTTGATAGTCGCCGGTTAATTCGAAGACGATCAAGATGGTTGAAATCGGTGCGCCAAGGGTAGCGGCGGCCACGGCGGACATGCCGACGATGGCATAGGCGCCTTGCGAGGCGGCAAGATGCGGGAATGCGGCCGCCGCGATGATGCCAAAGGCACCTCCGGTCATGGCACCAAGGTAGAGCGAGGGCGAAAACACGCCGCCGCCAAAACGGCAGCCGATGCTGATCGCCGTGGCCGCCGTTTTCAAAGGTATCAGCATCAATAACAGCCAAAGTGGCAGCAGTTCATTCAGGGCCGCGTCCGTCGCTTCATACCCGACGCCCAGGACATGTGGAAATTCCACTGCAATCGCGCCCACCGCCAGACCGCCGGCGGCGGGCTTTACCCAATCGGGCACCTTCAGGCTGTCGACGACCCGTTCGGCATAGAATATCGACCACATGAAGATGATGGCAACCGCGGCGCAGACCGCGCCCAGCACCATGAAGGCAGGAAACTCCCAGACCGAGTGGATGCCGAATTGGGGCAGTAGGAAGGCCGGTTGCTCACCCAAATGGGCGCGGCAGATAACCGTGCCCGCGACCGAGGCAATGACAACTGGGGCAAATGCGGACAAGGCGTAGTGGCCGATGATCACTTCCAGTGCGAAGAACACGCCGGCGATAGGCGCGTTAAACGAAGCCGCGACCGAGGCCGCGACGCCGCATCCAAGCAAGGTACGGGCCAGATGCGGCGAAAGGCCGAGACGGCGGGTCGCGCCGCCGGCGATGGCCGCGCCCAGGTGGACCATGGGGCCTTCCCGCCCGGCCGAGGCGCCGACGCCCAGCGAAACTACGCTGACTGAGGCGGCGGCGAGGCCGTCGCGCAGACGCATGCGGCCATTGCGCAACGCCATGGCCTCGATCACATGGGCAACACCCATGGGGCGTCCACCCGGCATGATGAAGTGCAGGAACAATCCCACCAACAGACCGCCGGCCGTTGGAACCAGCAGAACCTGCCAAATGGGCAGTTCCGCCACTCTGCCAATCAGCCGTTCTGCGTAGATGCCATAGGACAGCCATTGCACACCGCCGATGCCGAGGCGAAAAGCAATGGCGGCATAGGCCACCAAGACCCCGATCAGGGCGGCGACCACGGCCATCAGCGCCTGGTCGTTGCGCAAGATGCGACGGGCGCGGGCAAATTGGCCGGCCAGGCTCATAACGAATTCAACGCCGGGGCCGAATGCCAATGGAGCGGCCGACGCCATCGGGTCTGGGCAGGTTGGCATGGGCCGTGAGAAACATCTCGATGCGTTGCATCATCACCGCCGGGAAGGGGGTGGAGCGCCGGGCATCAAGGCTCACATGCAGGGCGATTTGCTCCGATGTCGATGCCAAATATCCCTGGGTCGCGTGATACATCTCAAAATAATAGTGCAGGCGTTTTTCATCGGCATCGATCAGTTGAAAGACAAAACGCAAAGGGTCGTCCAATGCCACTTCCTGTTGGTAAGTGACGTGGGTTTCCAGCACGAAGGCGGAATGTTCCTGCTCTCGCACATAATCAGCGCCCAGGTCGATCAAATCGAAAAATCTATCGGTGGCGTTGTCAAACATCAGGACATAGTAGGCCATGTTCAGATGACCGTTGTGGTCGATCCATTCCGGCAATACGGTGGCGCCATGCACTTCAAGCGGTGCCGCGGGGACGGTGTCCAGACCTGGTCGCAGCGGAATATGCAGATCATGAACCGGTCGATAGGCTGACCGGATGGTTGCGCGGTCGTCTTCGGCCTGACCCTGATTGTTTTCTTGCGTCATGGGTCGGCATCTTTACCTTGCTTAGCGGAAAAATCCAACATACGAGCTCAGGGAACCAAATTCTTTCGGTTCGAGGCGAGAGCTCATATCGGGCAAAGCCCGGACCCATCATGCAACGAAGATGGCCGATTCGCCCGGCGCCTGATAATTCGTTGAAAACCGCCGCTGCTTCGTGGCCGGTTTCGGTGAACCTTTGGCTACTTACGCCTTTCTGTGGCTAACCAGTTCTGCGCGTCTCGCGCAAGATTGCGGCACGGGTGTATCATGAAATCCCGCTTGAGGTCCCAACAAGGCGCGATCGGTCAGTCAATTCGTCACGCGGCTTTCAAATCATAAGATTCAATGGGCTACCGGAAAACGCAAATACAGGCTGACGCAATCACGGGCTGAGCAAAAATCTATCCCGGCTTGCTGCTGACGATACGCAGATAGTCCAAACAGCAATAGACAGCCCACCGA
>JASLLM010000131.1 GCA_030747035.1 Alphaproteobacteria bacterium | reverse complement strand
ACGGCGGCGTAGGCGGCCATGTTCTTGTAGCGGGAAAACGCCAGGCCCAGACCATTCCCATCGCCGCCCTTGCCGCGCGAGGCCCAACCGGCTTGATCCGCGACGGTTTCAAGCACGGCGCGGGCGCGGGGGTCCGACAACATGGAAAGCCTGTAATCCAGCGGATCCTCCCCGGCGCGTGAGGCCAGATCATCCATCATGGCCTCCAGCGCGAAGATATTCGTCAGCCCCCCCAAGGTACGCAGGGCGGAGGTACGCACGGGGGGCTCCAGGGTCAGATGATGCAGAATGCGGCTGTTGGGAATGTCATAATAGGGCTTGGCATTGCGGGTACCGCCGCCGCCGCGTTCCTCTTCCGGGTCCGTGGGCGTCAATACGGGCGGCGGCGTCGGCAACGCGTCCGATGCCAACAGGCGGCCCGCACCGGCCAGGGGCCGTTGCACGTGGGTTGGACTCCAGATCTCGGCCGTCCAGTCCGTGGGCCGGCCGGCGCCATCGACACGCACACGCAGGTCCGTCAGCATGGCGGGGCCGAACGGTTCGAAGCCGAACTCCTCCTGCCGCCGCCATTGCAGGCGGATGCATTCGCCAGGCCGGTTCAGGGCGACGATGGCGGCGTCCAGGGCCACATCGTCGGCACCGTTATGGCCATAGCAGCCGGGCCCCGGCAGATGCCGCGCGCTGACGGCGCCCTCGGGCAGATCCAGCACATCGGCGATATTCTTGGCCAGGGGATGCATGCCTTGGCTATGGGACCACAATGTCAGATGACCATCGACAAATTGCGCCAGGGCACAGGATGGGCCCATGGAAGCGTGCGCTATATAGGGCCGGGAAAACGTCGCCTGAACAAGATCGCCCGACTGTTCGGCGTCTTCGGGCGCGCCATATTGGAAGTCGATGGCGGGCTGGCCGCGCAGCCAGGCGGCCTCCTGCTGCTCGGGATCGATATCGGGCCCGTTGTCCCATTCCGCGTGCAACGGCGCGGCGGCCGCGGCGGCCTCGACGACAGCCTCGTCAGCACCGATGAAGGCAACGAAATTCCCAACGCGCAGAATATCGATCCCGCCTCCGGCGGCGCGCCGGATGGCCGCTTCGTCCAGGCTCTGCAACACTGCCTCCCGTCCCGGCTGGCGCAAGGTGCGGGCATGCAGCACGCCGTCAGGCAGCCAATCATGAATGAAACCGCTGCCTGTCAGCTTGCCGGGTAGATCCCGGCGCGGCACGCTTTGCCCAACGATGCGGTAATCCTGCACGGGTTTCGGGCTGCCGGCGCCGGTGGGAGGTCGCGACCAATCCACCTCCGCCGCCACGTCCCAATATGACAACGCCGAGGGCGCGCCATCGACGGCGAAAACGCCTGCCTCTACCGACAATTGTTCCAAGCCGCAGTTCAGGCGCAAGGCAGCCTGTTGCGACAGCAACAGCCGCGCCTCGGCACAGACGGAACGGATCGCCGCGCCTGAGTCCATGATCGACAGGCTGGAAGATGTGTAACGTTCGTTGGGCGCCTGATCGCTATCGCCGGACAGCATGACGATACGGTCCAAGGGCACGTCGAGTTCCTCCGCTGCGATCTGCGACAGGGCGGTGACCACGCCCTGGCCCATCTCCACCTTGCCCGTGGCCACGCGCACGGTCTCGTCAGTCTGAAATTTCAGCCAGGTGTCAAAGCGTGGGTTGATGACCAGATTACCGGGCAGGTCCTGGTTCATGATGTGGCCTCCCCCCGCAGCGCCGCCGACGCCCGGCCGACCGCCCGGATGACGCGCCCGTGGGAGCCGCAGCGGCACAGATGCCCATCCAGGGCCGCGACGATATCCCCGCGGCTGGGATCAGGATTGCGGTCCAGCAGGGCCTTGGCGCTGATCAGGATGCCCGAGAGGCAATAGCCGCACTGCCCCGCCTGTTCATCCATAAAAGCTTGTTGCAAGGGATGGGGGTCGGCCTCGGTACCCAATGCCTCCACGGTCGAAACCGCCCGTCCCGCGACGGAATCCATGGCGCGGTTACAGGCGTAGGCGGGCTCACCATCGATCAACACCATGCAGCTGCCGCATTGCTCCAATCCGCAGCCATAGCGGGTCCCGGTCAGGCCGAGTTCATTGCGCAACACATAGATCAATGGCAGGGAGGCTTCCGCCTCTATCTCTCGGACCTCGCCATTTATGGTTACTTTAAAAACCTGCCTCGCCATTGTCCGCCTCCTCTCAGCCTCTTCTCTGGCGCCGTCCAACCAGGGCCAGAGCGGCGCCCACGACCGTCAGCGCCGCGATCCACGGGCCGAATTCCACGAAACCGCCTGACGCGATAATCAATCCGCCCAGCGCCGCCGCCGCCAGCCAGCCGGCGGATGCGACCGTGCTGTTCAGGCCCATGACCGTGCCGCGCACTTCCGCCGGCACATCCGCCAGCGCCGCCATCAAAGAGGGCCGCGCCAGCGCATTACAAAACATATAGGCAAAGCCCAGGATGGACGATGCCACGACACCCGCTTGCCAGCCGAATAGTACCAGCGCCACAGCGCCGGATGCCAGCAGCGCCAGGGCGAATGTCAGCATGCGGTTGTGCAGGCGATCCCCTAGCTGCCCGCCGCCGATAGTACCGAGAATATTGCCCAGGGCGAAGATCATCAGAGGCACCGCCAAGACCTCGAGCGACAGATCATAGGTCTGCAACATGAAGGTGGCATAGTAGACCGCCGCCAGCCCGAAACAGACCCTTTCGGCGACAATACTGCTCAGCACCCGGATAACATGTCCCGACAGGGCATTGCGCAGGGACGGTGGCGGCCCGGAAGCAACGCTTTTGGCGATGGAAGCCATGGATGTCGTGGTGGCGAACATGGCCCCTGCCGATAGCAGAGACATCGCCGCCACACACAGGTTCACACCGCGCCAGCCGACGGAGGCGCCGATCCACGAGGCCAGGGGAACGCCGATCAACAGGGTCATGGATTGCCCCGCCATGACCCAGCCAAGGGCGCGGCCGCGTTGGCGGTCGACCACACGGGAGGCCACCTCCGCCATGCTGACGCCGGTGAACAGGCCGCAAAAGAAGCCTCCAAGGGTGGACCAGATGGCAACGCTTAGAAAACTGTCGCTGATGGCCACGGCCACCAGGGCCAGGGCCAGAGCAATGGGCGCCCCAACCAGAAAAGGCCGCCGTCCGATACGGTCCGAGCCCACACCGGCGACGAAGGAAGCCGCCCCCCAGGCGATGGAGGTCAGGCCGAACAGATTGGCGACGCTGGCCAGGTTAACATCCAGGTCCTCCGCCATATGGATCAGGAACGGCGCCCGGGTGGAACCGCTGGCAGTGATGGCAAAGGTCGCCAGGCACGTCGCGGTAATCAACACCCAGGGCATGGGCGGTTGCGATTGGCTGCCATCACTTGGGCGCGCCGAATTCGAGATCGTCATGTTAGGCGCCCTTGGTGGATGGAATTGCATGATGGATAGGAATCCCCGGACCGCCAGTCTAGCGGTGATTGGCAATAACCGCCATGGATGCATAATGACCGCATGCAAGAATCAGACACAGACCCCATTCCCACGGGCGATTTCGGCGGCCAGAAGCCGCAAACCGACATTCCATTTTCGCTGCGCCGGCGCATTAACTGGGGCGATACGGACACGGCGGAGATAACCTATACCGGCAAGTTCATCGACTTCGCCATCGATGCGGTGGAGGTTTGGCACGAAGCCGTACTGGGCCATACCTGGCATCAGATGAAGCAGAACAACCTGGGCAATCCGGCGGTGACCCTGCATTTCGATTTCCATTCCACCCTGGTGGTGGGCGACCGGTTTGACACGACGGTCTATGTGGAGCGGTTGGGCCGAACCTCCCTGGCGCACCGGATTGAAATGACCAAGGTCGGCGGGCCATTGGTCTGCACGGGCGGCTTCACCTCGGCCCTGGCGCGGGATGTGCAATCGCCGAAGATTAAGGCGCATCCATTTCCCGATGACTGGCGGGAGCGGATCGAAGGCTATGTGCGGGAGTGCGAGTTACGCCCAACGGGGGTGAAGAGCCGCCGCGAAGTATTGGATTTCTGGTTCACGCCCCCCGGCTCGCCCGAGCGGGGCCAGCCGCGGGAGATCTGGTTCGCCCGTCAGGATGCCGGCGGCTCTGACTTCGACGAGGAAATCCGCCAGAAATTCGGCGCCACGGTCGAAGCGGCGGCGGCCGGCAAGTTGGACCATTGGGCCCATAGCCTGGACGGCGCCCTGGCGCTGTGCATCCTGCTGGACCAGTTCACGCGCAATATCTATCGCGGCACGGCGCAGGCTTTTGCCACCGACCCGAAAATCTTCGAGGTGTCCAAACGGGCCGTAGCCGCCGGCTGGCATGTAGGCCTGGATACCCAGCCGAAGAAATTCCTGATCATGCCCTTCCAGCATACGGAGGACCTGGCCGGCCAGGAACAGGGCGTGGAACTATTCGCCGCCCTGCGGGGCTGTGAAAGCGGTGACAAATCCTACGACTCCATGCTGAAGCACCGGGACCTGATCGCCAAATACGGCCGCTTTCCTCACCGCAACGCCGCCCTGGGCCGCACAAATACGCCGGAAGAAGAAGAGTATTTGCGCGACCCCAAGGCCGGCTTCTAGGACGAATAGCCTTTAGGTCGAGTAGGTGGCGAACTTCTGCGTCACGGCTTGCGCGGCCCAGTCGGTCTTGACGTTGACCACGGCGACGCGGCCCTTGTCCACCTCGGCCTGGGCCCGTTCCAGGGCGGCACGGATGTCGCCCGGTTCCTCGACATATTCGCTGTAGCAGCCCAGGCCCTCCGCCATCTGGTCGTAGCGGACGTAGCCTAGATTACGGCCCGGTTTGACCTGATCGGGATCGGCAGTCCAGCCGCCGTTCAGGCTGATCACCACCAGGACCGGAATGTTGTGGCGCACCGCGGTATCCAGCTCCATGGCATTCAGACCGAACGAGCCATCGCCGTGCACCACGATGACCTGCTTGTCGGGCTTCGCAACCTTGGCGCCCAGACCAAACGGCAGGCCCACACCCATGGTACCGAAGGGGCCTGAGTTCAGACGATGGCCCGGCGCGAAGGTGGGCATGGACTGGCGGCCGTAATTAAGGATTTCCTGGCCGTCGACCACCAGAACCGCGTCCCGGTCCATGAAGTTCTTCACTTCCTCGCAAAGCCGCAGCGGATGGATGGGCACCGCGTCCGAAAGACTGTTACTGCCAGGCCCGGCCCGTTTGGAGGCCTCTATGTCCGCCAGTTTGGCGCGCCAGCCTTCGTATCTGGCTGGATCGGCCTTGCCATCGATGGCCTTGTTCAACTGCCCCAGCGCCACCTTGGCATCGGCCACAATGCCAATATCCAGTTCGCGCGGGCTGCCGGCGATTTCCTCTACATCGATGTCGATGCGGGCAATGGTGGCATCGGCGCTGAAACGCGGCGGTGCCAGGTGGGCGACGATATAGTTCAGACGGGTGCCGACAACGGCGATCAGGTCCGCCTCGCGAAAGGCCGCCGACCGGGCGGAGGGGAAGCAGCAGGGATGATCTTCCGGTATCACGCCACGGCCCTGGGGCGTGGTGTAGAACGGAATACCCGTGGCATCGACCAGGGCATGCAGTTCCTCCCAGGCCTGGGACCAGATGATGCCGCTGCCCGACAGCAGCACCGGACGCTCCGCCTTGGCCAGCGCGGCGGCCAGTTCCTTGATCTGTTCTTCAGGCGCCGGTGGGCGGGCACCCAGAATGGGCCGGCCCGATTGCGACCAGACGATATCGTCTTCATCAACCATCTCGTAGAGGACATCACCCGGCAGATCCAGGTAGACTGGTCCCGGCTTGCCCGACATGGCCTTTTGAATAGCCACATTCAGTATTTCAGGGATGCGGCGGGCCTCATGCACGCGGACGGCATACTTGACGCAGCCGGACATGATCTCCATCTGATCGATCTCCTGAAAGACTTGCCGGCCATTGCCCAGAACCGGGCTGGCACCGCCCATGGCCACCACGGGGCAGCAATCGATCAAGGCGTTGGAAAGGCCGGTGGTAAGATTGATGGTCGCCGGGCCGGATGCCGCCATGCAGAAACCGGGCTTTTGCCGCAGCCGGCTATAGGCTTGCGCCATCATGGCGGCGGCCTGTTCATGGCGCACATCGATGCAGCGGATGCCTTCCTGGATGGTGGCCGCTTCCGCCGCCAGCATGGGACCGCCCATCAGGAAGAACAGCTCGTCCACCCCTTCCCGCTTGAGGGCCTTCGCCAGAATTTCCGAACCATTCAATTGCGCCATGATCTTCTCCTCTTTCAATAAAAATGTCAGCGGCGGGCAATCTTGTAGCCGACCGTCTCCCGGTCCCAGACTTCCGCCGTAACTCCCGCATCACGCAGGGGCTGTTTCTGTATCTTGCCCGTCGCCGTCTTATCCAGGTTGTCGGTCCAGACAAGAAAGCGCGGCACCGCATAGCGGGGCATGTATTCGACGCAGTGATCCAGCAAGGCGGTATTTTCGATCTCCCCATCACCCCTTACAAGCACCGCCATGACCTCTTCCTCGCCACCCGCATCAGCCGTCTTGACGCCGATCACCGCGCTTTCGGCGACGGCGGGATGGTTATTCAGGACCTGCTCCACCTCGAACGAGGAAATGTTTTCGCCTCGGCGGCGGATACAGTCCTTGATGCGGTCGACGAAATGCAATTGCCCCGTTTCATCAAACCTGCCCGCATCACCGCTATGGAACCACAAGTTCCGCCAGGCTTCCACCGTACGGTCCGGCATATTGTAATACCCGGCCATGAAGCAGCCCGGCTGCAACGGCCTCACCACGATTTCGCCGACCTCGCCGGTTGGCATTTCCTGGTCCGTCTCCGGATCCACCACCCGGACATCGAAGAATTCATCGAAAATATAGCCGGCGCAACCAGGCACCAATGGATCGCCGGGCCGGGTATAGGCGACAATATTGCATTCCGTCATGCCAAAGCCCTGCCTAAGCTGCACGCCAAAGCGTTTTTCGAAATCGCCGGCCCATTCGTCCGCCAAGGGCACCGCCATGACCTGGCGCAGCTTGTTGTCCCCGTCCCGGTCGGTGGGTGGTTGGCGATAGATGAACTCCGGCATCACGCCCAAGGCGTTGGTCAATGTCGCGCCAACGGCCCGCACTTCGTCGAGCCAGCGATTGGGGCTGAAACGCTCCACCACGTGCACCTGGGCACCGTTGATCAAACTGGCAATGACTTGCAGCAACAGACCGTTGGCATGAAACAGCGGCATGCATACGTAATAGATATCATCCTCGCGGATGCCGACATTCGTGGCGCTGCCATAGCCCGCCAGATAGCAATGGGCTTGGGGCATCAAGACGCCCTTGGACGGCCCCGTGGTGCCGGAGGTGTACATGATACAAGCCACGTCATGGGGCGACGGTGCAACCAGCACGGCTTCGGGTGCGGCAGGCAAGGCAGCGAGTTCGGCAAAACTCAGCCGCCGCACATTGTCGAACAGGGACGGCATGGCCGCGGGCACCTCGCCGGCGACAACCACGACTGCCTGCAATCCCACGTCCGGGGCCGCGACCTCTTGAAACGCCGTCACCAGATCAACATCCAGCAACACCACCTTTGGTGCCGAATTGTGCAATTGGTGCTGTAGGAACGCACCCATCAGTTCCGTATTGATGGTGGCGTAAATAGCGCCCAGCTTGTTCACCGCGATCAGGGACAGCAGCAACTCTGCCCGGTTCTTGATCAGACCTAAAACCCGGTCCCCTGCGCCAACGCCAAGGGTGGCCAGGCGGCGGGCCAGGTCATCACTGTCCCGGTCCAGATCGGCGAAGCTCAAACGCGCGCCCTGCTCAAATGAGATGAACTCCCGCTCGCCATAACGAGTCGCCTGTTTGCGGACCAAATCAACCAGGGTCCAATCGGATGTGTCTGTAGTCATGGGAGCGTCACACGGCAAGATACTAGGAAGGTCGGCCATATCTTGGCATAGAGAAACCGGAGCCGCCAGCGCTTGGCGCGGGATGGGGCAATTTGTTACAACGGGGCATGAACAAAAATATCCGATATCTGATCGTCGCCTTCGACGGCCTGCGCCCGGACATGGTGGATGGGAATCTGACCCCGAACCTGTCGGCGCTCTGCCAACAGGGCAGCCACTGCACCGACAGCCGGGCCGTCTTCCCCACCCTGACGCGGGTCAACCAGGCCAGCCTGATCACCGGCTGCCATCCGGCGCGCCACGGCATGGTTGCCAACAAGTTCATGGAACCGGCGGCGGGCGGTTATCTCAACACTGCCGACTTCGAGGCTCTGAGCCGTGCCGACGAGGCTCTGGGCGGTATCCTGACCGCCCCCTCCATGGGTGAAATTCTGCATGGCGCCGGCCTGGAAATGGCGGTGCTCGGCTGTGGCACGCCAGGCGGCAACCGCCTGATGCATCACCGGGCAAACGACATGGGCGCACTGAACATCTCCCTGCACGGCGTTGAGAAATCGGCGGCGCCGAAGGCAGCTCAGACGCTGGTGGAGATCCACGGACCGATCCCGGAATCCACCCTACCCAACCATGATCAGATCGACTGGCTGGTTGATGCCTATATGGAACAGGTGGCACCGAACCGGGATCCGGCAGTGACGATCCTGTGGTTTTCCGACCCCGACACGCCGTTCCATTACCGGGGCATCGAAAGCCCGGAAGCGGCGGCCTCCATCCGCCATGCGGATGCCGCCCTGGGCCGGCTGCTGGACTGGCGCCGGGACAGTGGACGGGAAGACGGCCTGCAAATTGTCGCCATGTCGGATCACGGTCACGTGGCGACCCACGGCGCGCCACTGGATCTGGCGGCGAAACTGGATGCCGCCGGGTTCAAGATGAGCCCCGATCTGGGCGCGGGCGAGGCCACCCTGGTGCCCGGAACGGTTGCCTCCCTTTATGCCCGGGATGAGGTGGTTCAGGGACGGCTGGTGGATTGGTTGCAGGCGCAGCCCTGGTGCGGCCCGATCTTTGCCCGCGCCATGAACGGCGCGTTGCCGAAAGGCACCCTGCCTCTGTCTGCCGCCAACCTGGACCATGCCCGCGCCGGCGATATTGTCCTGACCCTGAACCGCGATGATCAGGCACCAAACGGCGGCCTGGCCGGGCGATGCCTGCATGACGAACCGGACATCCCCACGGGCTGCGGCATGCATGGCGGTCTTTCGTCCCACGAAATCAATACGGTTCTGGCCTTTTCCGGCAGTCAGTTCGCCAACGGCGCACGGCTTACCGCGCCCACGGGGATTATCGATGTGCTGCCCACGGTGCTATACGGGTTGGGCATCGGCCCAGGAGCAGTCGATGGCCGCGTCCTGCATGAGGTATTCGCCGGCCACGATGGCGCTTCGATGGCTGCCGAACGCCGCACAAGCGCCGCTGAAACCGGCGGCCATTACCGGCAGAGCGTTGAGGCGGATCAGGTCGGCGACAGCCGCTATCTGGCCCAAGGCCAACGCTACGACGCCGCGCCCTTCGACTAGGCTATTTGGGCAGACGTTTCAGGAAATCCAGCTCAATATCCACAAGGCCGTGTTCAAACAGATCATTGTGCCCGGCACCTGGAAGGAAATGCCCCTCTTTTGGCTGTTGTGCCGCTTTGAACAGGCGCCGGCCAAAACGGGTTGGAATGATATTGTCCTGCTCCCCATGGACCACCAATAAAGGTGCCTGGATGTCCCCGATGATATCGATTGAGGGAAAGCGGTCGTACATCAGCATTTTCACCGGCAGGAAGAAATACGCCGCCTGACCCACATCGACGGTCGAGGTGTAGGGCGCCTCGAGCATCAGCGCCTTCACCTGGTATTCGGTCGCCATGCGCACGGCCACGCCGCTGCCCAGAGATTCACCCAGCAGAACCAGGCGTTCCGTCGGCAGGCCCTGGCCCTGCAGATAGTCCATTGCGCCGCGGCCGTCATGATACAGGCCATCCTCGCTTGGCGATCCCGGATTGCCGCCATAGCCGCGATATCCCACCAAAAGCAGCCCATATCCGGCCTCGAACAGTGCCCTTGTCTTAAACATGCGATGGGAAATGTTACCGCCATTGCCCTGGAAATAGACAATGGTGGCGAAACCCTTTGCCGCCGGGCGATACCAGGATACCAAGTTCAGTCCGTCCGCCGTGCGTATGGTCATGGCCTGAAACCCCGGTGCGCCGGCCCCGCCCGGTTCAGGCAGGTTCGAGTCAGGAAAATACATCAGGGAGCGCTGGATCATGGTGCAACCAGCGACCAGAGCCGCATAGGCGACCAGTGCCAAACCCAAGATTTTCAATGCCGCCTCCATTTCGCCGGTATTCCCATGCTACAGTGACGCCATGACAGACGCATCATACGCTAAAATGCCGCTGCCGCCCTCACTTTGGGCCGCCACCGCCGCGCCGGCGCCCGACACCCCCGCGATGGAAGGCGATCAGCGCGCTGATGTGGCCGTGGTCGGCGGCGGCTTTACAGGCCTCTCGACGGCCCTGCATCTGGCCCAGGGTGGCGTGGACGTGGCGGTGCTGGAAGCCGCCGAGCCCGGCTGGGGTGCCTCCGGACGCAATGGCGGCCAGGTCATTCCCGGCCTGAAGGAAGACCCGCGCGAGATCATCTCCCGCTTTGGCCAGAAGGATGGCGAGGCCATGGTGCGGGCCTCGGGCGCGGCGGCGGATCTGGTGTTCGGACTGATCGAGAAACACGGCATCGAATGCGATGCCATGCAAAACGGCTGGATTCAGGCGGCCCATACCCAGGGCATGCTGGGCGATCTGCGCAAGCGGCATCAGGACTGGGCCCAGCGTGGCGCCAATGTGGCCTGGCTGGAGCCGGATGAGTTGACCCAGCGCATGGGCGATGGCCGCTACAAAGGCGGCTGGATCGACAAACGGGGCGGCGGCGTGCAGCCCCTAGGCTATGCCCGTGGCCTGGCCCGCGCCGCCCAAGATGCCGGCGCGCGGGTGCATGGCTCAACGCCGGTGCAATCCCTCAATCGAACCGGTGACGGCTGGCGCCTGGAAACCGCCAATGGCAGCCTGACGGCGGACAAGGTCATCCTGGCCACCAATGGCTATACGGATGCTCTGTGGCCCAAGCTGGAGCGCACCGTGGTGCCGGTCTTCAGCGTGCAGGTGGCGACGGCGCCATTGGGCGAGAATATCCGGGGCAAGATCCTGGGCGGCGGCGAGGTGCTGTCGGACACTCATAGGGTGCTGTGGTATTTCCGCCAAGACGGCCATGGCCGGCTGCTTATGGGCGGCGGCGGCTCGGCCTATGAGGACGGTGCGGTCAAGGTTTACGACAGCCTGCGCCAGCGCATCCACAGCCTGCTGCCCGAGGCCGGCGATATCGAGTTCGAATATGCCTGGAACGGCAAGGTCGCCATCACGCCGGATCATTACCCCCACCTGCATGAACTGGCGCCGGGCCTGTGGGCCGGCCTGGGCTTCAACGGCCGGGGCGTGGCCATGGCTACCATGATGGGCAAGATCCTGGCTGACCGGGCGCTCGGCGCGGCGGACCCGGATTTCGATTTCCCAAATATGACGCCGCGACCGCTACCGTTGCATTTCATGCGCGGCGTGGCGGTGACGGCGACGCGGGCCTATTATCGATTTAGAGATGCATTAGACGGTTGAGGAGAGTTCCATGTCCAGCGCAGTGGCGGCGATCGCCGATTATCAGGTCCAGGCCTACAACACATCGAAAGATTCCGACAACAAGATCCACGATGACACCGTGGCCAAGAAATTCGGTTTCTCCGGCGGCCTGGTACCCGGCGTCGATGTCTATGCCTATCTGAGCCACCCGGCGGCGGAGGCCTGGGGCCGGGACTGGCTGGAGCGGGGCTCCGCTGATTGCCGCCTGTTGTTGCCGGTCTATGACGGCGCCACCGCCACCGTCTCCGCCAAGCCGATAGCCGGTGAGGACAACGCCATGGCGATCACGGTGGAGAGCGCCGGCCAACTATGCGCGGAAGGCACCGCTCGCCTGCCCGAGGCAGCGCCGGCGGCGCCCGATCTGGCGGATTTCCCTATCGCACCCCTGCCCGATAGCCGCCCGCCGGCCTCGCCCGAAAGCCTGCCCGCCGGCGGTCTGATGGGCACGTACGAGCTATGTCTGGATGATAGGCTCATGGCCGGATATCTGGACGATGTGCGCGAGACCCTGCCGCTGTACGCGGACGCCGGCCTGATCCATCCCGGCATGATCTCCCGCTTCGGCAACCGGGCCCTGGCCGAAAACGTTGTCCTGGGCCCATGGATCCATGTGGGCCACGCCATCCAGCACTTCAGCGCCGCCAAGGTCGGCGAAACCCTCTCGGTCCGCGCCCGTGTCAGCGACAACTACGAACGCAAAGGCCATCTGTTCGTGCAGCAGGACGCGGTGGTGCTGGCGGGCGGCGAACGGCTGGTGGCGCGGATCGATCACACCGCGATCTACGAGCCGCGCCAGGTCCGCGCGGCAGAGTAGACCCCGATCTATTCCTCGGCCTGTCCCGGTACCGGGGTGGCCGCTTTCGGCCCAATGTGAATGGCCTTTTCGCGGCCGCCATGTTTGGCGATCAGGGCGTTCTGCATATCCTTGGCATCACGGTCGGTCGCCTCCGGATCGCAAATATCGCGCAGATGCTGTTCGTATTCCGCCATGATCCCGGCATTGGCCGGATCGGCGGCGATATTGGTACTTTCCTCCGGATCCGCCACAAGATCGTAGAGTTCCGGCTCATAACCGATGTAGTAGATGAATTTGTAGCGACCCTTGCGGATCATGAAGGCGCCCGAGGGTGAGGAGGCGGCATGGTATTCCGAAAACACGACCCGGTCGTCATCATCATCCGCGTTGGCGATATCGAACCAGGAGGCGCCCGGAAGCGTCTTTTCATCCTCGTTGGGTTCGACGCCGACGCAATCCAGGATGGTCTGATAGCTGTCCAGCAGGGACACAGGGGTTTGGCAAACCTTGCCGGCGGGCACCCCGTCGCCGGCGATGATCAAGGGCACGGCGGCGCCTTCTTCGTACAGGTTCGATTTGCCCCACATCCCCCGCTTA
>JASLLM010000130.1 GCA_030747035.1 Alphaproteobacteria bacterium | reverse complement strand
CAAACATATCGCGCCGCGTTATACCGAGGATCAGATTGTCGAGGTGATGCAGCCCTTGCAGGACCGTATCGTCGAATTGGAAGCGGAATTGGCAGCCTTGCGCCAACCCAGGTCTTAGGGCGAGTGATTTTCCACCAGTTTGTACAAACGATGCATCTGGCCATCGGCCAGGCCAAGATCATCCAGATGCAGAACCAGATTGTGCAGATAATCCCGGCAACGGCCAAGGCGGCCCTCGGCGGTGGCGATGGCTTTCACGGCCTCGCGCAGGGGCACCTTGCCGCCAAAGCGCCGATGCGCGGGGTTGGCGACGAAGGTTAGGGCGCGCACCGTGTCACCCTCGCAACGTGCCCGTACCCAGACCGGACTGTAGCCGCCGCTGATCATCTCCCGGCGCCAGACGATCCGGGTTTCGGCATCGACTTGATGGCTGGGAATGCGCAGCACCAAACCATGACACGAACCGCCCTGCTGCAAGCCCAAGGTCAGGCCCGGGCGCTCCGGTGTACCCCGTCCCAACGGCATCCACATGCAAAAGCGGCGGTGATAGCCATAGATCCGGGCCGATCTGGTCTCGCTATGATGAAATGCCGGGTTCCACATCAGGGAGCCGTAGCCAAAGACCCAAAGGTCCTGGCCAGCAGGATGATCCGCCAGCGCGGCGGCGCGATTGGCATCGCGCTCCGCCTCCGTCAGGATCTGCATCACACCGCTGTTGCCGTACTCACGGATCAACTCGGCGATCCGCTCTTCGGTCAATTCTTCGCGACGCAGGCCGTCATCCACGAACCGCCGCGCCACTCTTGTATCAGTGTTCATTTGGTAGAGCCGTCCAATTTCATGAACATATTCTTAGAGCGCCAGCAAGCGCCTGTCGATGGTGAGCCGTTTGGGCGGGTGGCCGGGTGCCGTGTTGGCGCGGCCAGCCATTCTAGGCGCTGGACTTCTTCACGATGGCGTTCAGGCCTTGGACGATCTGCTGCGCGACTTCCGGACCGGTGCCCTTGACCCGCTGCGCAACGACTGTTTGCATGGCCTTCAGATGCGCCCCAATCGCCTCGATTTCGGCGGCGCTCGCCTGTTCCAGAGGCGAGAGCAGTTCGCACAGCAGTTTGCCGATATCGGAAATCAGTTGATAGCCGAAAGTGCCCGCCTCGCCGCGAATTTCATGTGACTTGTCGTACAGCAGGTCCAGGTCGAAATCGCCGCCATAGCGCATTTTGTCGAATGCCTCCAACAAATCCCGAATTTCGCTCTCCAGACGTTTTTCGTAGTCGGCCTTCATACTTTCGACAATTCTTTCCGCTGTGTCCACGGCGCCCGGGTCGGCGCCGACACCCGGCCCCACCTTGATCTTCAACTTGTTGGCGACCTGGATTTCCTCGAAATCGCCAGGTGCGCCGCGTGGTGCCGTATTTTCTTCAGGCCGTGCTCTGGGCATTTCCTGTTCTCCTGACGCACGGTGGGTTCATCGGCCCACCGATGCGCTGTTCGCTAAAGTGATTCCAACAGCCGTTCAATATCCTCGACCTCGTTGCCGGCCCCTCCCGGCATCTGGTCGAATAGTTCAACCCGATCATCGGACATTGCCCGCCGTTCGGGACCCATATATTCTTGCCAATTCAGGCGGCGGCGGCAGGGACCAAAAAAGGATCTGGTGCGCACGAAGGGACGCGGCTTTTCGATTATCGCCAGGACGCGGTCATACAATGTCCTCGCGGTTATTGGTTTCGCCAGCAGTTCATTTACACCGGCGTCGCGGGCCTTGATGATGCGCCACTTTTCCGTATGCCCGGTCATCAGAATTATCGGTGTGAAAATGTCGGGGCTATTGTCGCTGGTCCGAATGTGTCTGGTGTATTCCAAGCCATCCACGGGCGCCATCATCCAATCGGTAATGATCAGGTCCGGAACAAATTCTTTTATTCCATCAATGGCTTGCCGACCGTTCTCGTAGTCGCGCACTGATTTCATGCCCAACGCACTCAGCATCATCTTGACCAACTCGCGCATGTTGCGGTTGTCCTCGATCAGCTGGACCTGCATATTCTCCAGGTTGTATGCCATTTATTCCGCTGTCCTTGCCGTGTCTTCACAATTGCCACGGGAAATATGCTCATGGTTTGTTGAGCGAAAATACCTCTAGTCCGGTAAACAAGGCGTTAAGTATCATGGGCCTTCTGGCATTCGGTTGTGCGGTGTTCGGGGCAAACCCGCGCAAATCGGGTGTTTGAATTGGCCGTAATATAGGGCGGTATTTGGCTGCGGGGAGCGGTATATTTGCCCCCATGAATGACGTCACCCAACAGCTTGACCTGCCGCCGCCGATTGCGGCCTGGTTCGCCGGGCGTGGCTGGCGGCCCCGTGCGCACCAGATCGAGGTTTTGCAGCGGGCGCGGGCGGGACATTCCGTGTTGCTGACCGCGCCAACGGGCGGCGGCAAGACATTGGCGGGTTTCCTGCCCAGCCTTTGCGACCTGATCGGTGGTTCCGAAGGCGATGCGGCCGCGCCGTCCGATGGCCAGCTGCACACCCTCTATCTTTCGCCCCTGAAGGCCTTGGCCGTGGACGTGCGCCGCAATCTGGAAGAACCCATTGAAGATATGGCGGTGCCGATCCGGGTGGAGAGCCGTACCGGCGATACCCCGCAATCAAGGCGGCAGCGGCAGCGGCGCAATCCGCCGCATATGTTGCTGACCACGCCGGAACAGTTGGCGCTGTTGCTTTCGTACCGGGATGCGCCGCGGTATTTTGCCCAATTGCGCTATGTAATCATCGATGAACTGCACGCCCTCGCCGCCAATAAACGCGGCGATCTGCTGGCCCTGGGGCTGGCCCGTCTGGCCGGCATGGCGCCCCGCGCCCGTCAGATCGGTCTGTCGGCGACGGTGGCGGCGCCGGCGCAAATGGCGAATTTTCTGAAATGTGCCGGGCCCGTGGCCGTGGTCGATGGCGGTCCGGGTCCGCGGCCAAGGATCAATGTCATGGCGGCATCGGTGCGGGTGCCCTGGGCCGGGCACATGACCCTGCATGCAATGGGGGATGTCTACGAGGCCATTCGCGGGCAGCGGACCACGCTGGTTTTTGTCAATACCAGGGCCCAGGCGGAAGTGGTGTTCAATCATCTTTGGCGCCTGAACGAGGATAGTCTGCCTATTGCCCTGCATCACGGTTCGTTGGACGTGGGCCAGCGCCGCAAGGTGGAGGCGGCCATGGTGCGCGGCGATCTGCGTGGCGTGGTCTGCACCTCGACCCTGGATCTGGGCATCGACTGGGGCGCGGTTGATCTGGTCATACAGGTCGGCGCGCCCAAGGGTCTGAGCCGCCTGGTGCAGCGCATCGGCCGGGCCAATCATCGTTTGGACGAGCCCAGCCGCGCCCTCTTGGTGCCATCAAATCGCTTTGAGGTGCTGGAATGCCAGGCCGCGGCCCAGGCGGTGATGGAAGGCGAGCTGGACGGCGAACCGCCGCGCCGTGGCGGGCTGGACGTCCTCGCCCAGCATATCCTGGGTACCGCCTGTGGCGGGCCGTTTCGGCCGGGCGAACTGTACGAGGAAGTACGCCGGGCCATGCCCTACGAGGGTTTGAGCCGGGATAGCTTTGACCGTGTCGTCGACTACGTCGCCACGGGAGGCTACGCCCTGCGCCAATATGAGCGCTATGCCCGTCTGACCCTGGACGGGGAGGGGCGATATGATGTCAGTGGACCAAGGGTGGCGCGGCAGTACCGCTTGAATGTGGGCACCATCGTGCAGGAGCCCATGATCAAGGTCCGTCTCAAGCGTGGCCGGAACCTGGGACAGATCGAGGAATGGTTTATCGACCAGCTTGTGGTCGGCGATACTTTCGCCTTCGCCGGCGAAATCCTGCGTTTCGAGGGCATGCGTGAAACGGTGGCGACGGTCAGCCGCGCCGCCGGTGTCGAGGCCAAGGTGCCGTCTTATTATGGCGGCAAGTTTCCTCTTTCGACCTATCTAGCGGCCCGGGTCCGCGCCCTCCTAGCCGATGACACCGCGCGAAAACGGCTGCCGGCGCCGGTCAGGGACTGGCTGTCCATGCAGCTCCGCCGCTCCGTACTGCCCGGCCCCGAAGGCCTGTTGGTGGAGGGCTTCCCACGGGGCGGTAAACATTATCTGGTCTGCTATCCCTTCGAGGGCCGCCTGGCGCACCAGACCCTGGGCATGCTGCTGACCCGGCGCATGGAGCGGGCAGGATACCGCCCCTTCGGCTTCGTCGCCTCGGAATACGCCCTGGCGGTGTGGAGCCTGAACCAGGTGGAAGATGTTGATCCGCTGTTTGGCGAGGACATGCTGGGTGATGATCTGGAGGAATGGCTGGCGGAATCCAACCTTATGAAACGCACGTTTCGCAATGTCGCCCTGATTGCCGGTCTGATCGACCGCCGCCATCCCGGTCAGGAGAAGACGGGTAGGCAGATGACTTTTTCCTCCGACCTGATCTATGACGTACTGCGCAAATATGAACCCGATCACATCCTGTTGCGGGCCACCCAGGCGGACGCGGCAACGGGCCTGCTGGATATAGCCCGCCTGGGCGACATGCTGGCAAGGGTACAGGGCCGCATTGAACACCGCCGCCTGGACCGGGTTTCGCCCCTGGCCGTGCCCCTGATGTTGGAAATCGGCCGCGAGGCCGTGCACGGCGACAGCATGGAGGAGTTGCTGAGTGAAGCCTCGGACGACCTGGCGGAAGACCTCATCGCAGAAGCCTCCCGCCTGTTGTAATGATTAGCGCAGGAGCAAGGACGGCAGCCAAAGGCTGATTTCCGGGAAGGCGATCAACACACCCAAGGTCAGAATATCCATGGCCAGGAACCACAGGATGCCCTTGAAAATCGTCTCCAATGGCACCGTATCGCCGACCACGCCTTTCAGAATATAGACGTTCAGGCCCACGGGCGGGGTGATCAGGCCGATCTCCAGGAACTTGACCATGATGACCCCGAACCAGACCAGATCGTAGCCCAGATCGGCGATCACCGGGGTGACCACGGGTAAGGTCAGGAGCATCATGCCCAAGGGGTCCATGAAGGTGCCGAGAATGACATAGATGATCGAAAGTGACAGCAGGATCATGATCGGCGGTATGTCAAGGTGGCCCGCCCAAAGGGTCAGTTCACCTGCCACGCCGGTCAGGGCGATAAAGCCGACAAACAGCTTCGCGCCCAGGACCAGGGCAAAGATATTGGCGGACTGTCGGGCCGTCTCCACGAACGCATCGCGCGTTGTCTCCCAGGTCAGCCGTCGCGCCAGGACACCCAGGATCAAGGCACCGGCGGCACCGGCGGCGGCGGCCTCGGTCGGCGTGACGATGCCGGAATAGATGCCGCCCATGACGATGATGAACAAGGTGAGGATCGACCAGGTGCCTTTCAAGGCAACGACTTTTTCACCCCAATTCGTTCTTGGCCCGCGCGGCGCGAACTCCGGGTTCGCCCTGGCCCGGAACCAGACCATGGCCATGTAGATCAGGGCAGACAGTACGCCAGGGATCAGACCCGCCATCAGAAGCTGGCCAACGGATTCCTCCGTGAAGATGCCATACAGGATCATCAGAATGGAGGGGGGGATCAACGAGCCCAGGGTGCCCGAGGCAGCGACCACGCCGGTCGCCAGACCGGGATCATATTTGTGCCGCAGCATTTCCGGCACGGCCAGCTTGCCCATGGCGGCCGCCGTGGCCAGGGACGAGCCGCTGACGGCGGCGAACATGGCGCAACCGGCGACCGAGGCCAGGGCCAGTCCGCCATGCAGGCGGGACATCCAGACCCGCGCGGTGTCATAGATGTCGCGGGTGAAACCGGCGTGAAAGGCCAGATAACCCATCAACAAAAACAGCGGCACCGCGACGATGGGGAAGGACGCGATGAATGAAAAGGGTTCGATCGCAGCATAGGCAAAGGCGGCATTCAAACCGCGCTCGTAGTCGACTTCTTCCACGCCTTGCGGCCAGCCCACGGCATAGATCATGCCCACAAAGCCGACGATGGCCATGCCGAATGCGATCGGTACCCGAATGGCCACCAGGGCGAGCATTGCGCCGAGGCCTATTAATCCTAAAACAAAGGGATCCATTAGCTAACCTAAACTCTCAAAATTCCGTATCGAGAACGCGGTCTTCTTCCGACTGCGTCGCCCGCGCCGTGCCCGTGGTGATGCCGTGGATTGATTGAATCAAATCGACCAGCAGACGCACGCTGAACAGGGCGACACCAAAAAACACCGCGAACTTGGCTGGCCATTCCTTCAATTCCAACGGCCCGTCCACGTAGGATTGGTATTCCCAGGAATCCTGAAAGTCAGTGAAGACAGCGGCGCAAACGATGGAGAAGCCAATCAGGCCGACGAAAACGCCAAAGGTCTCGAACAGCACCTTTTTCTCGTTCGACATCCATTCCGTGAAGATGGTGACGAAGACATGCTCCCGCGCCGCCTGCACCGAACTGAAGGGCAGAAAAACGATAAATACCATGAGGAATTCACTAAAGACCAAATCGTCTGGGATTGGTGCGGAAAAAAAATAGCGTCCGATTACCGAAACACAAACCAGGGCCACCATGGTAGCTAGGGCAGCGACGGAAATGACGACCACTATGCGGTCGATCCAGTCCAGTATTTTCACAATCAGGTTCGCGGGGTTCCGTCCGGCCTATGGAACAGAACCCCGCCCCTCTACTCTATTGGTTTTCGCCTAATTCGTTGACGACCAGGGATAAC
Source organism: Alphaproteobacteria bacterium (assembly GCA_030747035.1). GTDB lineage: Bacteria > Pseudomonadota > Alphaproteobacteria. Next base: position 6,383 of record JASLLM010000130.1, on the reverse strand, counting down.
CTTTATCCGCGACAATCTTTTTGTACTTGGCGTGGATCTTGTCGAATTTGGCAAGGAAGGCATCCGCGTCGATACCCTTCTTCTTCATTTTGGCGATCCATTCGGCCTTGAAGCTGGCTGCTGCCGCTGCCCACTTCTTAGTCTCGGCCGCGCTCAATTGATGAAATGCAACTTTCCTGCCGTCAATTCCGGCCGTCATGGCCTTCTTCGCATCGTCGGAATCCGCCATATAGTTCTTGGCATAAACATCCATGTACTGATCAGAGGTTTTCACGATGATGTCCTGCAGCTTTTTCGGCATGCTCTTGAACAGCTTGGTATTGATACCGATGCCATAGCCCAGCACTTGGCCCATCTTGGATTCCGTCACATGGGATGCCACTTCGTAATGCTTGTAGGATTTGACGAAGGGTGTGTAGTTGATGGTGCCATCAATGGTGCCCCGATCCAGGGCGGCGTAAAGTTCGCCAAAGCCGATCTTTACCGGCACGGCGCCCAGGGATTTGAACAGATTGGTCCAACCGCCCGAGGTGCGAATTTTCTTGCCTTTCAAATCAGCGACCGAGGTAACCGGAGATTTCGTCGTCAGCAACTGCACTGGCCCGGAGGTATTGTTGGCCAGAATCATGACCTTTTGCCTGGCCGTCTCCTTCTGCAGTTCCGGCGATTGCTGCCGCAACTCGTGCCAGGTGCGCATGCCAATCCAGGCATCCCCATGCAGGAACGGCGTATTGGCGTAATTCCATACCGGGAATTCGGCTGGTGTATAGATGCCGAGGATGGTGCCTGTGTCGGACAGGCCCGAGCCGACGGCCTTCATGGTCGCCTTGCCCTTGACCAGGGACTGACTCCAGAAAAACTTGATCTTGATGTCGCCGCCGGAGCGTTTTTCGAGCTCATCCGCCCACCACATCAAGGCAGCCGCACGCGGGCCGCGGGGTGGGCCGATATCGGCGTAACGAAGATTGTAAACTTTAGCTTCAGCGTTCTGAATGCTGATAGGCGTGGCGAAAAATGCGGCAGCCGCAATGGCACCGCAAAGAGCTAATCTTAACATGTGTAACCCCCCAGTTAGGACTGTACGACCGTCCATTGCTCTCAACGACAATTATCGAACGGTCATGTTTTCATCTGCAACAATACCGGTAATTAGACATAATGGAACCGATTTTTTCCCCATCGGGCCGGCGCGTGTTGATGCCCGGCCGGATAAGGCATGGTAAGATCACGGCATGAAGCCATAGCGGCGAGGCAATACAGGTTTGAAGGGGAGAGATCATGGATCTGGGCATTTCGGGACGCAACGCCATCGTTTGCGCCTCCAGCCGGGGCTTGGGCAAGGGCTGTGCCATGTCCCTGGCCAGAAATGGCGTCAATGTTGTCATCAATGGCCGGGACGAGGCCGTGACCATGGCCACGGCTGCGGAAATCGGTGGGGCCTCGGATGTTGTCGTGACCCCGGTGATCGCCGATGTTTCCACCAAGGAGGGCCAGGCGGCATTGCTGGCGGCCTGTCCGGAGCCCGACATTCTGGTCAACAACAATGGTGGTCCGCCGTTTCGCGACTTTCGCGATCTAAGCCGGGCGGACATGCTGGAAGGCGTAACGATGAATTTCGCCACGCCGATTGAGTTGGTGCAGGCGGTAATCGATCCGATGGTGGCACGGGGTTTCGGCCGTATCGTGAATATTACCTCCGTGTCGGTGAAGCGTCCGGTCTTTGGGCTTGATTTGTCCTCCGGCGCCCGTGCCGGCCTGACCGCGTTTCTAGCCGGCGTGGCCCGGTCCGTGGCCCAGCACAATGTCACCATCAACCACATCCTGCCCGGCTATATCGATACCGACCGCCTGCGTGGCGGGCTGGCCTATAATTCGCAGCAGAACAATATTTCGGTGGAACAGGCGGCGGAGAACCAGGCCTCGGAAGTGCCGGCCAAGCGTTTCGGCAATCCGGAGGAGTTCGGCGAAGCCTGCGCCTTTCTATGCAGCGCCCAGGCCGGTTACATCACCGGGCAAAGCCTGCTGCTGGATGGCGGCCTCTACGCCAGCAATTTCTGATGGGGGCGTTAGTTTAGATCGTTGATGGCGGGGGCTGATTTTTCGATTTCGTAGATGTAATTCATGCCCATGCGCATCTCGGACATGATGAAGTCCGCCTTGGAGATCGGGCCGCCGCGGCCACGGGAGAACTTCTCTTCCCAGGCGTCCATCTTGACCATCAGGCCGCACAGGACACCGCCGATGGTGACATAATGCGCCTCGATCGTGTCCTTCATGGCCTGGAAAGTCGCAGCGTTGATATTGTCCCAAAGGGTTTTCGAATTGCGGTCGAAACTCTCGAAGCGGCCGGTGATTGATGCGGTAATATCGTTGAAACGCATTTGCAGGGTGTCGCAGGTTTCCTCGAACCGGGGCATTTGACGGACCTGGTAATTGCCGTTGATTTCATCCAGTTCATCGAGGAAGCCAGTTACCTTGGGGATGATGCCGTCCAGGGCGCCCTTGTAATAGGCCAGGGACAGAAAGACGTCGCCATATTCTTCCAGAAAGGTCGGCACTTCCATCAGCCCGATGCCCAGCTTGTCGGCGATCATTTTCAGGTTTTTGATGGCCTCGCCCTTGTCGGGGCTCTTGAACATGGCCAGCAACTGGTCCATGTCTTCGATATCGGTGTCGGTACCGCCATAAATCTGCTGCAGCAACGGTCGGGTAAATTCGGTCATGTAGGCGGTCAAGTCCCTGGCCTTGCGCTCGGAAAGCTGCAAGCCTTGCTGATCCGTGATGGGGATGCCCAACCGCCGAAGTTCAATGCGCAGGCTATAGACGTCATAGCTGTGCAGGTGTTCCATATGTTCCAGAATTGCCAAATCGGCCTTGAGGTCGTCGCTTTCCTCGAAGACGTTTCGCAGCGCCTCAACTTCCATGCGGCCGCTTCCCGAACTGCCGGAATTGTGCATCTCGACCATGCTTTTCATATGCGCGTCCTTGAGCATTTTCGCGCGCGACAGAGAAGGCAGATTCATCGGTAGCAGGACAAGCGGCAGCGTGTGCAGGGAGTCACGGTCGCCCTCATCCAAGGCTTGATCAATGGCCTGGGATTTCGCGGCGGAGTGTTGTTCCACCAGTGCCTCTTCCGAGGCCTCTTCCGGTGCGTCCGCTTTTTCGGCTGCTTCCGACATAACTATCTCACTCAAAAAGCTTTTCTAGACTGCCTTCGTAAGCGAAATTGGTGAATTTGTTGTTAATTTTGCGCTGTCGTATGGTTAACCGGCAGCTTGGCCGGCGGCCTGATTTGTTGCGCCCCGGCGGCGGCGGTGCGATATATCGGCTGCTAATTGGATGGCTTCGCATAGAGAATAAGGCAGAGCGATAAATGACCGAAAACACCCAGATTCTGTTCAAATCCCGCCCCACCGGCTGGGTCGACGCTTCCCATTTCGAAATCGCCAGGGTTCCCATGGCGGAACCGGCGGCGGGCGAGGTTTTGGTGCGCAATATCTTCATGTCGCTGGACCCCTATATGCGCGGCCGCATGCGGGATCAGAAATCCTATACCCCGGGCTTTGAGTTGGGCCAGGTATTGCAGGCCGGCGCCGTGGGCGAAGTGATCGCTTCCAATGATCCCTCGCTGGCCGCCGGCGACCTTGTCGAGGGCCGCCTGGGCTGGGAAAACTTTTCCGTGGCCAGGGCCGATGCCGTCAACAAGGTGGATGGCAACGTGGGTTCCCTGTCCCATTACCTCGGCGTCCTGGGCATGCCGTCCATGACCGCCTGGGTCGGTCTGCGCAATATCGGCCAGCCCAAGGAAGGCGAGACGGTTTATGTCTCGGCTGCCTCCGGCGCGGTCGGTCAGGTCGCCGGGCAGATCGCCAAGATGCAGGGCTGCCATGTGGCGGGCAGTGCCGGCTCGTTCGAGAAAGCTGCCTATATCATGGATGAACTGGGTTTCGACGCCGCCTTCAATTACAAGGAAGCCAAATCCCTGGGCGATGCCCTGGGCCAGGCCTGCCCGAAAGGCATCGATGTCTATTTCGAAAATGTTGGCGGCGCGATGCTGGATGCGGTGCTGCTGAAAGTGAACCCCTACGCCCGCATTGTCGCCTGCGGCATGATCAGCCAATACAATCTGGCGCAGCCGGAAGGGGTGAAAAACCTTGCCACCATGGTCGGCAACAAGGTCAGGATGCAGGGCTTCATCGTCTCCGACCACATGGATCTGAAGCCCGAGTTCATGGCCGAAATGTCCGGCTGGCTGGCGGCGGGCAAGATCAAGTACCGCGAGGACATCACCCAGGGCATCGAAAACGCCCCTGCGGCCTTCATCGGAATGCTGAAGGGGGAGAATTTTGGCAAGCAGATCATTCAGATCAGCGACCCACCGGCGTGAGTACAGCGGCCTGAGTGAACTGAGCCGCTGGATACCCCGCCATACCGCATGGGCGCCGATCACGGGATCAAGACGCCGCCGCTGAGAAAATTGCGGATGCTTCCCCGCGCCCGGCTATAATGGGGATGGGCCATAAAGGCGGCGCCCCATGTTTCGGAGAGGAAGCGACAAATGGCGAATACCGAAGTTGAATTCTGCGGCCTGAATTTCAAGAACCCCATGGTGGTCGCGTCCATCGAGCCGACCAATAGTCCGGACCTGATCAAGCAGTGCTTTGACGCGGGCGCCGGCGGCGCCATCGTCAAGACCCTGACTGACATCGAGGACATGGCGCAACTGACGCAGAATTCCAAATATGCTGTGATGAATGCTCAGGGACAGATCATCCACGGCAAACCGGCCAAGGATTTCGTTTTCTACAGCCGTTCCGGCTATGCCTCCACCGCCTACAAGGATTGGATCCCCTATCTCAAGGAATTCCAGGCCTATGGCGCCGAACGGGGGGCGCATCTGATCGGCAGCGTCGGGGCCAAGGAAATCGGCGGCTGGCGCGATATCTCCCGCACCATTGAAGACTGCGGCCTGCCCATGGTGGAGCTTAATTTCGGCTGTCCCCATCCCGCCATGATGCCCGGCGTGCACGGCGGTTCCATGATCGGCCAGGACCCGGAGATGGCGGCGGAAGTGACCCGCCAGGTGGCCGAAGTGGTCGATATCCCCATCGTGGTCAAGCTGACCCCGGATCAGGCCGACCCCGTGGCCATCGCCCGTGCCGTCAAGGGCGCCGGCGCCGCCGCCGTTACGGCGACCAACCGCTATACCGGCTTTGCCATCGATATCGACACGGCGACGCCGCAGATCGGCGGCCCGGCCGGCATCGGCGGCACCTGGACCAAGCCGCTGTCCCTGCGCTGGGTGCACCGCATCCACCAGGAAATCGGCATGCCCGTGGCCGGCTCCAACGGCATCTTCGATCACCGCGACGCCATCGAGTTCATCATGGCCGGTGCCGGCGTGGTGCAAATCGGCTCCGTCCTGATGATCAAGGGCATCAAATGGCTGAGCAAGGTGATCGAGGGCATGGAGCGTTTCATGGACGAAAAGGGCTATGACGATATCCGCGCCATGCATGGCATCGCCTCGGCCCGGGCCGCCGGTGACTATAGCGAGCAATTCGCCCGCGCCCGCCGCCATGCGGTCATCGATCATGGCGCCTGCCAGAACCCGACCTGCACGGTCTGTATCCAGATGTGCTTTTACGAAGCGCTCAGCCAATCCAACGGCAAGGTGGAGATGCATGGCGAAAGCTGCATTGGTTGCGAGCTCTGTTATGACGTCTGCCCCTTCGGCGCCATCGCCATGGCCGAGACGACGCCGGCGCAATTCGCGGCCGGGTACTACGATATCCCCGAAGGCATCTTCGAAACCGACAAGTTCACCACCCGGCGCAATAATCCGGAATCCATTGGGGGCTAGCGCCGCTGCGGGGGAGGGCCGGCAGGCGGGCATGATCACACGGTTGTGGCGCGGCGAGGTTGCCTTGTGGAAGACCTTTTGGTTGTTCGGGGCGGGGGGCGGCATAATTCTCGGGCTGCCGATTTTCGCGACGATGCTGGCCTTGACCGATGTTCCCGATGATCGCACCGCCACTGTTATTCTCGCCGCCTTGGGAATTTTGCTTATCTATCTCGTTTGGGTGTCCGTCGGCATCTGGCGCGCCGCCGGCCGCTACCCGGGCGATCCGGCCTGGGCCGTGCTGGCGAAGCTCGCCGTCGGATTTGAAGTGGCAATTATCATCATCCTGGCAGCCGCCGTCCTATTCGCGGACACCGGTTGATCCCATCGGCTGTTGCCGACGCAATTTCGGAATAGAGGGGATGGAGCCCTTCGAACAAGGGCTGCGTGGGCGTGTTGAGAAGGTCGCTGGGACCGGATCATCGTCATTCCCGCGAAAGCGGGAATCCATGTCAGCCACAAATCACCGCGCTTAACTTAT
>JASLLM010000012.1 GCA_030747035.1 Alphaproteobacteria bacterium | reverse complement strand
CCAGGAAAGGCCGGCCTGAAATCCGTCCAGGATCAACTTTTCGAACAGCGCCCGGTCGTCCCATTCGGGCACGCCCCATTCGCTGTCGTGATAGTCGATGTAAAGCGGATCCTTGTCGCCGCACCAGGCACAGCGGATCAAACCGTCCTGGTGGCGGATGGTCATGTGGCCGCCTCTGGCAATTCAATCTCCGCCCAATCGGGCACCCGCAGGGTCAGCGTCGTCGCGCCGGTGCTGAGTGGCTGCGCCAAACCGCCGGCCTCGGCCAACCGGTCCAGACGCACCAGGGCCAGGCCACGGTCGCCCTGGCCGGAGCGCATGTTGGCGACCTCGCGCTCGCCCGCCAACAGCGGTGTATCGGGTGCGGGGACGGGACCATCGATGTGGATGGGCAGCAGCCGCTTGCGCACCAGGGCGCGGTATTTGGTTCGTGCCGTCAATTCCTGCCCGACGAAACAACCTTTGTCGAAATCGACGCCATTGAGCGCCTCGAAATTGCTTTCCAGCATCAGGGATTTGTCCACGACGAGATCCTTGCTGCCGTCGGGCAGGGCCAGTCCGAGGCGGAAATAGTCGTAATCGCCCGCCGCCGCCGGTGCCAAGCCGGCCGCCGTCAGGGCCTCTTCCGTCTGGCCCGGTGGCGCGATAATGCGCGCCCCGGCACCGCCAAGGCGCGGGTCCAGAAAGGCAACGCCGCCGGCGAATTCCTTGGCCGCGCCGGGACCATCCATCTCCAGGTACGCCGCCGCGCCGCCGCCGAATGCGGCATGAACTTCCCACGCGACCGCTTCGATGGTCACATCGGCGCGCAGACGGTACATGTTCAAACGTTTAGCCAGGGCTTCAAGGCGCCCGGCCTCGCACTCCAGCAGCAGATCATCGCCTTGCAGGCAGAGGAAAAAGTCGAACAGATACTTGCCCTGCGGCGTCAGCAATGCGCCGTAGACCGCCCGTTCCGGCGACAGGCTGTCCAGATCACGGGTGATCAGGGCCTGCAGGAACGGTACCGCATCCGCGCCCGACAGGCGCAGCACGGCGCGCCCTGGCAAAAGACAATAATTCGCTTCCATCATTCGCACCACACTGGGTATACATGCCCTTGTCATGAGGCCTTGGCAAGGGCTCATGCGCGCCCTTTAACCCCGCCATGGCCCTGGCCAGCCGCCAATCCACAGGGACCCGCCGGAGCGGCGATGAAAATCCTGTTTATCTCCCACAACCGCCTTGGCGATGCCGTCCTTTCGACCGGACTGCTGGCCCATTTGGCGCGCCTTCATCCTCAGGCGCGGATCACCATCGCCTGCGGCCCGGTGCCCGCGCCCCTGCTGGCGCTGGGCCCCAATGTGGAGGCCGTGGTGGTGATGGAAAAAGCCCCCCTGGCCGGCCATTGGCTGCGGCTGTGGCAACAAACGGTGAGCCGGCGCTGGGACCTGGTGGTGGACCTGCGGGCCTCGCTGCTGGCCTGGCTGTTGCCGGCAAAAGAACGCCGGGTGCTGCGGCGCAACGTGGCCAGCCTGCACAGCGTGCGGCATGCGGCGGAGGTCCTGCAGCTGTCCGAACCGCCGGCGCCGGAATTGTGGCTGCGCCCGGAACACGAACAGGCGGCGGCGGCGCAACTGCCCCCCGGCGGCCCTGTTCTGGCCCTGGGTCCTACGGCCAACTGGGGCGGCAAGCAATGGCCCATCGACCGGTTTTCCCGCCTGGCCCGCGACCTGACCGGCCCTGACGGTCTGTTGCCCGGTGGCCGTATCGCGGTGTTTGGCGCGGCGGGCGAACGGCCGGCCGCGGAACCGCTTTTGGCGGAACTGCCGCCCGAACAGTGCATCGACCTGATCGGACGGATCGATCTGCCGACGGTGTTGGCCTGTCTGCGGCGGAGCGATCTGTTCGTGGGCAACGATTCGGGATTGATGCACATGGCCGCCGCCGCCCATATTCCGACCCTGGGCTTGTTCGGTCCCAGCCGCGAGGAATTGTACGGCCCCTGGGGCGATAAGGCGGCCTCGGTTCGCACCGATCTTGCCTTTGACGACATCCGCAACGATCCGGCATACGATTACCGCAAGCAGGATAGTTGGATGACCACATTGCCGGTAGAAAAGGTGGAAGCGGCGGCGCGCGCCCTGATGGCCCGTATTTCCCAGTCCGGGGAGGCGGCGGGGTGAGCGCGCCCGCGTCCGAACCCGCGCTCTCGGCCCTGGTGGTTGTCCACAATGAAGCAGGGCAGTTGGCCGATTGTCTGGAAGCCCTGGCATTTGCCGACGAACTGGTGGTGGTGCTGGATAAATGTACCGACGGCAGCAAGGCGATCGCCGAAAAATTCGGCGCCCGCCTGCTGGAAGGCGCCTGGGAGATCGAGGGCCATCGCCGCAACGCCGGCCTGGACGCCTGCCGGGGCGCCTGGATCCTGGAAGTGGACGCCGATGAACGGGCCAACGAGGCCCTGGGCCAAGAGATCCGAAGCGTCATCGCCGGCTTGGATGAGGGCTATTTTCTGCTGCCCTTCGACAACTACATCGGCGACCGTCTGGTGCGCCACGGCTGGGGTGCGTCGTGGGGTGTCTCGGCGGCGCCGCGGCTGTCCGCGAAAGGCGCCAAGCGTTGGGGCGAACAGCGCATCCACCCCGCGCTGACCCTGAACGGCCCACGGCGCTGGCTGCGCACGCCAATCCGGCACAATGTGGATAGGGACATTTCCGACATGCTGCGCCGCCTGGACCGCTATTCGAGCGCCCGGGCGGCGGATCTGCGGGCATCGGGTGACATTGGCGGACTGGCCGGCAATATCCGGCGGATATTTTCGCGCTTCTTCAAATGCTACCTCTCCCGCAAGGGCTACCGCGAAGGCGCCTATGGTTTCCTGATCGCCTTGATGGCCGGGCTGTACCCGATCCTCTCCCATCTCAAGGCCCGGTTGGAGCACGACCCGAACAAAGACCTGGAGGGTGACTAGGCGATGCGGGTCATGCAATGCATGGCGGGGGCCCGCTATGGCGGCGCGGAGGCCTTTTTCACCCGCTTGGTTCTGGCCCTGCATCGCGCCGGTCTGGACCAGCGGGTGGTGCTGCGCCCGGATGTTGACCGGGAACGCCAGTTGGCTGATGGCGGCGTCGCCGCCGTGACCCTGCCTTTCGGTGGAAAATTGGATATCTCCACGCGCATCGGCCTGCGCCGGGAGGTCTCCCGGTTCGAACCGGACGTTGTTTTGAGCTGGATGAGCCGCGCCGCCGCGTTTTGCCCAAAGTCCAAGGCGTATCCCTGGGGCCGGTACGTCCATTGCGGCCGTTTGGGCGGTTACTACGATCTGAAATACTATGGCACCTGCGATCATCTGATTGGCAACACCCATGGCATTGTCGCCTATCTGATCGAGCAGGGCTGGCCGGCGGAACGGGCGCATTATCTGCCCAATTTTGTCTCCGCCGCGCCGGTGGCGCCAGTGTCGCGCCGGGAACTCTCCACCCCCGATGATGCGGCCGTGGTGTTGGCCCTGGGCCGGCTGCACCAGAACAAGGCCTACGATGTTCTGATACAGGCCATGCAGCGACTGCCGGATGTCTACCTGTGGCTGGCGGGCGAAGGGCCGCTGGAGGCTGAGCTGCGCAAGTCGGCGGTGCATTTTGGAGTGGCGCCGCGTATCCGCTTCCTCGGCTGGCGGCAGGATCCGGGCCCGCTCTACGCCGCCGCCGATCTGGTCGCCTGCCCGTCCCGGATCGAACCCCTGGGCAACGTGGTTTTGGAAGCTTGGGCCCGGCAAAAGCCCATCGTCGCCACCGCCGCGGACGGGCCCGTGGAGCTGATCAGAAACGGCGAAAATGGCCTGCTGACGCCCATTGATGATGTTGAGGCCCTGGCGGACGGAATCGGTCAGGTGCTGCGCGATCCGAATACCGCCGAGAACCTGGCCCGGACCGGCCATCAGGATTATCTGGCCGACTATAGCGAGGCGGCAGTGGTGCAACGGTATCTGGAATTTTTTGCCAAGGTGACAGCCTAATGTGCGGTATCGCGGGGATTATGACGGCGGACGGCACGGCGCCGGATCAAGGCGCCCTTGATGCCTTGCAGGCGGCCTTGCGCCATCGGGGCCCCGACGGCGACGGACGGTATTTGGGCGAGGGCGTCGGTCTGGTTCATACCCGGCTGGCCATTATTGATCTGGAAACTGGCGACCAGCCCCTGTTTAGTGCCGATGGCGCCGTGCTGATCGCCAATGCGGAGATCTATAACTATTTGGAATTGCGCCAGGACCTGGGTGAGGCGCCGCTGCAAACCAAGTCCGACTGTGAACCGGCATTGTATTTGTATCGCCGCCATGGCGTCGATTTCGCCAATCTGCTGCGTGGCATGTATGCCATCGCCATCCATGACCCGGGCGAAGGGCAATTGCTGTTGAGCCGCGATCCTTTCGGCATCAAGCCGATCTACTATGTGGAGGGTGATTTCGGTTTCGCCTTTGCTTCCGAACCCAACGCCCTGATCGCCGCCGGTCTGGTATCCCCCGGCCTGGTCGAACAGCCCATGCATGAATTGTTGCAAATCCAGTTCACCACCGGCCGGCGCTGTATTCAGCCGCAGATCCACCGGGTGCTGCCGGGCGAAACCCTGGTGATCGCCCAGGGCCGGATCGTCGACCGCCGCCGGCGCGGCGCCCTGCCCCTGGAGCGCCCCCGCAAATTGAGTGAAACCGAGGCACTGACGGAATTGGAACAGGTTTTGCTGGATAGTGTCGAGATACACCAGCGCGCCGATGTGCCCTATGGCATGTTTCTTTCGGGCGGCATCGACAGCTCGGCCCTATTGACCTTGATGGCCCGTTTGAACGAACAGCCCGTGCGCGCTTTTACCGCCGGCTTCAGCGGCACCGGGGCGCATGACGAACGGGAACAGGCCCGGGCCCTGGCCCGGCAGTTGGGCGCCGAACATCACGAAGTCGAATTCGGCGAGGCCGACTTCTGGTGCCTGCTGCCCCAGGTCGCCGCCGCCCTGGATGATCCGGCGGCCGATTACGCGGTTTTGCCGACCTACAAATTGGCGGCCACCGCCAAGGCAGCGGGCCTGAAAGTGGTTTTGTCCGGCGAGGGCGGGGATGAACTGTTTGCCGGCTACGGCCGCTACCGCGATGCGCAACGATCCTGGTGGGTGGGCGGTCCGCGCACCATGCGCCGGACCGGTCGTTTCGATCGCCTTGGCGTTTTGCGCCAGGCATCCGATACCTGGCGGGACGGCATCCGGGCGGCGGAAAGCACCCTGGGCGCGGCCGATCTGAGCCGCCTGCAGTTAGCCCAGGCGGTGGACTGCGCCGACTGGCTGCCCAACGATCTGTTGATCAAGCTGGACCGCTGTCTGATGGCCCATGGCGTGGAGGGCCGGACGCCGTTCCTGGATGAAGAGGTGGCTGATTTTGCCTATCGCCTGCCTGATGAGCTAAAACTGCGCGATGGCAAGGGCAAGTACCTGCTGCGCCGCTGGCTGGCCAACAACACGCCCATGGCCAATCCATTCGCGCGCAAACGAGGCTTTACGGTGCCCGTGGCGGAATGGATCAGGGGTCGGGGTACCGAGCTGGGACCGCTGGTGGCCAGGCAACCGGGGATCGATGCCATTGCACGGCCGGACAAGGTGGAAGCGTTGTTTCAGAATGGCGGCAAGCGGCAGGGTTTTGCCTGCTGGACCTTGTTGTTCTATGCCTTGTGGCACCGGCGGCATATTCTGGGCGCGGCACCCCAGGGCGATGTCTTCGAGACCCTGGCGGCGACCGTTTAAAAAAGGGGAGATCACCATGGCGGAAACCTTTGATCTGCTGTTACGCGGCGGCACCTTGGTTACCCACAACGGTATCGGCTTGGGCGATGTCGGCGTCCGGGACGGGCGCATCGCGGCCATCGGCGATCTGGCGAGCGCCTCGGCGGCGGAGACCGTAGAGGCCGCCGGGTTGCACGTATTGCCCGGCGTGATCGATACCCAAGTGCACTTCAGGGAGCCGGGCAACGAGCACAAGGAAGATCTGGAGGCAGGCTCCCGCGGCGCCGTCCTTGGCGGCGTCACAGCGGTGTTCGAGATGCCGAATACCGCGCCCCTGACCACCAATCCGGAGGCCCTGGCCGATAAACTGGCCCGCGCCAGGGACCGGATGTGGTGCGACCATGCATTCTATATGGGCGGTACGGGAGAGAACGCGGAACAGTTGGGCGAGCTGGAGCGTCTGCCGGGCTGTTGCGGGGTGAAGATTTTCATGGGTTCATCCACCGGCAACCTGTTGACCGAGGATGACCCCACCCTGCGCCGGATTCTCAAGTCCATCAACCGCCGCTGTGCCGTACATGCCGAGGATGAACCGCGCCTGAAGGAACGCCAGCACCTGGCGGAAGAGGCCACCGACCCTGCCGCCCATCCCCTGTGGCGGGACCCGGAGACCGCCCTGCGCGCGACCAAGCGACTGATCGCCCTGGCGCGGGAAACCGGGGCCCGGGTTCATGTGCTGCATATCACCACGGCGGAGGAAATGCATTTTCTGGCTGAAAACAAGGACGTCGCCTCGGTTGAGGCAACGCCCCAGCATCTGATCCTGGCGGCGCCTGATTGTTATACGGAATTGGGCACACGGGCTCAGATGAACCCGCCCATTCGTGACGAAGGCCACCGCCAGGGATTGTGGTGGGGCCTGGACCAGGGCGTCGTCGACGTCATCGGCTCCGACCACGCTCCCCATACCTTGGAGGAAAAGGCGGCAACCTATCCGACCAGCCCCTCCGGCATGCCGGGGGTGCAGACCCTGCTGCCGATCATGCTGGACCATGTGGCGGCGGGCCGCTTGAGTTTGCTGCGCCTGATGGATCTTGTCTGCGCCGGGCCGGCGCGGCTGTTCGGCATCGTGGGCAAGGGCCGTATCGCGGTCGGCTATGACGGTGATTTCACCCTGGTCGACCTGGCCGCCAAGCGCCGCATCCTGGACGATGACATGGCCAACCGCTCGGGCTGGACGCCGTTTCATGGCCGCGAGGTCACGGGCTGGCCCATCGCCACCATCATCCGGGGCAACGTTGTCATGCGGGAAGGGACATTGCCGGGCCGCGCCGGCGGGCGGCTGCTATGTTTCGGTGAGACCTTGCCGGGCCAGTAACAGGCGCTATGATCCGGCTAAATATTTCATGCGGTTCAATGTGATTGGAAATAGTTATGAGCGGTACCTTCAAGGCTTGGTGGGCGACGGAAGTCGATGGCAAGGCGAATGTGGAATTGTGCGACGTGGCGGATGGGGATCTGCCGGCGGATGAAGTGACCGTTGGCGTGAAATACTCCACCATCAACTACAAGGACGGCCTGGCCGTACAAGGCAACAAGTCCAAGATCATGCGTTCCATGCCCATGGCGCCGGGCATCGATTATGCCGGCGTGGTGGAGGCCTCGGATTCGGATAAATTCGCTGTTGGTGACGAGGTTGTGCTGACCGGTTGGGGCGTCGGCGAGGCGGTCTCCGGCGGTCTGTCACAGCGGGCCCGGGCCAAGGCCGACTGGCTGGTGAAAAAGCCCGATGGATTGAGCCTGCAGCAAACCATGGCCATTGGGACCGCCGGCTTTACCGCCATGATGAGCGTCCTGGCCCTGGAAGACGCCGGCGTCAAACCCGGCGACGGCGATATTATCGTAACCGGTGCGGCGGGCGGTGTCGGCTCGGTCGCGGTCGCGGTGCTGGCCAATTTGGGCTACTCCGTCGCCGCCTCCACGGGCCGGGAGAGCGAGCATGACTATCTGCGCGGCCTCGGTGCCTCCTCCATCGTGCCGCGCTCGGAATTGAGCGAGCCGGGCCGTCCCCTGGGCCGGGAGACCTGGGCCGGGGGCATCGACACGGTTGGCAGCCAGATTCTGGTCAACGTTCTGGCGGCGACGAAATCATTGGGCACGGTCGCTGTTTGCGGTCTGGCGGCGGGTCCCGATCTGCCGGGTACGGTGCTGCCGTTTATACTGCGTGGCGTGCGGATCTGGGGCATCGATTCCGTCTATTGCCCGGCCGAACGGCGGGCCCAGGCCTGGGCCCGTCTGGCCACGGACCTGCCCCTGGACAAGTTGGATGCGATGACAGAGGTCAAGGCCATGGCGGACGTTCCCGCCATTACCGCCGACATTCTGAAAGGCCAGGTGCGCGGGCGGACGGTAATCGACGTCAACGCCTAGGCGCCGGCAGTCAATAAGAAGTGATCGCGGTCCAATCCCGGAAACCTGTATCGTCGCTTTCGCCCTCGCGGCAATGACAATTGATGAACGAGGCAAGGATGAACAAGGACAACTTGGGAGGTGAGCCCGTGCGGCTGACCGCCCTGGCCCACGGCGGCGGTTGAGGCTGTAAGATTGCCCCCGCCGTGCTGCGGGAGCTGCTTGCGACCTTGCCCAAGCCTGATCCGAATGCGGATCTGCTGGTCGGCAATGACACTGGTGATGACGCCGCCGTCTATCGCATCGACGAGACCCGTGCGATGGTGGCGACGACGGACTTTTTCATGCCCGTGGTTGATGATCCGTTCGATTTCGGCCGCATTTCGGCGACCAATGCGCTCTCGGATGTTTACGCGGTCGGCGGCCGCCCGGTCCTGGCCCTGGCCATCGTCGGCATGCCCGTCGACAAGGTTTCCACCGATACCATTCAGCGGGTCCTGGCGGGGGGTGCCTCGGTCTGCAAGGCCGCCGGCGTGCCCATCGCGGGCGGTCATTCCATCGATACCTTGGAGCCCATATATGGCCTGGCCGCGATCGGCATGGTGGATGTCGCCAATATCAAGCGCAATGTCGGCGCCCGGCCCGGCGATGTGCTGATCCTGGGCAAGGGCCTGGGCACCGGATTTCTGTCCGCCGCCATGAAAAAGGGCACCCTATCCGATGCCGGCTATGAGGAAATGCTCGCCTGCGCCACCAAGCTGAACGATATCGGCGCCGAGCTGGGCGCCCGTGGGGATGTGCATGCCATGACGGATGTCACCGGTTTTGGCCTGCTGGGCCATTTGAGCGAGGTTTGCCAGGGTTCCGCTGTTGCCGCCCACATCGATTTGACGGCAATTCCCATGCTGGAAGTGGGGCGGGAGCTGGCCGAGGCGGGCCTGAACACAGGTGCGGCGGGCCGCAACCGGGTGGCTTTCGCCGATGGCGTGCGGCTGCCTGGCGATCTGCCCGACTGGCGCGACAATATGCTGCACGACCCACAGACCGCCGGTCCCCTGCTGGTGGCCGTCGAGCCGTCGGGCGCGGACGAGGTCCTGGCGCTGTTCCATGGCAGGGGCTTCGATGCCGCTGCCGTCATTGGCCATTGCGGTGCCGGCGAGCCGCTTATCACCGTCAGCTAGACAGATCCAGGGCCGCGCCGTCGCGCAGTACCTTTCTGGCCGCTTCGCTGTCGTTGCCGTCGGCGTCCAGCAGGCACAGACCGGGATGCATGACATCCGGACCCTTTGCGCCGACCCTAGCCTGGACGATGGTCCGCTTGGCCGGGCGGCCGGGCCGGGCCCAAAGGGGAAAGACCACAATATCGCCGGCGCCTTGGCGTAAACCGGCCAGGACCGCCGACAGGCGCTCGCTGCGGTGGATGATGGTGACGCTGCCCCCCGATACGGTTCGCCGCAAACAAAACGCCAGCCAGTCTTGCAAGGGCGTTTCGCCCTCGCCATGGGCGATAGCCTTGCTCCGGTCGGGCGGGGCGGAGGCGCGGCCCGCCACATGGAACGGCGGATTACAGACCGTGTGAGCAAATACGGTTTGGCCGATCTCCGCCGGCGGCTGCCGGATGTCGCCCTGCAGGATGGCAACTCTGTCCGCCAGCCCGTTGCCGGCGATGTTGTCCCCGCCTAGGCGCGCCAGTTCGGGCTGCAGTTCCAGGCCGTGCAGCGTCAGATCGGGACAGCGCCAGGCCAGGCAAAGGGAAACCGCGCCAACACCGGCGCCGGCGTCCAGCACCGCCTGTCCCGCTTTGGCCGGTACCGCCGCCGCCAGCAGGACCGCGTCGTCACCGGCCCGGTAGCCGTGGCGCGGCTGGCGCAATGTAATACGCCGGTCGAGCAGGCCGTCCTGGGTAATGGCAACCGCGCTATCGGGGTTCGTAGGCATCGATATCCGCCTCCGCCAGCAGGCCGCGGGCCCGCGCCTCATCCTCGTCCAGCACCATCAGGCGCCGGTTGAAGGCGCCGATGGAGCCCTCGACGACGGAAATATGCTGATCCAGCAGCACGCTCTCAATGCCGGCGTCGCGCAAATAGACCTCCACCCACGACAGTAACACCATGTCATTGCTGCGCAGCAGTTCGATCATCGGACCCTCGTCTTGCAATAGCCGTCATTGCGCCCTTGCATTATGACCCATGAATGCAGTCTATAGAGCTAGCGGCGGCAAGTCGCGGGTAACCAGAGGAACGCTCGGTGGCGGATGTAGTACAGTTGGAAGGGACAGCACCCCGGCGGCCCTCGATGGAACCGCTGATGCAGCTGGTTGGCGATGACCTGATCAAGGTCAACCATACTATCCTGGATCGCATGCACAGCCGGGCGCCCTTAATCCCGCAATTGGCCGGGCACATCATCGCCTCAGGCGGCAAGCGCCTGCGGCCCATGCTGACCCTGGCCACCACGCGGCTCTGCGGCTACGTGGGCGAACGCCAGATCGGACTGGCGGCGGCGGTGGAGTTTATCCATACCGCCTCGCTGCTGCATGACGATGTGGTGGACGAAAGCAATTTGCGCCGGGGCGATGCCACGGCGAACGTGCTTTGGGGCAATCAGCCCAGCGTTCTGGTCGGCGATTTCCTGTTCTCCCGCGCCTTTCAGATCATGGTTCAGGATGGCAGCCTGGAAGTGCTGCGCGTGCTGGCCAATGCCTCCGCCGTGATCTCGGAAGGCGAGGTGATGCAGCTGGAAACCCTGAACAACGTCGGGATACCGGAGGAAAAATACCTCGACGTCGTGGCCGCCAAGACCGCCGCGCTGTTCGCCGCCGCCTGCCGTATCGGCGCCGTCATTGCCGGCCGCGGCGCGGTCGAGGAAGACGCCCTGGAGGCTTTTGGCCGCAACCTTGGTATCGCTTTTCAACTTGTCGACGACACCCTGGACTATTCGGCCCAACAGGCCACGCTGGGCAAAACGGTGGGTGACGATTTTCGCGAGGGCAAGGTAACCTTGCCGGTCCTGCTGGCCTACCGCCGGGGTGACGAGGACGAGCGCGCCTTCTGGAGCCGCTGCATCGGCAAATGCGAACAAAAGGACGGCGACCTGGATCACGCCATGGCGCTATTGCAGCGCCATGACGCCCTGCACGATTCCATCGAACGGGCGCGCCACTATGGCGCCATGGCCCGCGATGGCCTGGGCATCTTCCCCGACGGCGAGGCCAAGCGCGCCCTGGTCGACGTGGTCGATTTCTGTATCGAGCGGGCTTATTAAATCTTGCCGTTCACGCAGTGCGCAGTAACGCACTGCTCCCCGAGAGACATAGGGTGGGCGGCGCATCAGCGCCGGGCCGCCGTCGCGGCCTCAAAAATCAAATCGATATCTTGCCGTGCCACTTCATGGACGCTATAAGCACGCGGTCCGCCGCGATCAAGATTGATTGGTGCCGGGCGCAATTGCCGGAGTGTAGCTCAGCCTGGTAGAGCACCGTCTTCGGGAGGCGGGGGTCGGAGGTTCAAATCCTCTCACTCCGACCAATGACAGAAGATCAAGAATACCAAGCATTTAAATGCCCTTCCGCGTCCCGCGCGGAAGGGTTTTTCTTACCGATAGGCATCCTTGATCATTTCATTACGCGCCTGATCTTCTGGGGTTTCCTGCAACACCTCGTAATAGACCAGGGTTTTCGCCGCCTCCGCGCCGAAGCCAAGCTTTTCCAGGGCATCGGCCACATCCAGGCCGCGCCCCTCGGCCGTGACGCCGTCCGGCCAGTGAAATCGGAATAGTGTTGTATCTTCAGCCATGGGAAATACCCTCATTCGCGGGACGGCCTCCATTGCCGCCGCCTATTTGCGCCGGGCCAATTCGGCCAATAATTGATCCCGGCTGGCCACGAAATCATCGGCCCGCCAGGCTTCTTCCAGCGCACGTAATTTCTGGCCGACATTGGGGCCGGGGCGCATGCCCAGGGCCAGGGCGTCGCTGCCTTTGAGGGGGAAGGGCGGCGGCTTCGCCTCATCGATACGGGGCAGCAGTTCCGGCAGGCCCTGTTGCAGGGCCAGATCGCCGATCCCCTCGGCGCCGTGGTCGTACAGCAGTTGGCGCAGGGAGGGGCGGGTAATGTCCGCGCTCAGGTTCGCGGGCGGCGCCATCAGGAAGCCCAGGCGGCCGGTTTGCTTGTTCGACAGGCGCAGACGTTCCGCGATGGCCGCCGCGCCAGTCGTGGCGATGGCGGATAGGCGGCGCAGGGGATCGCCGTCCGTGCGAGCTAGCCGCTCCAGGTCAAAGCCATCGGGCAGGATCTGCTGCAGCACATGCGCCTCGGCCATCAGTTGCAGGCTGGGCAGGGGGTCGGCGGCGGCCAGCAGCTTGAAGGTTTCATCGCGCACCCGCTCGCCGCTCAGACCCGCGATGCCGGGCGCGGCGGCGGTACAGGCGGCCAGTGCGCCCCTATCCGGTTCGCCCCGCCCGAACAGTGCGAAAAAGCGGAAAAAACGCAGTATGCGCAGCTTGTCTTCCTCTATCCGCTGTGCCGCGTCGCCGACAAAGCACACCCGGCCCGCGGCCAGATCCGCCTGGCCGCCGACCGGATCGTATATTTGGCCATCCCTATCGGCATAGATGGCGTTGATGGTGAAATCGCGCCGGGCGGCGTCCTCTTGCCAGTCGTCCGTGAAGGCGACCTTGGCGTGACGCCCGAAGGTTTCCACATCCACCCGCAGGGTGGTGATTTCGAAATGTTGACCCTCCGCCAGGGCGGTGATGGTCCCGTGTTTCAGACCGGTGGGAATGACCTTGATCCCTGCCGTCTCCAGCAACGCCATGCTGTCCTCGGGCGCCTGGTCGATGGCGATGTCCAGATCCTTGCTGGCGCGGCCCAACAGGCCATCGCGGACGCAGCCGCCGACAAAGCGCGGGGTCGCCCCCGCCCCCGCCAGGGCCGCCAGCAGCGAACGGGACGCGGTGGATGTCAACCAGGGCTGTTGGGCAAGCCGCGTCATGGTTTCGTGCTAGTCGAACTTGCCGGGCACGATCTTGCCGTCTTCAACATGCGGCGCGACATAGCTGCCGCCCGCCGGGGCGCCGGTAAACAGCCAAACCGCGATCAATGACAGGACCAAGAACCCCAGGCCGGATGCAAAAAGCCAAAACCAGGGCGTCTCGTCAAATGCCCGGCCCTCCTTCCGTTCCTGGGCCCGGGCCCGCCGCGTGGCGAACAGATACAGGCCATAGGCGATGAAGGGCAGCAGAAATGGAATAAGGTGGTAGAGAATCTTGTGGATCACGCTGGTGCTCCGGGCTACAGCAGATCGTGGACGCGCCGGTACAGGTTCATCAACATCCCCGCCGTGGCGCCCCAGATGTAGAATTCACCATAGGGCATGGCGTAGTACTGCCGCTTGTGGCCATTCCATTCCCGGCTATGCCGTTGATGGTTTGTTGGGTCGAACAGGAATTCCAGCGGTACCTCGAAGACTTCCGCGACCTCGAAATCATCCACATTCAGATCGAAACCCAGGCGCACGAAACCCACAACCGGTGTCACGTGAAAACCCGTTCCGGTTTCGTAAGCATCGAGATATCCCGCGATTTCCACATAGGCGCGGTCCAGACCGATTTCCTCTTCGGTCTCGCGCAGGGCGGTGTCGACCACATCCAGGTCGTCTTCCTCCACCCGGCCGCCGGGAAAACTCACTTGGCCCGCATGGTGATGCAGATGGTCGGTGCGTTTGGTCAAAAGCACGGTCAGACCGCTGTTATGCTCGATCAGGGGAACCAGCACGGCGGCGGGTTTCAGGCGTTCGTCGGGATCCACCCAATCCTGCATGAAGGGATTTAGATCATGGTCGCCGGTAGAGGGGCGCAGATCATCGTAGGCGCGGGAATCCACCACGGGTCGAAGCTTGGATACAATAAGGTCGCGCAACTGCGGCTCCTCTTTGGCTCTCATGATATTACACCAGATGCGCCGTCAGGCGAAGCAAAGGGAAAAAAGACGCCGGCGCTCCAGACCCCAAGCTGGCTGCCGCCGTCAACCGTCTCCTCAACCGCCAGATCAACCAGATCATAGAAGATGGCACGGCTGATCAACGCTTCCAAACGTCCGCGGATATGTACATATGGCGAGGGCTCTTCGGTTTCCGGGTCGATTTCCATCCGAATGGCATGCTCGGGCCCCGCCATGACCTCGTCATCCACATTGCTGCGGAAGGTCAGAACCTGTTCCCGCCCGCTGCCGTGAACCGTCATCGCAACGGCCTGAAACGGCGCGTCATCGACCGTGATGGAGAATTTTTCCACCGGCGTAACCAGGTAATAGGTCTGATCCGCGTCCCGGCGCAGGATCGAGGCGAACAGCTTGACCATGGCCGGCCGTTTGATGGGGGAGCCCTGATAATGCCAGGTGCCGTCGCGGTCAATGCGCATATCCAACGCGCCGCTGAAATCCGGCTGCCATGTTTCCACCGGCGGCAGCTTGCCCTTCGGCAACTGGGCCGCGATCGCCTGAATATCCGGCATCATGTCCAGCATCGGTTCTTTCAAGTTGGCCCTGCCCGTGCGGGGTCCAAATCTATCCGCGATTTGTCCCCTGCGACTCCATGGTTCGGCTAGCCCTACGCTCGCGTAAACGTTACCCTGTCGGCTAGATCAAAACAGGGGACTCTTCAATATAGTGGACAACATGGCATCCGTCAGCGAAACCGACAAAAAATTGATTGCGGATATCGAGGCCGCCGTCGAGCGTATTGCCAGGGTACGGCAAATGATCGGCCGGGTCATCTTCGGCCAGGAGGCAGTGGTCGATGAAACCCTGATTACCCTGCTGGCGGGCGGCCATGGCCTGCTGATCGGCGTGCCTGGGCTGGCCAAGACCCGTTTGGTGGAAACCCTGGGGACGGTTTTCGGCCTGGCCGAGAAACGGGTGCAGTTCACCCCGGATCTGATGCCCGCCGATATTCTAGGTTCCGAGGTGCTGGAGGAGGCGGATAGCGGCAAGCGGACCTTTCGCTTCATTCCCGGCCCAGTGTTCTGCCAACTGTTGATGGCGGATGAAATCAACCGGGCCAGCCCGCGCACGCAATCGGCCCTGCTGCAGGCAATGCAGGAACAGTTCGTTACCATCGCCGGACAGCATCATCCCCTGCCGCAGCCTTTTCACGTGCTGGCGACACAAAACCCGCTGGAGCAGGAAGGCACCTATCCCCTGCCCGAGGCGCAATTGGACCGCTTTCTGTTGCAGATCGATGTGGATTATCCGGACCGGGAGGCGGAACGGCGCATGTTGATCGCTACCACGGGTGGTGAGCAGGCGCCCATCGAAGCGGTAATGGATGGCGAACAACTGCGGGCCACCCAGGAATTGATCCGCCATATTCCCGTCGGCGACAGCGTGGTCGAGGCGATCCTGAATCTGGTCCGCAACGGCCGGCCGGAGGACAGTCCGGTGCAGGGTATCAGCGAACAGGTCGCCTGGGGTCCGGGTCCCCGGGCCAGCCAGGCGATGATGCTGGCGGTTCGCGCCCGCGCCTTGCTGGATGGACGCCTGGCACCTTCGATCGACGATGTGCTGGCCCTGGCTGGCCCGGTGTTGCGCCACCGCATGGCCTTGACCTTTGCCGCCCGGGCCGACGGCATTACCCTGGCGCAGGTTATCAGCCGCCTCGCCGAGCCCCTGGCCTAGGCGGGGAATTGTGGCGGCCGCCCCGAACAGGATTGGCCCCGCGGCGGAACAGTTGGCCGCCGCCCTGCCGGCCTTGCTGGTGGCGGCCGAACGCGTCGCGGCGACCGTGGTGCAGGGGGTGCATGGCCGCCGGCGGGTGGGAAGCGGCGAGACCTTTTGGCAATACCGCCGCTATCAGGGCGGCGACAGCGCCTCGGCCATCGATTGGCGGCAATCGGCGAAAAGCCAGAAAACCTTTGTCCGGGAGAACGAATGGGAAGCGGCGCAAAGCGTCTGGTTGTGGCGGGACCGCTCCGCCTCGATGGACTATCAGTCCGGGGCCGAGGTGGAGCGCAAGCAGGACCGCGCCGATCTGCTGCTGCTGGCCTTGGCATCCTTGCTGCTGCGCGGCGGCGAGCATGTCGGACTATACGGACAGGACAATACCGCCACGGGCGGCCGCGCCACCCTGAACCGCCTGGGCGCACATCTGCAGGCGCGCCGCGGCATTACCCCGGCTCAATCGGGCCTGCCCGAAGCGGGCCGGCTGCCGCGCTTTGCCCAATTGGTGCTGTTCGGCGACTTCCTGGCGCCCATGGATGAGGTTGAGGCGATGGTTGAACGTTTCGCGGATCAGGGCGCCCGCGGCCAGCTGGTGCAGATCCTGGATCCGGCGGAAGAAGATCTGCCGTTTCTGGGCCGCACCGAGTTCGAAGGGCCCGAGGATGAAGGCCGTCTGCTGATTGGCCGCGTGGAAAGCCTGCGTGACGGCTATCTCCAGCGCATGGCCGCCCGGCGGCAAAGCCTGCGCGACATCACCCGCCGGGCCGGTTGGGGCTTTGCCGCTCACCGCACGGACCGGCCGCCGCAGACGGTGTTGCTGGCATTGTACAATGCCCTCAGCAATAATTTGGCCGGCAATCTGCGCGTCAATGTGGGCGGCGGCCTGGGCGGCAGGTCCGGACCCTAGGGCATGCTGTCACTCGGACCCATTGCCCTGACCGCGCCCTGGATGTTGCTGGGCCTGGCGGCGCTGCCCATAATCTGGTGGCTGCTACGCATCACGCCGCCGGCACCGCGCCGGGTGCGCTTCCCGCCGATCCGCATCCTGCTTGGCCTGCGGGCGGAGGAGGAGACACCGGCCGCGACACCCCTGTGGCTGGCCTTGTTGCGCCTGCTGCTGGCCGCTCTGGCGGTATTTGCCCTGGCCCATCCTTTGTTGCATCCCGGCGCCGATCTATCCGGCGAAGGTCCCATCGTGCTGGTGCTCGACGATGGCTGGGCCGCGGCGCCCGGCTGGTCGCTGCGCCAGCAAACCGCCCTGACATTGGTGGAGCGCGCCAAGCGGCAGCAGCGCCCGGTGCTGGTGCTGACCACGGCACCGCCGGGCGGCGGCGGTCAGCTGCGGACCAGCGGCCTGTTGCAGGCGGCCGAGGCGGAACCGATCCTGCGCGCCCTGCAGCCGAAACCCTGGTCCACGGACCGCGCCGCCGCGGCCGCTGCCGTCCAGGATTTGAGCTTTGATGAGAAACCGACGGTCTATTGGCTAAGCGACGGTATCGATGGCGTGGGGCGAAAGAATCTTGCCACTACGCTGGCCGTCATGGGTCCCCTGCACCTGCTGCAACAAGCACCCGGACGCCGGGCCATGGCCTTGCTGCCGCCGGTTCTGGGCCGCAAGGGTTTGACCGCCACCATTCTCCGGGCCGGGGAACAGGGCCTGGCCCGGGCAACGGTGCGTGCCTTGGGCGAAAGGGGCCGGGTGCTGGGACAAGGCCAGGCGCAATTCCTGATTGGTCAGGACCGCGCGACGGTCGACATTGCCTTGCCCGGCGAACTGCGCAACCGGGCCTTGCGCCTGGAATTGGCCGGTGCGGGCTCCGCCGCGGCCAGCGTCCTGCTGGATGAACGCTGGCGGCGCCGGCCCGTGGGATTGGTTTCCGGCGGCGCGGTGGAAGAGCGCGCGCAGCCGCTGCTGTCCAACCTGTACTATCTGGAAAGGGCCCTGCAGCCCTATGCCGAATTGCGCCGGGGAGAGATCGAGAATCTTTTGCGGCGGCCCCTGGCGGTGTTGGTCCTGGCCGATATAGGCCGTTTGCCCAAGGCCCAGCAGCAAAGCCTGGAGCAATGGCTGACGGACGGCGGCATGCTGATCCGCTTCGCCGGACCGCATCTGGCGCAGGGACCCGACAAGCTTATTCCCACTACGCTGCGCCAGGGCGGCCGCGCCCTAGGTGGTTCCCTGTCCTGGTCACAACCGGCCGGCCTGGCCGCCTTTCCCAAGCATAGCCCCTTTCACGGCCTGGCCGTGCCGGGAGATGTTCTGATAAAGCGTCAGGTCCTCGCGCAACCGTCCCAGGATCTGGCCCAGCGCACCTGGGCCAGCCTGGCCGACGGCACGCCCCTGGTCACGGCAAGGCCCAGGGGGCAGGGTTGGCTGGTACTGTTTCACATTACCGCCAATGCATCCTGGTCCAATCTGCCCCTGTCGGGACTATTCGTGAACATGATGCGCCGCCTGACCGCGATGTCGCGGGGCGTCACCGCCGTTGGCGAAACCGCGGTCCGCCGTGAGCTGCCGCCCCTGGCCAGCCTGGACGGCTTCGGCACCCTGGGTCCGCCCATCGCCGGTGCCGAGCCGGTTGACGCGGCGCAGCTTGATCAGGTCAAGGCGGGCCCGAAAAACCCGCCGGGCTATTACGGGCGGGAGGATGACCGCCGGGCCCTGAACCTGAGCCAGACCTGGCAAGCCCTTCGTCCGATCCAGCAATTGTCCGTGCCGGCGGTCATGGGCAGCTACCAGCAGGGCCGGGAAGTGGATCTGAAGCCGTGGCTGTTGCTGGCGGCGGTGCTGCTGGCCCTGGTGGACCTGGTGGCGGTTCTGGCCCTGCGCGGCCTGTTGCGGCCGGGCGTCCGAACCGTAAGGGATGGCGGCCTGATCCTGGCGCTCTTTCTGCTGTTGCCCGATGGCGGCGCATCGGCGCAGCAGTTTAGCGCCGCCGACCGCTTCGCCATGGCGGCGGCATTGGATACCCGTCTGGCCTATGTGTTGACCGGCGATGCCCAGGTTGACGAGATGAGCCGCGCCGGCCTGACAGGGTTGAGCGATATTCTTCGTCTGCGCACCTCGATCGAACCGGAAGCGCCCATGGCGGTGGATGTGGAGCAGGATCCCCTGGTGCTGTTCCCCATCCTGTATTGGCCGATCGTGCCCAGCCAGCCGGCCTTGAGCGATCAGGCCATTGCGCGGATTTCGCAGTTCATGCGTACCGGTGGCACCATCGTCTTTGACAGCCGCGACGGCGGCAACAGTTTGCCAGCGCTACGCCGCCGTCTGGGCCTGAACAATAGCGGCGGCAGCGGCGAACGCCTGCGCCGACTGCTCTCCCGGCTTGATACGCCGCCCTTGGCGCCGGTTCCCGAGGAGCATGTTCTGACCCGGTCATTTTACCTGCTGCGGGGGTTTCCCGGCCGCTATGTGGGTGGTCCCGTGTGGGTGGAACGCCGCCCGGGCGGTTTGAACGACGGCGTTTCGGCGCTGGTCATCGGCGGCAACGACTGGGCCGCCGCCTGGGCCATGGATGAACGTCACAAGCCCCTGGTGCTGCCCACGCCCGGCGGCGCGCGGCAGCGGGAAATGGCCTTCCGCTTCGGCGTCAATCTTGTGATGTATGCCCTGACCGGAAATTATAAATCCGATCAGGTGCATATACCGACCATTCTTGAACGGCTGGGGCAATAGGGCGGCATGACCAGCTTTTCCCGCATCAGCTTCGACCCAAGCCTGCCGTGGTGGCTGTTGGCGGCCGTGGCCCTGCTTGCCGCGGCCCTGTTGGCGGTGGCGTTTTGGCGCCGTTCGGGCGGCACCACCTGGCGCTTGCTGGCCTTGGCGGCGGTGTTGCTGGCCCTGGCCAATCCGTCACTGGTCCAGGAACAGCGCAATCCGGTACCCGATGTTGCCCTGGTGGTGGTGGATCAATCCATCAGCCAGCGGATCGGCGGGCGGCAGAAACAGACCGAGGCCGCCCTGGAAAGGGTCGAACAGAAACTGCGCGGCCGCCCGGATCTGGAACTGCGGGTGTTGCGCGCCGGCCTGGCTGGCCAGACGAAAGGCGGCGACAATCTGCTGCCCGACGGCACCCATCTGTTCGCTGCCATCCGCCGGGCCCTGCGCGATGTGCCCAACCGCCGGGTTGCCGGCATCATCGTGATCAGCGACGGCCAGGTGCACGATGTACCGAAACAGACCGATGGCGTGGATTTGGGCGGCCCGGTGCATTTACTTTTGAGTGGTCAACGGGGTGAGCGGGACCGCCGTCTGGTGGTGGTAAAGGCGCCCAGCTACGGCATCGTCGGCGAGACCTTGAATTTGACCTTGCGGGTGGAGGACAGCGCCGGCGATCAGCGCGTTGAAAGCGGCGGCGATCGCACCCGACTTCGCTTGCGCCGGGATGGCGGTGCGCTGGACAGCCGCAGCATCGCCGTCGGCAAGACCCGCAGCTTTCCCTTCCGCCTCAACCATGGTGGCGCCACGGTGCTGGAATTGGAGATCGATGCCGGCCCTGACGAGCTGACCCTGAAGAACAACCGCGCGGTATTGATTGTCAATGGCGTGCGGGAACGCCTGCGGGTGCTGCTGGTCTCCGGCGAGCCCCATGCGGGAGAGCGCACCTGGCGCAATATTCTAAAATCGGATCCGTCGGTTGATCTGGTGCATTTCACCATTCTCAGACCGCCGCACAAGCAGGACGGCACGCCGATCAACGAGCTTTCCCTGATCGCCTTCCCGACTCGGGAATTGTTTCAGGACAAGCTGGATGATTTCGACCTGATCATCTTTGACCGCTACCGCCGCCGGGGTGTGCTGCCCAGCATCTATCTGCAAAACGTTGCGGAATATGTGCACCGGGGCGGTGCGGTTCTGACAGCCGTGGGACCTGATTTCGCCTCGCCGGTAAGCTTGTCGCGCACCCCCCTGGGTGCGATCCTGCCCTCCAAACCCACCGGCACGGTGCAGGAGATCGGCTTCCGTCCCCTGCCCACGGATAAGGGACGCCGCCATCCGGTGACGGCCACGCTCAGCGGCATTGGCGCCAAGGGTGAAGCGCCCGCCTGGAGCCGCTGGTTCCGCCAGATCGATGTCAACAGGGTGAAGGGGGATATCCTGCTGCGCGGTGCCGCCCAAAAGCCGCTGTTGATCATGGCCCGTATCGGCGAAGGCCGGGTGGCGCAACTATTGTCGGATCATGCCTGGCTGTGGACCCGTGGCTTTGAAGGCGGCGGGCCGCAGGCGGAACTGCTGCGCCGCATCGCCCATTGGCTGATGCAGGAACCGGACTTGGAGGAAGAAGACCTGCGGGCCCGGGCCAACGGCAACCAATTGTTGATCCAGCGGCGCAGCCTGAGTCCGGACAACGCAACGATCCAGGTCACCACCCCATCCGGCGAAGTCCGCCCCATTACCTTGAAGGATAATGGCCGGGGCTTGGAGACCGGCAGCCTGACAGTGGCTGAACCGGGGCTGTACCGCCTCGCTGACGGCAAGCACCGGACGATCAGCGCGGTGGGTGACATCAACCCCGTGGAATATGCCGATATGCGCGCCTCGCCCGCGAAGTTCAAGGAGCTGTTGGCGCAAAGCGGCGGCGGCGCCTTCTGGTTGGCGGACGGCATGCCCGATATTCGCCGGGTCAAGCCGGACCGGATCAACCGCGGCCAGGGCTGGCTGGGCCTGCGCGCCAGCGGTGAATACACCGTCAGCGGCGTGGAACAGACGCCCCTGTTGCCGGGCCTGTTGGTGCTGCTGCTGTTCCTTGGCCTGACCATGCTGGCCTGGCAACGCGAGGGACGATAGAGGCCACCCGGCGCCCGGGGGCGACCCTATTTGGGCATGCCCGCCATATCCACCGGCGGATAATAATAGTCATCGCCCAAGGCATTGACCCGGTCCCAGAAATCCGGTCCGGCGGCCAGGCCCATGTCGTTGACCTCCGCCGCCTGGCGCCAGATGTTCCACGAGCGTGGGTGCAGGCGCGAGGCCTCCGCCAGATGCTCCCTGCCTTCCTCCGCCCGGTCATGACGCAACAGAAATTGTCCCAGACGGAAATGGCAATGGGCCCTGGCGATTTCCTCGCTGGGCACAGCCGTGCGGGCGCTGGCCTGCTCGGCGGTGAAGACATGGCTGCTGTCCCGGCCGGTCAAAACCCAGTCGCGAACCGCGTCGACATAGGTTGCCTTGGCCGCCGCCGCCGTCGCCATCTTGTCCTCCGGCACCGTCATGGTTTCGAAATCCAGCGAGCGGAAGGCCTCGTAGGCCCCGGCGTTTTCCGCCGGCCGCACAATGCGGCCGCTTTCATCGATCCAGGCCGCCTGGGGTACGTTGACCATGTTGTAGAGTTCGGCCAGGCGGTGATCCCGGTCGATCAGGGCCGGATAGGCCGGCGCCGCCGCCTCGATCCAGGGGCGGGCGGCATCCTCGCGGCTGTCCATGGCCACGGCGATGACCACGAAATCCTGCTCCTGCAGATCATTGTAAAGTTCTTGCCACACGGACAAGTCATTACGGCAGCCTCACCAGGAGGCCCAGGTGGCCAGCAGAACCTTCTTGCCGCGGTGGTCCGACAGGCTGTGTCCAACGCCGTTCAGGTCCGGCAGGGTGAAATCGGGAGCCTGCAGGGAACGCAGGTCATTGGCCCGGACCGCCGACGCTTCGCCCAGGGCCCAGACGTCGCCTTCCCGGCTATGCGCCGCGGGCATGCTCATATGGTCCCAAAATGCGGCCAGATTGACTTTGCCATCGGCGGCGAAAGCTTGCGCCCGGTCGTTGGGAACGGGCACGCAAACGTCGCCCCGGCATAGTCCCTCGGGTTTGAGGCTCCATCCCGTCGCCGCCGCCGCCTCGCCGGCGCCCAGCCACAGGCCTTCGCCCCCATCCGCATCCACGCTGAACTCCCCCAAATCAGAAAGTACCGTTGTCATGTTCAATTCCCCCATCGAACAGTGCGAGCTTCAGTTGGTTCCTAACTTCCGATCATCTCCCGCATGGCGGCGATCCGCTCCTCGCGGCTGGTGAAACCCTGGGTGTCCCGGCACAGCGCCTCGGTCTGGGCCATGATTTCCTGATCGGATTGGCTCAGATCAAAAGGCACGCCCACCGGCTGTGGGATGTGCCAGGGCGTGTGGGCATAGACCTCAATATAATTGTCTTCCGGGTCGTTGAAATAGAACGACCAGGCATTACCGTGCGTGACCATGCGCTTGATTGCCAGGCCCTCGGACTCGATCCTATCGTGCATGGTGCGCATCTCGTCCAGAGATTGCACCAGGAACGAAATCTGCTGTGCCATGTTCGCCGCCGACTTTTCGGTGTCGGCAACCATGACGAATTGATGATGTTCCCCCGGATCGGCCGACATGAAGACCATGTCCAGATGGAAGTCCGGCGGGCCGCCCTGGTCCGTAACCGTAAGACCGAAAACTTCCGTATAAAAGCGCTTCATGTTGGCCAGATCGTTAACATAGATGCCAACGTGCGTAAGCTGTGGCTTGATCATCTTTGCCTCCCCAAAAGCAATGCGCCGTTAGTCCTCGGCGCTGCGCAGATAGCTGTCCGTGCCGTCGATCCAATCCTGACGCGGCGGCGAAAACAGTTCAATCACTTCCGCATCCGCCAGCACCTCCGCCGCATGAGGCATGTCGCCGGGTATTACCAGGATCTCTCCGGCGCCGATATGGCGCTGGTCGCCGCCATCCTCGCCAAAGCGAAAATCCATCTCGCCCGCCAACAGATAGGTGATCTGCTCGTTGGCATGCTGATGCTTGGGCACGGAGGTGCCGGCGGCCAGGCTGATCCGCGCCATCATCATCTCGCTGCCCCAGATCAGGCGACGGCTCATGCCCTTGCCCACCTGTTCCAGCTCGACCTGGTCCAGAACCAGTTTCTGCACACCGTTTTCAGCCGCCATGGCGAATTCTCCTTCTATTGGCACCAGGATATGGACAGTTGACCCGTATCATAACGCCTGGCGGGCCCGCCGCAACAGAGCCCCGGCGATCGCCATATTGAGCAGATTGAAGGCGAGCGCATTGATGAAGGCCATGCGGTAGGATCCGGTCAGGTCATAGAGCAGGCCAGCCAGCCAGCCGCCCAGGGCCATGCCCAGCAGGGTCATGGACAGCACCAGGGCGATACGCCAGCCGACCTGGCCGGGGGCGAAAAAGCGCCGCACGATGATGGCGTAGGCGGGCACGATGCCGCCCTGGCTCAAGCCAAACAGCGCCGACATCAGGTACAGCGTGCTCAAACCCTCGGCGAACATGAACAGGAACAGCATGGCCGCCTGCAAACTGCCGCCCAGCAGCAAGGTGGCCAAACCGCCGATATGGTCGGAAATCCAGCCGAAGGCCAGGCGGCTGATAATCCCCGTGGCCAGCATCAGGGCCAGCATTTCCGCCCCGCGCTGGGCCGCGTGGCCAAGATCCGTGGCATGGGCGACGATATGAACCTGGGGCATGGCCATGGCGACGCAACAGGCGATGCCGGCGATACACAGCAGTCCATGCAATCCGTTGGGCGCCAGGCCAAGCGGCTGGGCCGCCGTTACCTCCGACTCCGCTGCTGCCGCCAAAACCGCCGGCGGCCGCCGGCGCAGCATCAGGCAAAGCGGCGGCATGACGATCAGGCAGAATATACCGATGCCGGTATAGGTGGCGCGCCAGTCCGAGGCGTCGATGAAATACTGCACCACGGGCGGCCAGACCACGCCGGCCAGGTAATTGCCGGAGGCGACGATGGCCACGGCCATGCCGCGCCGGCGGTGAAACCACAACGTGGTATCGGCAACCAGGGGCGCGAACAGCGCCGCGTTGCCCAGCGCGCCGATCAATAGGCCCTGGGCCAGATACAGTTGCCACAGGTTGTCGGCCCACGCCGCCAGCACGAAACCAAGCACCAGCATGAGGCTGCCGGCAAGACAGGGCCACATCACGCCGACGCGGTCTGACCAGCGGCCCATCATGATGCCGCCGGCGCCAAAACCGATCATGGTGACCGCGTAGGCAACCGAGGCGGCGGACCGCGTCGCCCCGAACTCCGTGGCGATGGGTTTCAGGGCGACGACGATGGCATACATGCCAATCGTTCCCACGGTCATCAGGGTCAGCGCCGCCGCCAGTCGCAGATAGGCGTAAAGCGGTTCGCGCTCCGCCGAGGTGGCATCAACGGCCATGCTGGAATTTACTTTCTGTTTCGGTGGGGTCCGGGATGGGGGAGAAATGTCGCCGCCATCATAGCCTTTTCGGCCCGCCGGACGATGTGAATTCTTGCCCCGTCATTCACACGCAGATGTGCGCCCGGGTTTCCACTATTATTGGCCGCCGCCGGGTGATTCGAAGGAAAGATGCAGAGAATGTTTTTTACTGCCGCAAAGATCTTCTGGATTATTGCCAAGCCCTTGAATTTGATACTGATTCTGCTGTTGCTGGCAAACCTGTTGCTATGGTCACGTTGGCGCCGGTTTGGCGCTTGGCTGACGGGCATCGTCACGCTCGCTCTGCTGGCGGTGGCGGTTCTGCCCATCGGCGAATGGGCCCTGGCGCCCCTTAGCGATCGTTTTGCACCGATCGAGACCGGCGTGGCGGGGCCGGTGGACGGCATAGTCCTGCTCTCGGGCTCAGCCGTAAATCTCGACATTTCCGGGCAAATCGGCCATGCGGTGCCCGGTAGCGCCGCTGCGAGATTGGTTGAATTCATCCGACTGGCCCGGGCCTACCCAAAAGCACGGCTGTTGATCTGCGGCGGCAATGCGGGCGCGAACGGGATGCGCGAGGGGCCGCTGATCGCCGACTATCTGGTCAGCCGGGGCTTCGACCGGTCCCGTCTGCTGGTGGAGAACGCCTCCCTCGATACCTATGAAAATGCCGTGTTCGGCCGGGACCTGGCGAAGCCGGCGGCAGGGGAGCGTTGGCTGCTGGTCACCTCGGCCTGGCACATGCCCCGGGCCATGGCGGTCTTTCGAACCCAGGGCTGGCCGGTCGTGGCCGCGCCGCCGCAGCCCAGGTCTGCCGGCAAGGGCGGCTTTGCCCTGCGCTTCAAGCCCGGCCTTGGATTGCGATACATTGGCACCGCCATGCACGAATATCTTGGCCTGCTTGCCTACCGCATCAGGGGCCGCAGCAATACGCTGTGGCCGGCGCCTTAAAGCATCTGCCGGGCCTAGCGCTTGACGGACTCCACCATGACGCCGTTGGCATCCTTGGGATGCACCAGCCAGCGGGCCGAGGCGCCGGGCTCGGTGGGATCGCGCATCAGCACGGTCATGCCGCGCGCTTCCAGCTCCTTGCCGCTGCCTTCCACGTCCTCGACCTCCAGGCAGACGTGATAGAAGCCTTCGCCGACCTTTGCCAGGCGCCTGGACAGGGCGTTGTCCATGTCGGATTTGTCCAGGGGTTCCATGATCTCGATGACCATCTCGTCCCAGGTGCCGCCGACGGAGACAAAAACGCTGCGAATGCCTTCCACCTCGATCCTACGATCCTCGAATTTTTGCAGGCCGAAAGATTCCGTCCATAATTTGGTGGCGGCATCCGCATCGTGCACCAAGACGCCGAAGTGACTGATTTTATTGGTTTTCACTATGGGTTTCCTCTCTATTTCTGAATATGCCGGGCGCCGGCGGGGGGCGGCGTACGGGGCGGACCGGCGAAACATTGCGCCACGGCCATCCATTTATTCGCCGTCTCGCCCACGACCTTCAGGTTCGTGTCGCCAATGTTGCGGCATTGGGTTACGACCTGGCCGAATTCCGTGGCCGCGCCTTCAATGTAGTTACTGTCGGATGGCTCGTTGAATTCCCAGATTTCGCCGGACGGCGCGGTTAGTTTCAAATATGGCCGATCCTCCGGCACTTCCTCGCCCCGGTTGATGAAGGTCCAGCCAAAGGTGTTGTTGCCGATCACAACCACGTTCTTGATGTGGTCCTTGTCCTCGCGCACCGCGCCCAGCACATCGTAGATCGCCTGCGCATGGGACCAGGTTTCCATCAGCCGGGCGGTGACGGAGGATAGGACGCTCATGTCCGGGCCGGCCCATTTCAGGCGCTTTTTCGGATCCACGCCTTCATAGTCGCCGATCATGTTGTTGTAATAGTCATGCCACAGCTTCAGCAGGGCCTGGCCCTTGGTGCCGTCCAGCATGCGGTCGGTGTAGGGCACCATTTCCTCGCCCGCCTCGCCCGCCGCCCGCAGGTCGGCCAGCAGTTTCAGGATGCCGTCCTCGTCATCCAAGGAGAGATGGGCGGCATAGTTGAAGTAATGCAGATGCTGCATGACATCATTGATGGTCCAATCCTTGAACAGGGTTTTGCGTTCAAAGTCCTCGTCACCTAGGGGTTTCAGCAGTTCGTAAAGCGCATCGTTTTCAGCCTTGAAGTCTAGGGCCTGCTGCAACATGGTCTCGTCTCCCTCTAATCCGGTTTACGCGCCGACGGCCTTGGACAGCCGCTCGTAGGCATTGATGAAATCTTCCTTGAAATCCTGCACCACGCTGCCGGCGGATTGGCTGACATTCATCAGGCCGACGCCCTGGCCCACATAATAAGTCGCCAGGTCCTTGGCGCCCTGGTGGCCGCTTTGCGACAGCTTATCCACCTTCATCAGGGCCGGATGCGCCAGCATCCGCTGCAGGGGCAGGCCCAGGGGTTCCGGTGCATCGTCGCGCTGCCAGGCATCGGTCCAGGGGGAGCGGAGCTGGCGGGTATACTTGCCCGTGCGGCTGCGGGAGCGCACGGTGTCAGATGAGCTTGCCTCCAGCATCTTGTCCTTGACCACCGGGTTGGTCTCCGCCTCCGCCGTGGTCAGCCAGACCGATCCGGTCCAGGCGCCGGAAGCACCCATGGCCATGCAGGCCGCCATTTGCCGTCCCGTGACGACGCCGCCGGCCGCCAGGATCGGTGTATCGCCATGCTCCTGAATGGCCTCGTGGATTTCAGGCACCAGCACCATGGTCGATACGGCACCGCAATGGCCGCCGGCCTCGCCGCCGGCGACGACCAGAATATCGACGCCGGCCTGGACCTGGTTGATGGCGTGGGACTTGGCACCGACCAGGGCGGCCACGGCGACACCATGCTGCTTGCCCATGGCCAACATGGGTTTCGGCGGTACGCCCAGGGCATTGGCGATCAGCTTGATGGGATGCGAGAAACAGACATCCAGATGGCCTTGCGCGCCCTCGATACTCAGGTTCGAGGCGAATTCCATGCTTTCCAGGCGTGCCGCGTCGTTCACGTCATCGGCGGGCACGCCGTGGGATTCCAGGATCTCATTGACGAAATTCTTATGCCCCTCGGGCAGCATGGCGAGGAGATCCTGGGACGATTTTTCTTCCCCCTTGCCGGTGTATGTGTTGGGCAGGATCAAATCGACGCCATAGGGTTTGCCGTCGATATGATCGTCGATCCAGCTCAGCTCGATTTCCAACTGCTCGGCCGAGATGGTGGCGGCGCCGAAGACGCCAAAGCCGCCGGCCTTACTGACCTCGACCACAACATCGCGGCAATGGCTGAACGCCACCAGGGGGAATTCTATTCCCAGCATTTCGCAAATTCGGCTGTCCATGGTTCCGTCCTCCAGGTCTATCCCTTCTTAGCCACCGACGGCTTTTGTCAGCCGCTCATGGGCGTTGAGGAAATCCTCCTTGAAATCATAGACCACATTACGCACCGATTGGCTGGCATTCATCAAGCCCACGCCTTGGCCGACCCAATAGGTGGCCAGGTCGCGGGCGCCGGCATGGCCACCTTCCGACAGCTTCTCGACCTTGGCCAAGGCCGGTTCCGAGACCATGGATTGCAGTGGCATCGCCAAGGGTTCCGGTGCATCGGGTTGCTCCCAGGCATCCGTCCAGGTTGAGCGCAATTGCCGCGAATGTTTGCCCGTGCGGCTGCGCGAACGCACGGTATCGGACGAACTGGCCGCCAGCATCTTCTCCTTCACCACCGGCGCGGTTTCCGCTTCCGCGGTGGTCAGCCAGACCGAGCCGGTCCAGGCGCCGTCGGCGCCCATGGCCATGCACGCGGCCATCTGCCGCCCCGTGACGATGCCCCCTGCCGCCAGGATCGGCGTGTCGCCGTGTTCCTGGACGGCTTCATAGACCTCGGGCACCAGCACCATGGTGGATACGGCACCGCAATGGCCGCCGGCTTCACCACCCGCCACCACAAGGATATCGACGCCGGCCTGCACCTGGGCGATGGCGTGAGCTTTCGTACCGACCAAAGCGGCGACGGCGGCACCGTGCTGGCGCCCCCTATCCAGCATCTCCTTGGGCGGCACGCCCAGGGCGTTGGCGATCAGTTTGATCGGATGGCTGAAGGCCACATCCATATGCGCCATGGCGCCTTCCATGGACAAGTTGTCGGCAAAGCCAAGGCCGTCGAGCCGCATCGCCTCATCGGCTTCCCCGGTCTCGACACCGTGGGCAGCCAGAACGTCGTCGGCGAATTTCTTGTGCGCCTCTGGCACCATGGCGAGATATTCGTCCGCCGACGGCCGTTTGTCCTTGCCAATGAACTTGTTCGGTATCAGCAGGTCGACGCCATAGGGTTTGCCATCGATATGCTCATCGATCCAGCACAGCTCCACCTCCAACTGCTCCGGGGTCATGGTCGAGGCGCCCAGTACGCCAAAACCACCGGCTTTGCCGACTTCCACCACCACGTCGCGGCAATGGGTAAAGGCAAACAAGGGGAACTCGATGTCCAACATATCGCAAATACGGCTGTCCATGATTCAATCTCCTTCAGGCGCTTCGATTTCAACAAGCAGATCGTCGGCGGCGACCTGGGTGCCGGCGACGGCGGCCACCTCCCTTACGGTGCCGTCGATTTCCGCCAGAATATCGTGCTGCATTTTCATGGCTTCCAGCACTGCCAGACGGGTGCCGATCGTAACCTCATCGCCCGGTGAAACGAGAACCTCCAGCAGATTGCCGTGCATCGGCGCGACAACATGGCCGCCGCCCACAACCTCTTCGGCGCCGGCGGCAAAGGCGATGCGGTTGCGGAAGTGCAGGCTCTGCCCATCCACCGACAGATCAAGCACGCCGGGACTGGGGGCCGAATACAGCACCTCCTGGCGCCGGCCATCGACGGCCAGGCGTGCCGTGGTCTCGCCACACTCGATCATTTCGACCCGCATCTCATCGTCACCGTGACGCACCCTATATATGCCGTCATGGCCGGGCGCCACCGTCAGATCCATCTCGTTCTCACCCGCTGTGTAGACGTAGCGGGTTAGCAGCGAACCGCCGCTGGACCAATCCATCAAGGCCGGGCTGACGTTCAGGCTGTTGGCGAAGGCCTGGCGCCGCTCGCTGGTGAACTGCACCACCGCCGCTATTGCTGCCTGTGCGAACGTAGGCTCGGCGGCGGCCAGATCGGCGTCGGTGAACTCCTCAGCGATGAAGGCCGTGGTGGCCTCACCTTTGGCAAAGGCCTCCCGGCCCAGCACATCGATCAGGAAGCTTCTGTTGGTGGTGGTGCCGAACAGCGCCGTGTCCTTCAGGGCAGTGATCAGCCGATGGCGGGCGATCTCCCGGGTATCGCCCCAGGCGATGACCTTGGCCAGCATGGGATCATAGAAGGGTGAAATCTCCAACCCCGTCTCGATACCGGCATCAATGCGCACGCCCATCCCCGTGGCCGGCTGCCACAGATCGATGCCGCCCGTTACGGGCAGGAAATCCTGGGCCGGATCCTCGGCATACAGACGCACCTCGATGGCATGGCCGGTCAGGGTGATATCATCCTGGCTCAAGCCAAGGGGCCGGCCTTCGGCGACCTGGATTTGCAGGGCGACCAGATCCAGGCCGGTGATCATTTCGGTCACCGGATGTTCCACCTGCAGGCGGGTGTTCATTTCCAGGAAATAAAACTCGCCGTCGCCATCAAGCAGGAACTCGACAGTGCCGGCGCCGCGATAGTCGATGCTGCGGGCGGCTTCCACCGCCGCCGCGCCCATGCGGGCCCGCAGTTCTTCGGTCATCACGGGGCAGGGCGCTTCCTCCACCACCTTTTGATGGCGGCGCTGGACCGAGCAGTCCCGCTCGCCTAGATGGATCACGTTGCCATGGCTGTCGGCAAAAACCTGCACCTCCACATGGCGCGGCTGGATGATGGCCTTTTCCAGGATCAACTCGTCGGAGCCAAAGGCATTCAAGGCCTCGGAGCGGGCCGCGGCCAAGGCATCGGCCACATCCTCGGCCGTCTCCACTAGGCGCATGCCCCGCCCACCGCCGCCCGCCGCGGCCTTGACCATCAGGGGAAAGCCGATCCCGCCGGCGGCTTTCAACATGGCCGCGTCGGATTGATCCTCGCCCTCGTAGCCGGGGACGCAGGGGACATCCGCCTCGATCATGCGGCGCTTGGCCTCGGCCTTGTTGCCCATCAGGTTGATGGCATCCGCGGTCGGGCCGATGAAAACCAGGCCCGCCTTGTCGCAGGCCTCGGCGAAGGCGGCGTTTTCCGACATGAAACCATAGCCCGGATGCACCGCCTGGGCGCCGGTTTCTTTGACGGCCTTGAGGATGCGGTCCATGTCCAGATAGGATTCACCCACCGGCGCCGGGCCGATCAAAACGGCGTCGTCAGCCATCTTGACATGCGGCGCCTGGGCGTCGGCCTCGGAATAAACCGCGATGGCCCGGTAGCCCAGGGCCTGGGCGGTACGCATCACCCGCACCGCGATCTCGCCCCGGTTGGCGACCAGAATACTCTCGAATTTTCTCATATTGCTACTTCTCGGCCCAGATCGGTTTGCGCTTCTCGATGAACGAGGCAACGCCCTCGCGGCCTTCGTCACTCAGCATGCATTCGGCGAAGCCCTGAGCGGCAAAATCAAGCTGGCCGTCGCGGTCCAGATGGCGGGTGGCCAGAACGATTGCCTTGGTGATGGCGTTGGCCTTCGGCGCACAACGCATCACCGATTTCTGCACATCCGCCTGGATCTGATCCAGGCCGGCGGCATCATCGACCACATAGTCGGCCAGACCCAGACGGCCGGCTTCCTCACCATCGAAGCGCGAGGCCGTGATCATCAGCCGCCTTGCTATGCGCAGGCCAAGACGTTGTGCGACAAAGGGCGCGATCTGTGCCGGCGGCAGGCCGATGGCGGTTTCCGTCATGGCGAACTTGGCGTCCTTGGTGACGGCGACGATGTCGGCGGTGCAGACCATGCCCAGACCGCCGGCCATGGCGGCGCCTTCCACCAGTATCAACACCACTTGCGGCATCTCGTTGACCAGGTCGAACATCTCGCCGCCCTGGCGGGACGAGGCGGCAATGTCCTCGGCGCTCTGGCCGCCGCCCTGATAGTTGTTCTTGAAACCCTTCAGATCGCCGCCGGCGCAGAACACGCCGCCCTTGCCGCGCAAGGTGATGCCCCGGATCGCGCGGTCGTCGCGCACCGCGTTCAGCACCGCCTTGAGCTCCGTGGTCAGCTCTTTGGACAGGGCGTTGCGGTTGTCGGGGCGGTTGAACCAGATGGTCAGCCAGCCATTGTCTTCTTCCAGCAGAATATTTTCCGTCTTGGGTAAAGTGGTCATCTCTCTCTCCAATAATTACAGTCTGGCAACACCAAACGAGTTCGGCTGAACCTGGCGGTTACGGGCTTCCCAGACGGTTTCCAGGGCAAAGCCCAGGACCCGGCGGGTGTCGCGAGGATCGATTATGCCTTGGTCCAGCAACCTGCCGGAGGTGTAGAAGGCGTCGGATTGTTTGTCGAAATGGGCGATCAGGCTGTCCTTCTGCGCCTGCAGGGCGGCCTCATCGACCTCCTGGCCGCGCCGCTCGGCCGCGACGCGGGCTACCTGGTCCATGGTCAGGGCGGCCTGTTCGCCGCCCATGACGCCGGTCAGGGCATTGGGCCAGGTAAAGAGGAAGTCCGGTTCGTAACCGAAACCGCCCATGCCGTAATTGCCGGCCCCGAAGGAGGCGCCGATGTAGAGCGTGATTTTCGGCACGCGGACGTTGGAAACAGCCTGGATCATTTTTGAGCCGTGCTTGACCATGCCGCCCTGTTCGTACTCCTTGCCGACCATGTAGCCGGTGGTGTTGTTCAGGAAGATGATCGGAATATTGGCCTGATCGCAAAGCTGGAAGAACTGCCCGCCTTTGGTGGCACCGGCGGGATCAATGGGGCCGTTGTTGCCGATGATGCCGCAGGCGTTGCCAAAGATGCTGGCCTGCAGGCAGACCGTGGAGACGCCATAGCGCGGTTTGAAATCCTCGAAATCGGAACCATCGACAAAACGCGCCGCCAGCTCCCGCACTTCGTAGGGCTTGCGGTAGTCGGGGGGCACCAGACCGGCGATCTCGTCCGGGCTGTACAGCGGTTCGGTGAACGATTTCGGCTTCGGTGCCGGGCAGCCCTTGTTCCAATCCAGCTTGGCGACCAAACTGCGGGCGATCAGCAAGCCATGGGCATCATCCTCGGCGGTGTATTCCACCAGACCCGAGATGGTCGCGTGCATGTCCGTGCCGGCCAGTTCCTCTTCATCTGAAACCTCGCCGGTGGCGGCCCGAGTTAAGGCGGCCCCGCCCAGGGATGCCCGGCCGCGTCCCTTGATGGAGATGACATAGTCGCTCATCCCCGGCATGTAGGCACCGCCGGCGGTGGCCGGGCCATGCAATACGGTAATGGTGGGAATACCGGCGGCACTCAACAGGGCGCGGCGATAGAAGATACCGCCGCCATGGGCCCAGTATTCTACCTGGTACTGCATCAGGTTGGCACCGGCACTTTCCACCAAGTGCACGAACGGCAACTTGTGGCGCCGGGCCGCATCCAGGCAGGCGCGCAGTTTCTCACCGGATCTCGCGGTCGAGGCACCCGCATTGATGCCGCTGTCATCCACATAGACCATACAGCGCACGCCGGAGATGAAACCAATGCCGGCCAGGGAGGAGGCGCCCGGTATCGATTTCTCCCGGTCCGGGGTATCCACGCAATAATTGGCCAGGCTGTACAGTTCCAGAAACGGCATGCCCGGATCCAACAGGCGGGTGCGCCGCTCCCTTGGTGTCAACTGTCCCCGTTCCTCGAAGCGGGCCCGACGTTTTTCCGATAATGTCCGGGCCCGCTCCTTGAGCGCATGGTAGTCGTCCATCAGGGACAACATTTCCTGGCGGTTGGCCGCGAATGTTTCCGTGTTGGTGCTGAGTTTGGAAGCAAAAACGCTCATCTAAAGTTTCTCCGCCATGTCCTTTGGTATGGAAATCGGCTGGGCCAGCAAGACTTGCGCATAGCCCTTGCCCTGGGCGTCGTTGCGCAGCGAGGCGACACCGCCGCCGCCCAGCACCTCGTCCATCAGGAAGTTGATGGCGTTGGAACCGGGCATCAGGAAGCGTTGCGTATCGCCCTCGAGGAAATGAGCAAAGCGCTTCGCGACCACATCCTCGCTCAAGCCGGCCCAGATATAGGGCAGATAAGCCGCCTCGCGGGCGATGATGCCTATATTGGCTTTGTTGCCCTTGTCGCCGCTGCGGCCCCAGGCCAGATCGATCAGTGGCACCTCCACCATCTCGCCGTCATTGGCGGGGGCGGCGGGCAGGCCCGGGCGTTCGATCATACCGTCTGCGAAGGTCTCCGTGACGGGGCGTTCGAAGGTGAGTTCCCGGTCGCCGAAATCGATCTCGATGGTCAATTCATCCTTCGGGACCAGGAAGGAAAACAGCCGCACCACCGGCGACGGCTTGGGCCGTCCCGCCACGAAGGTGGCCAGGCCCGGCGGCGTCGCCAGCCCGAGGCCCGTCGCCTCCTTCAAAAGGATGCCGACACCGGCCTGTTCGGGATGCTTGGCGGCCATCTTCAGCACCACCTCGCGGCTGCCGTCAATCTGCCGGTCCTCGCCGAACTGGCTTTCAGCGCCCAGCACCTCGACGCTGGTTTCACTGAAATCACCAAGGTTGGAGGCGCGCAATACGGCCCGCGCCCGCTTGAAGGTGCCGTTGGCATAGCCCTCCGCCTTCTTGTCCGCGTCGACGCCATAGAACGACATCAGGGTGCCGGCGCGCCAGCCGTCACCATAGGTGGCGCTGACCTTGTAGGTGTCCGTGGCCGGATAACCGCGGGCGCCGGAAACATTGACCCGGTCCTTGGAAACCTGGCTGATCCTGACATCGGAAAAATCGCAGACCACGTCCGGCACGATATAGGCTTGCGGATCGCCGATTTCGTAAAGCATTTGTTCCGAGACGGTGCCGACGGTGACGATGCCGCCCGTGCCCTCGGCCTTGACCACATCGAAACTGCCGTCGGCGGAGACTTCGCCGATCGGATAACCGATGTTGTCGATGCTATCGACCACCAATTGCCAGTCGGTGAAGTTGCCGCCCGTGGCCTGGGGTCCGCATTCCAGCAAATGGCCGGCCAGGGTGCCGCCCGATAATTTGTCCCATTCGTCCGCGCCCCAGCCGAATTCATGGATGCAGGCGCCCAGGGTCACGGCGCTGTCCACCGAACGTCCGGTGATGACGATGTCGGCGCCCTCGTCCAGCGCCTTGGCGATGGGAAAGGCGCCCAGATAGGCGTTGATGGACGCCAGTTTTTCCGGATCGGGGAAGCTTTCGCCCGAGAACATTTCCTTCGGCGACAGACGGTCTTTTTGCTCCATCAAATCATCGCCCAGAACCACCGCGACCTTCAGGTCCAGGCCCTGGTCCGCGATTAGAGCGCGGGCCGCCTCGCCGCAGGCGCGGGGATTGACGCCGCCGGCATTGGCGATGATCTTGACACCCTGGCCGGCGATCTCGACCAGGTTCTGGTGCAGCATGGCGGTGATGAAATCACGGGCATAGCCGGCGTTCGGATCCCTGGCCCGGGCCCGCGCCATGATCGACATGGTGATCTCGGCCAGGTAGTCGTAGACGATGTAGTCCAGTCCACCGGCCTTCAGGAATTGCGGCGTGGCCATGGCGCTGTCGCCCCAATAGCCGCTAGCGCCGCCGATGCGGATAATTTTGTCACTCATAACCTATCCTCCTCGATTATCTGTTTTTTCTGCCCGGGTGGATGCCAAGGGACTTGGCCACCACCTCCAGCATGATTTCGTTGGCGCCGCCGCCGATGGCGGTCTGGCGGATGTCGCGGAAAGCGCGGGAAATCCAGTTCTCGTTCATCACCCCCTGGCCGCCCCAGAATTGCAGGCATTCGCTGGGGATGCTCATGGACATCCTACCCACCATGTATTTCGCCATGGAGGCCAGCTTGGTCACGTCCTCGCCCGCCATGTAGGCATCGGTGGCGCGATAGAGCAGCGAGCGCACGGCCTCGACCTCCGTCTGCATGGCGGCCAGTTTGTGATAGACCGATTGATTGCTCAACACCGATTGGCCAAAGACCTGGCGCTGGGAGGTATATGCAATGGTTTCCTCGATGGCCATTTCCATGGCACGCATGCCGCGGGCGACGACGAACATGCGCTCTTCCTGGAATTGCTCCATCTGATAGATGAAGCCCTGGCCTTCCTCGCCGATCAGGTTGGAGGCGGGCACGCGGACATCGTCGAAGAACAGCTCGGCGGTATCGGAACAGCGTAGTGTCAGCTTGTCCAGTTTTCGCGAGACGCTGACGCCCTTGCTTTTCAGTGGCACTATAATCAGGGACTTGTTGCGGTGCGGCCCGCCCTGGGGGGAGGTATTGCAAAGCAGGCAGATCCAATCCCCCTGCACCCCATTGGTGATCCACATCTTCGAACCGTTGATGACATAGTCATCACCATCCCGGCGCGCGGTGGTCTTGATCTTGGAGACATCGGAGCCGGCATGAGCCTCGGATATGCCGATGCAGCCAACCAGATCGCCGGCTATGGTGGGCACCAGAAACTCCTGTTTCAAGGCTTCGCTGCCGTGGGACACCAGGGCCGGGGTGCACATGGTGGTTTGCACGCCAACGGCACTGCCAATGCCGGAGGAACGGACATTGCCCATGCTCTCGGCGAAGACCATTTCGAAGGAGAAATCAAGATCCAGGCCGCCATACTGTTCCGGTTTGCCAATGCCCAGCAGGCCGGCCTCGGCGAATTTCTTCATCACGTAATGGGCCGGGAAAATCTGCTCCTTCTCCCATTCATCCAGATCCGGGTGAATATGATCCTCGATCACCCGCAACGTGGTGCGCCGCATTTCGTGATGTTCGTGGCTTAGCTGCATTGGCCGCCGCCTAGCGCTTGGTGCTCTTGCCGGGATGAATGCCCATGGACTTGGCAATCACTTCCAGCATGATTTCGCTGGCCCCGCCGCCGATGGCGGTAACCCGCATGTCGCGGTAGGCGCGGGAGACATAGTTCTCGTTCATCACCCCCTGGCCGCCCCAGAACTGCATGCATTCCGTGGGCACCTTCAGGGCCAGCTTGCCGATCATCAGCTTGCCCATGGAGGCGAGCTTGGTCACATCCTCGCCGGCCAAATAGCGCTCGGCCGCCTGATACAGTATGGCGCGGCAGGCCTCCACCTCCGTGTGAAGCTCCGCCAGCTTGTGATAGACCACCTGGTTGTCGCGTACGGGCATATCGAAAACCTCGCGCTGGCCGGTGTATTCGATGGTGTCCTCGATCACCATGTCCAGCACGCGCAGGCCGCGGGCCACGGCGAACATGCGTTCCTCCTGGAACTGCTCCATCTGATAGACGAAGCCCATGTTTTCCTCGCCGATGCGGTTGCCCACGGGGACCCGGACGTCGTCAAAGAACAATTCCGCCGTGTCGGAACAGACCAGGCCCAGCTTGTCCAGCTTGCGCGAGACGCTGACGCCCGTGGCCTTCAAGGGTACGATGATCAGGGACTTGTTGCGGTGCTTGGCCTCGGTGGAGGTATTGCACAGCAGGCAGATCCAATCGCCCTGCACGCCGTTGGTGATCCACATTTTCGAGCCATTGATGACGTAGTCGTCGCCGTCCCGCCGCGCCGTGGTTTTGATCTGTGCCACGTCGGAGCCGGCGGATAGCTCGGAAACACCAATGCAGCCGACCATCTCGCCGGCTATGGTGGGGGCGAGGTATTCCCGTTTCAACTCGTCACTGCCGTGCTGCGCCAGGGCCGGGGTGCACATGGTGGTCTGCACCCCGATGGAGGTGGAGACACCATTGGCGCGGATGTTGCCCAAGGCCTCGGCGAAAACCATTTCATAGGAGAAATCTAGATCCAGGCCGCCATATTCCGCCGGTTTGCCGATCCCCAGCAGGCCGGCCTCGGCGAATATTTTCATCACCTGGTGGGCCGGATAGATTTCCGCTTTTTCCCACTCATCCACATAAGGATTGAT
>JASLLM010000129.1:2670-13132 GCA_030747035.1 Alphaproteobacteria bacterium | reverse complement strand
CGATCGGCCCCTGGATGCGGATGCGGTGGACTACTGGATGCCGGTGGATCAGTATATCGGCGGCGTCGAACATGCCATTTTGCATCTGCTTTATGCCCGGTTCTTTACCCGGGCCATTCAGCAATGCGGCCATTTGGACGTCAGCGAACCGTTTGCCGGACTGTTCACCCAAGGCATGGTCTGTCACGAGACCTATCGCGACGACGGCGGCAATTGGCTAGAACCCACCGAAGTGAGCCGCGAAGCCTCCGGCAAAGTTGTGCGTCTAGCGGATAATGCGGAAATTGCGGTTGGTCGATCCGAAAAAATGTCCAAATCGCGCAAGAATGTCATTGATCCCGAGGACATTA
The DNA here is from genome assembly GCA_030747035.1 of Alphaproteobacteria bacterium. Classification (GTDB taxonomy): domain Bacteria; phylum Pseudomonadota; class Alphaproteobacteria. The sequence continues at coordinate 12,782 of JASLLM010000129.1, read as the reverse complement.
TCGAACGCTACGGCGCCGATACCGCGCGCTGGTTCATGCTGTCCGATAGCCCGCCGGAACGGGATTTGGAATGGACCGATGGCGGCATTGAAGGCGCCTGGCGCTTTACCGGCCGCATTTGGCGGATGATCGATGAAAGTCTGACCGATTTGCCCGCCACGGGTACGCCGGCACCGGCAGCGTTCAGTGAGCGGGCAACAGCATTGCGTCGTCTGACCCATCAGGCGATTGCTGCAGTTACAGATGGTATAGAGCGGTTTCAATTCAATGTATCCGTGGCCCGCCTATACGAACTGGCCAATGGCCTGGCCGCTTTCAAGGTGGATCCGGCGGCAGGCGACGCAGTGGCCGGGGAGCGCTGGGCTCAACGGGAGGCCATTGAGGCCCTGGTGATCATGATCGGCCCCATGATGCCGCATCTGGCCGAAGAAGCCTGGCAGGCGCTGGGTCAAACCGGGCTTTTGGCCGACGCCGCCTGGCCGAAGGCCGATGCGGGCCTTCTGGTCGAGGACAGCATCACCATCGCGGTGCAGCTAAATGGTAAGATGCGCGCGACACTAGAAATTGAGCGAGATCAATCCGAAGATACCGTGCGTGAAGCGGCGCTGGCCCTGGACAAAGTGAAATCGGCCGTGGCGGACAAGGCGGTGCGCCGGGTCATCGTGGTGCCCAACCGTATCGTCAATATCGTTGTCTGAATGTCTCTGTTTCGCGGACAATTCAGCTATTGTTCGAGGACTTTAATTCTCTGCGCCCTGGCCGTTGGGCTGCTCTCGGCGTGCGGATTTCAACCGCTGCATGGCCGGTCCAGCGGGGGACAGGGTTCCAGCGCTTCGGGCAGCACCATCAGCGACATGGCCTATGTTCAGGTCGCGCCCATCGCCGACCGGGTCGGGCAGCTGGTGCGCGACCGGCTGTTGGACCGCATGCACCCGCGCGGCCTGGCGGCACAGCCAGTATTTCGACTGACCGTGGTTTTGCGCGAAAGCCGGGAAGGCCTGGCATTTCAACAGGATGACAGTGCCACCCGGTTTAATCTGCGGCTTTCGGCCAGTTTTAAGCTGACCGATACCCGCGACGGTGCCGAGTTGTTGCAGGGTACGGCCCGGGCCATCGCGGCCTATAACGTGGTGCGTTCCGACTACGCCAACCTGATCAGCAAACGGGATGCCCGCAGACGCGCCGCCCATAATGTGGCCGAGGGCATTCAGGACCGTATCGCGGTGTATTTTTTGCGCCGGCGCGGCTAACATCCAATCATGGTCAAGATTGCCAACCGATCCGTCGAGGCTTTTTTGAAGGCACCCGATAGCGCCATCGTCGCGGTGCTGCTGTTTGGCGAAGACAATGGCCTTGTACGTGAGCGGGCCGGGCGGCTGGCCGCCGGCGTGGTGGACGATCCCGGTGACCCCTTTCGCGTGGCCGAGCTGGTGCCGGCCAATTTGAAGGATGACCCGGCCCGGCTGTTTGACGAAATGGCGGCGCTGTCCCTGATGGGCGGGCGGCGCCTTGTCCGCCTGTCCTCCGCCGGCAATGCTCACAGTGGCGCTATCAAGGCGGTCCTTGACGACGATGGAATCGCGGAAAACGGCAGTTTATTAGTGGTCGAGGCCGGCACCTTGGGACCCCGCGACAGTTTGCGCAAATTGTTTGAAGGCCATGAACGGGCCGCCGCGATCCCCTGCTATTTGGATGACGGCCGCTCCCTCGAAGGCCTGATCAGCGAGACCTTGGCCAGTCACGGCCTGCAGGTGGAACCCTCGGCCATGGCTTATCTCTGCGACAATCTGGGCACGGACCGCCTGGTGACCCGGTCCGAGCTGGAGAAACTCGCCCTGTACAAGGGCCGTGACGGCGGTGCGGTCACCCTGGCCGAGGCCGAGGCCAATATTGGTGACGGCGCGCCCCTGGCCCGGGATGATGTCGCCCTGGCAACCGCCGGCGGTGACCAGGTTGCATTGGAGCGGGCCCTGACCAAATGCCGGCTGGCGGGCGAGTCTCCCATTGCCATTTTGCGCGCGGTGATCCGCCATATGCAGCGCCTGCACCTATTATCCCTGAAGGCTGCCAGTGGCGGCAATATCGGCCAGTTGATCAAGTCGCACAGGCCGCCAATTTTCTTTAAGCATCAACAGCTTATACAAAGACAGCTGGAAATCTGGCGGCCTGCCCGGCTGGCCCAGGCGTTGGCCATTCTGACCGAGGCGGAGTTGGATTGCAAAACCACCGGCCTGCCGGCGGAAGCCGTCTGCGGCCGGGCCCTGATCCGCATTGCCAACGCGGCCCGGCCCCCATCCAGGCGGTAGGACCAAGTTGCGGCCGGCAATCAGTCGTGAATATGCTGGTTCAGGCGATTGAGAATTTCGTCGAACTGATCCAGGGAGGTGAAGGCAATGCGCACCTCACCCCGCTCTCCATGATGTTTGATTTTCACGGTCAGGCCGAGCTTTTCCGACAGTTGCTTTTCCATGGCCAGGGTGTTGGCATCGCCTTCTCCGGCCTTTCCGGCATCGGAAACGGCAGTTTTCGGCGGTTTCTTGACCAACGCCTCGGTCTGCCGTACGTTTAGGCCGCGCCGCACCACGGACTTTGCCAGGGTCTCCGGGTCCTCCGCGCTCAACAGGGCCCGGCCATGTCCCGCCGACAGGCGGCCGTCCTGAAGCATGGCCTTGACCTCTTCGGGAAGGGCCAGCAGGCGAATGGTATTGGCTACATGGCTACGGCTTTTGCCCACGGTTTGGGCCAGGTCTTCCTGGGTGTTATTGAATTCCTCCATCAGGCGGTGGTAGCCCTCGGCTTCCTCCAGCGGGGTCAGATCCTGGCGCTGCACATTTTCGATCAGTGCCACTTCCAGGGCCTGATTGTCGTTCAGCTCCTTGACGATGATGGGCACTTCGTACAACTGTGCCGCCTGCGCCGCCCGCCAGCGCCGTTCGCCGGCGACGATTTCGAAGTTGCCGCTGTCTTCGTCAACGCGGCGCACCAGGATTGGCATCAATATGCCGTTTTCCCGGATTGACTGGGTCAAAGCCTCCAATTCTTCCGGATCGAAATAGCTGCGCGGCTGAAAACGGTTAGGGACCAGGGTTTCGATGGGAACCGTCTTGCCCACACGCAGACGATCCAGGGCCGGCTGGTCGTCGGGATCCTCCGCCAGCAAGGCCGAAAGGCCTCGGCCAAGTCCCTTGCGTGGGGGTTCTTCGCTCATGCCGCTTCCGCTAGACGCTCACGCCGCAGCATTTCACTGGCCAATTGCATGTAGGCCAGGCTGCCGGCACACTTATGGTCATACAACAAAGCCGGTTTGCCATGGGACGGCGCCTCCGACACCCGCACATTCCGGGGAATTATGGTTCTATAAACCTTGTCGCCCAGGTAATCCCGCACATCCTGGGCCACCTGATCCGACAGATTATTGCGCTTGTCGTACATGGTCAAGACAACGCCCTGAATTTCCAGCTCCGCATTGAAGCCGCTGCGGATGCGCTCGATGGTCTTCATCAGCATGGATAGACCTTCCAGGGCAAAAAACTCGCATTGCAAGGGCACCACCACGGATTTCGCCGCCACCAGGGCATTCACCGTCAGCAAATTCAGGGACGGCGGACTGTCGATCAAGACATAGTCGAGATCGTCGCCGGTTTGCGCCAAGGCCTCGCGCAGGCGATAGGCCCGGCGCGGCATATCGATCAACTCCAGTTCCGCGCCGGTCAGATCGATGGTGGAGGGAATGATACTCAAGCCGGGAATGCTGGTTTCCACCTGGGCCTGGGCTACCGTGGCCGCACCCATCAAGACGTCGTAGGAGCTGACCGCGCGGTTGGTGCGGTCAATTCCCAAACCGGTGCTGGCATTGCCCTGGGGGTCCAGATCCACCACCAGGACCCGCCGGCCAATCGCCGCCAGTCCGGTGCCCAGGTTGATCGCCGTGGTGGTCTTGCCGACGCCGCCTTTTTGGTTGGCTATGGCAATAATGCGGGGCGATTGATGGACATCTGTTTGAAGCGCTTCGGATTGGCGAATATCAGACACGGGAGATCTCCGTTAGCTGCAAAATCGATCCCGACGCATCGGTTACGCTTTGGATACGTCGTGGCTTCATTTTCCAACATTTTGCGGCTTCGGTCAATTCAACATCAACATCTTGTCCCTTCAAGAGCAGTATTTGTCCATTCGGGCTCAGATGAGGATAGGCCAGGGGCAGCAGCCGGGGCAGGGGCGCCAGAGCGCGGGCGGAAATAATCGCCGCGGCCTGGGGTGGCAACGTCTCGATTCTTTCATTGTGTACAGTGACTTCCGTGCCGGTCACCCGGGCAGCCTCGCGCAGGAAGGCGCATTTGCGGCCATCACTCTCCACCAGATGCATGTTTTTGATCCCAGCGATGGCCAGAACCAGGCCTGGAAACCCGGCACCGCTACCCAGGTCCAGCCAAGGGCCAAGAATATCTTTTTGCCCGGGATCTTCGCGAAAACCGAACAATTGCATCGAATCGAGCATATGCCGGCGCCAAAGATCATCCAAACTACGCCGGCTAACCAGATTAATTCGCGAATTCCATTTCCGTAGTAGGGATTCATACGCTTCCAGGCGATTCAATGTTTCACGTGAAACATCCGTAGCCGCCTGAAACGCCGCCGGCGTCATGGTTTCTGCAGAATTTTGGCCCCTAGGCAACGGCCGTCCGCTTGTTCCGCCGCACATGGGCCAGCAAAATAGTTAGAGACGCCGGTGTCACCCCTGGAATTCGTGCCGCCGCGCCCAAAGTTGCGGGCCCATGGCGCTTCAATTTCTCACGCACCTCATTGGAAAAGCCAGAAATCCGGTCGTAGTCAAGATCAGCCGGCAACTCCAGGGCCTCGTCCCGACGATAGGCATCAATGTCCGCCTGCTGCCTACCCAAATAGCCGGCATAATGAGCCTCGATCTCCAATTGGGCCGCGATCTCATGCGGCACCGAGGCAAGCTTCGGCCAAAGGGGGATCAGGTCCCCCAGATCAACATCCTTGAAGGCCAGCAACTCCATGCCGCTACGGCGCCGGCCATCCTGGTTCACCGTAATGCCGTGGCTGCCCGCCTCATGGGGCGTCGCCTGCCCCGTCACCAAGATATGCCGGGCCTGGTCCAGGGATGAGAGCTTTGCCCGGAACGCAGCCTGGCGGCGCGGTCCCACACAACCCAAATCCAGGCCCAGGGGCGTCAGCCGCTGATCCGCATTATCGGACCGCAGCAGCAGCCGGTACTCGGCCCTGGAGGTAAACATCCGATAGGGCTCCTGGGTGCCAAGGGTCACCAGGTCGTCAATCATCACCCCCATATAGCCATGGGCCCGGTCGAGCACAAATGGCGCCCCGCCGCCCGCCGCCACGGCGGCATTCAGGCCGGCCAGCAAGCCCTGTGCACCAGCTTCCTCGTAACCGGTGGTGCCGTTGATCTGGCCGGCCAAGTACAGGCCCGCCAGTCGGCGGCATTCAAGACTGGGCAACAGCTCCCGGGGATCCACGAAATCATACTCGATGGCATAGCCGGGCTGGATCATCCGCACCGATTCCAGGCCCCGGATTTCCTTCAACAAGGCCGCCTGCACATCCTCCGGCAATGAGGTGGAAATGCCATTGGGATAGACCGTGTGATCGTCCAGGCCTTCGGGCTCCAGAAATATCTGATGCCGCGTACGGTCCGCAAACCGCACCACCTTATCCTCGATAGAGGGGCAATAGCGCGGCCCGGTGCCCTCGATCTGGCCGGAATAAATGGGCGCCCGATCCAGATTGGCGCGGATCAAATCATGGCCGGCCGGATTGGTCCAGGTAATGTGGCAATCGATCTGGCGATTGCTGATGCTTTCAGTAAGGGTGGAAAACGGCTCCGGCGGCTCATCGCCAGGCTGCCGTTCCAAGACAGCCCAATCGATGCTGCGGCCATCCAGCCGTGGCGGTGTGCCGGTCTTCAGACGGCCCATGTTTAGGCCAAGGTCATAGAACCGCTTCGACAGACCCAGGGCCGGTGCCTCGCCCATGCGGCCCGCGGCCCAGGTCTTCTCGCCGATATGAATGCGGCCCCGCAGAAACGTGCCCGTGGTGATCACCACCCGGCCCGCCGTAATCTCCTGGCCATCGCTTAAACGGACGCCTGTGACCGCGCCATCGCGCAGCGGCAGATCCTCCACGGCGCCGGCCTGAATGGATAGATTGTCAACCTCCGCCAGGGCGCGCTGCATGGCGGTGCGGTAGAGCGCCCGGTCCGCCTGGGCCCGAAGCCCCCGCACCGCGGGCCCCTTGCGCCGGTTGAGCATGCGGAACTGGATGCCGGCCGCATCCGCCACCTGCCCCATCAGGCCGTCCAGGGCATCGATTTCCCGCACCAGATGGCCCTTGCCCAGACCGCCGATGGCAGGGTTGCAGGACATCTCGCCTATGGTATCCGTGCGGTGGGTCAACAGCAGGGACCGCGCACCCAGGCGCGCCGCCGCCGCGGCTGCCTCGCAGCCGGCATGGCCGCCACCGACCACAATGACATCATAGCTATTCATGGCGGGCAAAATAGGGAGGGTGGAAGGCAGAGTCAAAACTTCCGGAAATTTATTTTCGATGTTTCACGTGAAACATTTTGATGCCCTCTGACCTACTCTATTTGCCTATACAGAACTCTCCAAACACAACACCTAGAATATCTTCCACATCAACCCGCCCGGTAATGCGTCCAAGATGGCTGGCGGCGAGACGCACATCCTCCGCCACCAATTCCACCTCCCGCTCCTCCAGGCCCCGCATCAAAGCATCCCGGCACCCTTCCAGGCCCAGGCGGTGCCGCAGCCGGGTCAGGCCCGGCGCCCCGCTGTCCGCCATGCGTTGCCCCGCCTCCGCCTCCAGCCGCTGCAGCAGCCCCGCCAGACCCTCGCCTGTTTTGATGGACAAGGGCAGGCCCTGGCGCGGCGGCGCACTTGCGCGGTCGATCTTGTTGGCCACCAGAATCCCATCATCGCCCAGCATCTCGAGCACCGCCGGCCCGGGCTCAGGGGTCGCGGCACAGTCATAGAGCACGATTTTCAAATCCGCCTGGGCACCGCGCGCCCGGGCCCGGCGCACTCCTTCCGCCTCGATGGCATTGCCGCTTTCCCGCAAGCCAGCGGTATCCGCCAGCACCACCGGGTAGCCGCCCAGGTTCAGATAGACCTCGACAATATCCCGGGTCGTGCCCGCCTGGGCTGAGACAATCGCCGCGTCCCGCCGGGCCAAGGCATTCAACAGGCTGGATTTACCCACATTCGGCGCGCCCAGAATAACCATATGGTAACCCTCCCTCAGGCGCTCACCGCGATGGCCGTCGTCCAAATGGGCGGAAATCTCCCCGGCTAGAGTCTCCAGGCGCGGCCTCTGCCGGGCCAGAATGTCCTGTAGCAGGTCCTCGTCGGGAAAATCGATCTCCGCCTCCAAATGGGCCAAAATACCGATCAGATCCGCGCGCCAGCCTTCGTAGAGGCGGCCCAAATCCCCCGCCATCTGGCGCTGGGCCTGCCGCCGCTGGGCCTCAGTCTCGGCCGCCACCAGATCCGCCAGGGCCTCGGCCTGGGTCAAATCCATCTTACCGTTCTGAAAGGCCCGCCGGGTAAACTCGCCGGGCAGGGCCGGCCGACAGCCGGGCAGGCGGGCCAAAACCGCCAGCAAGGCCGCGATCACCGCGCCGCCGCCATGGCAATGCAGCTCCGCCACGTCCTCACCGGTAAAACTATCCGGCCCTGGGAACCATAGCACCAGACCCCGGTCAAGCACCTCACCTGTATCAGGATCGGCAAAAGCCGACAGGCGCGCCCGCCGCGGCACGGGCAGGGCCCCATCACCACAAATGGCCGTCAGGGCCGCCCCCGAACCAGGCCCGGACAGCCTGATCACGGCGATTCCGGCCCGGCCCGGCGCGGTGGCCGGCGCAAAAATGGTATCGCCGGATCTGCCGCTGTCGGAGCTGACCGGTGACATTACCAAATCTGCAGGAATTCCGCGGGATTTGGCCGTTTCTTAGGCGCTGCCCCATCCCTGGCGGTGCCAATATGAATGAAACCCACAAGAACGTCCTTCGGTGCCAGACCAAGGGGCGCCTTGACATTTTCGTCATAACAGGGCGCGCCGGTGACCAATATGGCGTTGTAACCCCGGGCGTGCAGGGCATTCAAAAGGTTCTGCAGCGCCGCCGCCGTCGCCACCACCTGCTCAATGGCCGGGACTTTGGGGTGATTTTCAACAATCTCGGCCCAAACCGCCAGAACCAGGGGCGCCCGTGTCGCCTTGCCCCTGGCTTTCTCGATCTCGTCCGGGCCGCTGTCAGGTTCCCGCCTGGCCAGAGCGGCAGCAAAAATCTCGCCCAAATCATGGCGCCGGCCGTCCCGGATGATCAGGAAGCGCCAGGGCTGCAAGGCGCCATGATCCGGCGCCCGCATGGCGGTTTCCAACAGCGTCAGGATTTCGTCATCGTTCGGTGCCGGTTCCGCCAACAAAGCCGCCGGCGTTGACTGCCGTCCCAGCATGCATTCCATGGCATCCATCGTCATCTCTCCCCCATTCCCCATTACCTAGCCGTCTTCATCGTCCTTTTCCGTCGCCTTGGCCCAAAAGGCCTTTTGCATGGCATCCCAGCCCGGCATCGCCGCTCCCATTCCCGCCGGCATCCAGGCCTGCATCAGGCTTTCCATGTCGGCACCGCGCATGGCCTCCCGCATGCGCTCCTGCATTTCCGCCAACATAGCCTCCTGCATGGGCCCGACGTCAGGCAGACCCAGAAAGGCCCGGGCCTCGCCAGGGGTGCAGTCAATATCGATCTTGATCTTCATTTTGCCAATATCCCGCTTTTGCCCAAGCCGGCAACGTGTCAAACTGATGCCATGGGCGGACTATACAGGGTCATTTGTTGGCGTCCAGGGAGCTAACGCGCAGGGGAGCGCGGCAATGACGAATCAGCTTGGCGGCGAGACTTCGCCATATCTGCTGCAGCACAAGGATAATCCGGTGCATTGGCGGCCCTGGGGCGACGCCGCCTTGGCCGAAGCCCGGAAAAGCGGCAAACCCGTGCTGTTGTCCATAGGCTACGCAGCCTGTCATTGGTGCCATGTCATGGCCCACGAAAGCTTTGAAAATCCGGCCATTGCCAACCTGATGAACGAATTATTCGTCAATATCAAGGTGGATCGGGAGGAGCGACCGGACATCGACGCGGTCTATATGGCGGCCCTGGGCCTGATGGGGCAACAGGGCGGCTGGCCCCTGACCATGTTTCTCACACCCCAGGGGGAGCCGTTCTGGGGCGGCACTTATTTTCCCCCCGAACCGCGCTTTGGCCGCCCCGCCTTCCCGGACCTTTTGCGCCGCATTGCCGAGGTTTTTCATACCGATGGCGAATCCGTGCAAAATAATGCCGCCACCGTGCTGCAATCCCTGAACGATCTGGCCGCCGGCAGCTCCGATGCCGCGCCGATCCAGATCAACTTCAAGATCCTGGACCGGGCGGCGGAATTGATGTGCCAGCAGATCGATATGGCCCATGGGGGCGTTGGCCAGGCGCCGAAATTCCCGCAGACCTACGCCATTGAAATGATCCTGCGCGGCTGGCTGCGCCGCCCGGACGAGACCTTCAGACTGGCGGTGGACAAGACCCTCACCGGCATGTGCCAGGGCGGCATCTATGATCATTTAGGCGGCGGTTTCGCACGCTATTCCACCGACGAACGCTGGCTGGTGCCGCATTTCGAAAAGATGCTGTATGACAATGCGCTGCTGATCGACATTCTCACCCTGGCCTGGCAGAGCACCGGCGAGCCGCTCTATGCCCAGCGCGTCGAGGAGACCATTGCCTGGGTTCTGGCGGAAATGGTGGTTCCCGGCGGCGGCTTCGCCGCCACCCTGGACGCTGATAGTGAAGGTGAAGAGGGCCGTTTCTATGTCTGGCAGGAAGCGGAAATTGACGAAATTCTGGGCCCCGACAGTGCCCAGTTCAAGGCCGCCTACGATGTTACGGCGGCGGGAAACTGGGAGGGCAAGGTCATCCTGAACCGTTCCGCCCAACCGGAACTTGGCCAGGAAGAGTTGGAACAGACCCTACGTCGCTGCCGCGAGAAACTGTTCGA
>JASLLM010000129.1:0-2660 GCA_030747035.1 Alphaproteobacteria bacterium | reverse complement strand
AACCGTTCCGCCCAACCGGAACTTGGCCAGGAAGAGTTGGAACAGACCCTACGTCGCTGCCGCGAGAAACTGTTCGATCAACGCGCCACGCGCATCCGCCCCGGCTGGGATGACAAGGTCCTGGCGGACTGGAACGGTCTGATGATCGCCGCCCTGGCCAATGCCGCCGCTGTCTTCAAACGCCCGGACTGGGCCGCCGCGGCCGTCGCCGCCTATGATTTCGTCAGCGATGAACTTTCGACCGACGGTGCCTTGATGCACGGCTACCGCCATGGTCAGCCGAAACATCGCGCCTTGCTGGATGACCATGCCAACATGGCCCGCGCCGCCTTGTTGCTGTACGAACTACATGGCGGGGCACATTTTTTGCAGCAGGCAAAGGCTTGGGCGGCTGAGGTCGAGACGCATTTCGCCGACCAGAAACATGGCGGCTATTTCTTTTCCTCCGATCAGGCCACGGACGTCATTGCCCGCATGCGCAGCTGCAATGACAATGCGGTGCCCTCGGGCAATGGTGTGATGATCGGTGTTCTGACCCGGCTTTGGCTGTTGACCGGCAACGGCGCCTATCGGCAGCAGGCGGAAAACCTGGTTCAGGCGTTCTCGGCGCAACTGACGAACTATGCCCTGGCCATGACCACGTTTCTGAACAATGTGGAGTTCATGCTGTCACCGCTGCAAATTGTCATTATTGGCCAGCGTACGGACCAGGCGGTGCAGGATCTGCTGGCCGTGGTCCACAGCCTGCCCCTGCCCAACAAAATCATCCAGGTCATGGCCCCCGGCAATGCCTTGCCGGAGGGCCACCCGGCAGAAAACATGACGCAAATCGAGGGCCAGGCCACGGCCTATGTCTGCCGCGGGCAGACCTGCTCCCTGCCCCAGACCGACCCCGCCAGTCTGCGCACCGCCCTGACCGCCGCCACCACCAACCCCGGAACCTAAGCCCATGCCACAACGCTCCATGCACTCCCCCATCGGCGATCTCACCATCAGTGCCGAAGACGGTGCCCTGGTGGCCCTGGATTGGGGCTGGGCCCGGGATCAGTCATCGGATGCTCTGCTGGACCGGGCGAAGGCGCAGTTGGAGGCCTATTTCGATGGCAAGGCGGAAACCTTCGATTTGCCCCTATCCCCGGCCGGAACCGCCTTTCAGCAACGGGTCTGGACCCTGATGCAGACAATTTCGTACGGCAAAACAATGAGTTACGGTGAAATGGCCGATACGCTGAGCAGCGCGGCGCGGGCCGTTGGCATGGCCTGCGGCGCCAATCCGATCCCTGTCATTATCCCATGCCACCGCGTCCTGGCCGCAAGCGGCATGGGCGGCTATTCCGGCGAGGGCGGGGTGGAAACCAAGGTAGCGCTGCTGCGCCTTGAAGGCGTGTTGTTGTAGCTTTGGCAGATTCCAGCGTTTTTTCCCGCGTGACAAACTTCCCCTCCTTGGTCTAAAGTCCGGCCAACCAATCTTTCATGCGCGAACATTTTGTCGCAATTGAAACCAATTCACATGGGAAAGGCTCTACGACCATGGTCAAAGCTATCCAATTTCATAAACCAGGCCGCCCATCGGTGCTTAAATGGGAAGAAGTCAAACTCGGCAAACCACGAAAGGGGCAGGCCCTGGTGCGCCATACCGCGATCGGTTTGAACTATATCGACACCTACCAGCGTAGCGGCCTTTATCCCATGCCCATGCCGTCCGGACTGGGCATGGAAGCCGCCGGCGTGGTCGAGGCGGTCGGCGCCGGCGTCAAGCATGTCAAGGCCGGCGACCGGGTCGCCTATGGCAGCGGCGCCCCCGGTGCCTATTCCGAGGCCCGGATCATGGACGCGGGCACATTGGTCAAGATCCCCCGCGGCATACCTGACGAGGCGGCCGCCGCCATGATGCTCAAGGGCATGACCGTGGAATATTTGATCCGCCGCACCTATCCGGTGAAAAAGGGCCAGACCGTTTTGTTCCACGCCGCCGCCGGCGGTGTCGGCCTGATCGCCGGGCAATGGCTGGACGCCTTGGACGTGCGCGCCATTGGTACCGCCGGCGGCCCGGCCAAGGTCAAACTGGCCAAGGCCCATGGCTATGCCGAGGTGATCGACTACAACAAAAAGGATTTCGTCAAGGAGGTCGCCCGCCTGACCAAGAAGGAAGGTGTGCCGGTGGTCTTCGATTCCATCGGCAAGGCAACCTGGGAAGGCTCCCTCGACTGTCTGCAGCCGCGCGGCTATATGGTTTCCTTCGGCAACGCGTCCGGTGCCGTTGACAGCTTCGCCCCCGGCATCCTGGCGGCCAAGGGCTCGCTGTTCCTGACCCGGCCCAGTCTAGTCGCCTACACCTCCAGCCGCAAGGAGTTGGAGGCCAGCTCGAAAGCCCTGTTCGCCATGGTGAAGAGCGGCAGGGTAAAGATTGAGATCAATCAGACCTATGCCCTCAAGGACGCAAAAAAGGCCCATATGGACCTGGAAAGCCGCAAAACCACGGGTTCAACCATCCTAATTCCGTAAATTTGCACGGAATCGACAAAAAACGGGCCGCGTCAGCAATGACGCGGCCCATTTCTTTGCTCCGGGTTTCCAAGATCGGGGCTAGAGCGTTTCCGGATTATTTTGGGGCATAGCCATCCTCGGCGAAGAAGTTCCAGCATTCCTCTGGTTTGAAG
>JASLLM010000128.1 GCA_030747035.1 Alphaproteobacteria bacterium | reverse complement strand
TATGCCGATCTGCATCGGCGGCGGCGTCGAGTCTATTTCCCTGGTGCAGGTCGAGCAGGCATTCCGTCATGCCAACAAATCCGTCACCAGCCAGGCCAAGGATATCTACATGGCCATGCTGAATACGGCGGAAGTGGTGGCCGAGCGCTATGGCGTCAAGCGCGACGACATGGATGCCTATGGCCTGCAGAGCCAGATGCGCACGGCGGCCGCGCAGCAGGCCGGCAAGTTCGATGACGAAATCGTGCCCATGACCTCCGTCATGAAGGTCATGAACAAGGAAACCGGCGACGTCAGCGACCAGGAAGTGACCCTGGATAAGGACGAAGGCAACCGGCCCTCGACCAATTTGGAAGGTCTGGTCGGTCTGAAAGCGGTGATCGAGGGCGGCACCATCACCGCCGGCAATGCCTCGCAACTGTCCGATGGCGCCTCCGCCGCCGTGGTCATGGACGCCAAGCTGGCGGAACAGCGCAATATCGAGCCCTTGGGCATCTATCGCGGCCTGGCCGTGGCCGGCTGCGAGCCCGATGAAATGGGCATCGGCCCGGTCTTCGCGGTGCCGAAGCTGCTGGAACGCAATGGCCTGACCGTTGATGACATCGACCTGTGGGAGTTGAACGAAGCCTTCGCCGTACAGGTGCTGTATTGCCGGGACCGCCTGGGCATTCCAGATGAAAAGCTGAACGTCAATGGCGGCGCTGTCTCCATCGGCCATCCGTATGGCATGAGCGGCGCCCGCATGGTCGGTCACTCCCTGATCGAGGGTAAGCGCCGGGGCGCCAAATACGTGGTCTCCACCATGTGCATCGGCGGCGGCATGGGCGCGGCGGGCCTGTTCGAGGTCGCCTAGCCAGCTACATCAAAGGACAACAGGCAAAAGGGGCGCCCGGATAACCGGGCGCCCCTGCTGATTCAAGGTTGCGTAACGAGCAATTCAGGCTATTCGCCGTCAGCCGCGCCTTTCCACCACCGAACGCCGGTCGCCCAGCCGGCGGTCATTCTGGCGCCTATCCACCCCGCTGGGCGCGCCAAGATCTTGTTGTCGCCGGTCGGCACCGCGGCGATCCGATTTGCGCCGCTGCTCACTTCTTTCGATGACCATATTACGCTCCATTCTTTTGGCTCAGGCTTCCCACGCCGGCAACAGGACGGGAAAGACTGTTGGAATTAGCCCTCCCCGAGACAGTAGCACAATTTCACCCAAACGCCGATAGCCCGGCCACTGTGACTTCTCTTGCTGTGATATCGCCCGGCAACGCCTACGACTTGGGCACCCTGACCAGCAGGATCAACGGCAGCACCGCCAGGCTGGCAAAAGCATATGCCTTGAAGGCATTGATGTAGCCTATCATGGCGGCCTGGCGTCCAATTTCGCCGCTCAGGGCGGCCAGTCCCTGGGTGCTTTCGGCGCTCCACGCGCCCAACAGCCAGGGCAGCGCCAGGGCTTTGTTATAGTCGGAAATAAACTCGGTCATGCCGGCATAATTCGTTGCCGTGGAGACGATCACCAGGGTCACGGACAGCGAGATGAAAATGGAACTGCCGAGATTGCGCAACAGGTGATAAATCGCCGAACCTTCAGCCAGATAGCGCGGGTTGAGCGTTGCGAAGGTTGCCATGGTCAAGGGCACCCAGATGACCCCAATCGCCAGGCCTTGCATCGCGCTGTTCACGCCCACGTCAAAAATAGTCGTGTTGGTGTCGAAACTGGCCATATACATCCCGGAGGCAACCTGGATCAGGTAGCCCAGGGTCATGCCGATCCTGGGATCCAGGCGGGAAACAAAAATGGCGACGAAAAACCCAGCTATGGCACCCGCACCGCGCAACCCCAGCAACAGACCGATGATTGAATCGGGATAACCCAGAATACCCTGCAGCATGGGCGGCATCAGCACCATGGGCGTGAAATTCAGCATGCCATAAATACCGACGATCACCAGGCCAAGGACAAAATTCCGGTCCAGCAGCAAGCGCGGATTCAGAAAGGGTTGCTTCGCGGTCAGGGTGTGCACCACAAACAGGTGGAAGGCCAGCAGCGCCAGAACCGCCTCGATAATGATTTCGGGGCTTTCAAACCAGTCCTGCCGCTGTCCGCGCGACAGCAACAACTGCAAGCCGACTACCGCGACGGACAAGGTCAGAAAGCCGGTCCAATCCAGGCCGGTACGTTGCCGTACGCCCTTGTCCGTCAAGAACAGCGCCATCCCGATCAAGGCGACAATGCCGAAGGGAATGAACATGTAGAAGGCCCAGGGCCAGCCATATTGCTCCGCCAGGACGCCGCCCAACATCGGACCGATGACCGGTCCCACCACCACTGCCATGCCGAAAACGCCCGTCGCCAGTCCGTGCTGACGCTTTGGAAAGGTGTCCAGAACGATCGCCTGTCCCAACGGGATCAGGGGGGCGCCGAAAGTGCCCTGGGCGATACGGAACAGCACCAACAATGGCAGATTGGTGGCCATGCCGCAGGCCACGGTCGACAGCGAAAAACCCGCCATGCTGATGAGCATGACACTGCGGCGGCCAAACCGGCCCTCCAGCCAGCCGGTCATCGGCGTAATCACCGCCGTGGCCAGAATATTGAAAATCATGACCCAGGCGATTTCGTCCTGGGTGGCCGATAGCGACCCCTGCATCTGCGGCAAGAGGACCGAAACCACAAGAATGGCCATGGCATATTGCGTCGTCGCCAAGGTGACGCAAATCAGGATGGCCCAGCGGCGAAACGCCGGTATGGCCTCGGCACCATCGGCGCCGTTATCGGCAATGGCGGTCATCCGTCCGCCAAACGGACGTGGACGCCGCCCTGCGGCGCACGCGCTAAGCCCGCCAATGTGCTCTGGCACGCGCCGGGGACTGTTGGCTTGCTACCTGCTGCCTTCACGGTGCCGGACCATCGCCAAAAAAAATACACATTGGCCAAAGGGTAAGTCGATCAGCGGCGGAAGCAAACAAATTCGGGATCAATTCAGCAGCCGTCCGTGGCCGCGGGCGCGCATCGGCGCAATCCGGCAATAGCGACCGCGCCGGTGCATGGCGCGCGCGGCAGTCCGGGAGTCGTCAGGTGGCGCTAGAGCAGCCCTTCTTTTTGCGCCCGCTTGCGCGCCAACTTACGTGCGCGGCGCACAGCCTCGGCCTTTTCACGGGCCCGGCGCTCTGACGGCTTTTCAAAATACTTCCGCATCTTCATTTCGCGGAAGACGCCCTCACGCTGCAATTTCTTTTTCAAGGCGCGGAGCGCTTGATCGACATTATTGTCGCGAACACTGACCTGTACCAGTGGTCTTCTCCTTCATAATTCGCTGTTTTCCGGGGAAGGCAGCGAATATCCCATGATATTAAGCGTTTCAAAAAACACTAATTCAGGCGCGGAAAGCAAGGCGCACATAACCTTTCGCCAAGCATTGCCAGCCGATTGAGCCGGGTTATAGCCCAAAGGTGCGGGAATGTGAAGGGCCGAGATGGCCTTGGCGCCAGTTATTGAACATGCGCTGAAACCGGCAAAAGTTTGCGCATTGGCGGGGGCAACCTATACTTGGCGGCGGCAAGAGGGAGGGAATGCGATGAATTCGGCGACGCAAAGTGAACGGAACGGCGGGTCGGCGGGCCGCCGCATGGCCACCTATCAGGCACTGGCCCAGGACATCAAGGGCCTGGGCGTTGAGACGGTGTTCGGTCTGATGAGCGATGATACGGCGCTGCTCGCCGTTGAAATCGACACCATCGACATCTCTTTTCATGGCGGCCGTCACGAGAACAACGCCATCGCCATGGCGGAAGGCTACGCCTCGACCACGGGCAAGCTGGGTATTGCCATCATCGGCCGGGGCCCCGCCGCCGCCAATGGTCTGCATGCCGCCGTTTCCGCCTCCCGCACCGGCTCCAAGGTCTTGATCATCTATGGTGAGATGCCGGTGGGTGGCGGCGCGGTGAATACCATCGGACCTGATTATAAGGCTTTCAATGCCCGTGGTGTCATGGGAGCGGCGGGTCTGCAGACTTTTTCGCCCACCTCGCCCCAAGCCGCGCGCGCGGCCCTGGCGGACGCAGTTGCCGCCGCCTCGCGGGGCACGGCGGTGACTCTGCACCTGCCGACCGATATACAGACGGCGGAAATCGAAGTGCGGGATGATGATCCCGGTATCATTGTGCCCAGCCCCCCGGCCGCCGCCACCGCCCGCCCCCAGGGCATCGCCACGGCGTTGGGCGTTTTGGCCAACAGCAAACGCCCCCTCATCGTCGCCGGGCTCGGCGCCCATCGTGCCGACGCGGGACCAACCCTGGAAAAACTGGCGGATAAGATCGGCGCGCTGCTGATCACCTCGGCCCGTGGCAAGGACATGTTCCGGGGCAACCCCAACAATCTTGACGTCATCGGTTCTTTCTCGCACTCCATGGCCCGGCGCCATGTGGAGCAGGCCGATTGTGTCCTGGTTTTTGGCGCCGGTCTGAATTTCCTGACCATGAGCTTCGGCAATGCCCTGCCCAGCGTGCCGCTGATCCAGATCGACGCGGTACGCAGCAATATCGGACGCTGGACGGATGTAGATGTGGCCCTGGTCGGCGATGCCAGAATTGTCGCGGAACAGCTTCTGGAAGCCGCGCCCGCGCGCACGGCGGCCGAGAAACCCTTCCATGACGAGGCGATCCGGCGGGATATCGCCGAATTCGATATCGCCGGCGATTTTCAGACGGCTCATACCGCCCACACGGTCGATCCCCGTGCCCTGGCCATGGCGCTGGACGGTCTTTTGCCCAGCGAACGCAATCTGGTCTATGACGCGGGCAATTTCATGGGCGCGGTGCCCTATATCGGCGCCACCAGCCCCGGCCATTTCAAATTCACCTCCGAATTCGCCTCCCTTGGCCTCGGCTTCGGCACCGCCCTGGGCGTGGCCAAGGCCCGGCCCGAATTACCCACCGTGCTGATTGTCGGCGACGGCGGTTTCGTGATGAGCATGAACGAACTTGATACCGTGGCGCGGGAGGACCTGCCCCTGATCATTGTGCTGATGAACGATTGCGCCTATGGCGCCGAATTGCATCTGCTGCGCGCCCATCAACAGCCTGTGGCCAAATCGCTGTTTCCGGACGTGGATTTCGCCCCCATCGCCCAGGCCTTCGGGTTTGAGGCCGTGACCATAAGGTCCCTGGCTGATCTGGAGGCGGCGGCCGGGCTGTTGCGGGAGCCTCAGGGTCCGGTCTTTTTGGATTGCAAGATCAATGCCGACATCGCGGCGCCGTTCATGGGCGAGTTTGCCGCCTTTGAAGAGCGCAACAGGTGAACAACTAGGGGAATTACGGCGTTAGCGGCGGCGTCTGTGCCAGCCTGACCGGTGAGCGCAGGCCACACGCGGAAGGTTCCTCACATGCCGCCTGCATGGCCTGATCCCGTTCGCCCTCGCTATCCAGCCGCACGATAACGCATTTCTGCCCCTTGCGGGCAAAGGCGTCGCAAGCGCTCCTGGCGGCCGTCCGGCCGATATAGTTGCCATAGCGGACATGAAATCTCACCCCGGCGGCCGGATCCAGTTTCCTGACGACCTGATAACGACGGCCCGCACCCTGCTGGTCCGAAGGGCGATGCTGGCCCTGCAGCCTGGCCAACAGACCCTGGGCGCGCCAGGACTCGCTAAAGACACCGAACTGCACACCGTAGTTCGCGTGATCAGCTTTCTCGTCCGCCTGACGGTTCATTTTCGGCGTCCGCGTGCTGGCGGCCAGATCAACCGGGGCCGCGTGGTGCCGGACGACGACACATTTTGGCCCATGCCGGGCAAAGTCGTTGCAGGCATTCAAGGCGGCGGTCCAGCCAAGATAGGTGCCAAATTGCACATGGAACATGACCTGGCGCTTTGCGTCCAGTTTCCGAACCAAATAGTAGTCCCGGTCATCGCCGCTCTCGCCCGAGGCCTGGTGCCGGGACCGCAGACTGGCCAATAGTTGCCGGGCCCGCACAATCTCGCTGAAAGCGCCAAATTGCACATCGTAGTTCGGCAGATGACGTTTCAGGCGGGGCATTGGGGGAGCGGATTGCCCGACCGCGTCCGCGTCACCTTCCACGATGGGAGGCGGGGGATCGAGGGCCGCCAGCTTGACGTCGGATTGTTGCAGCGCCCACAACTCCACCTGCAACCTTGCCGTTTTCGTATTGTCGCCGGGATCAATATCTGAGGCGTCTTGTGCAAGCACATCGGCAACCGTTTCAGGCGTCTCCCGATTGCCCGCGGCCAAAGCCGAAGCAACCCCGATTGGAGCGGCAGAGTATGGTGTTGGAGGAGTTGCCTTTTGCAATTCCGCCAGTGCCCCCTCAGGCGCGCCGGCGATGGAAGGTTCCGACAACTCGGCTTGCGCCTCGTCCGGCCCGGCGAGCGAAACGCTGCCCTCGGCCATCTCCGTCTCAAGTGCAGGCTGGTTTTCTGACATTGCGATTGCCGGCTCCTCGGGCGTCGCGGCGGTATTGCCGTCCACGGCAGCAGCGGCTTGCTTGGAGCCCGTATTGGCGGGAACGGGCATTTCCATTTGCAGTGCCAATGTTAAATCCGGTTCCACTTGCGCAATATTGGCGGCATTCATCGGCCCGACCATACCCCGGTCCAAATCCGCCAATACCCGTCCGACCAGGTCCTCGATCGAGCCGTCATTCGCCGGATCGCTGTCCGCTGCCAGGGTTTCCCATTTCTCCATGGCCCGGCGGATCGTAAGGCGCAGACCATCGATGTCGTCCAAACGGACATCCGTGGGAACAGCGTCCAGACCGAGGGCATGCAGGACATCGCCATGACTGCGGCGCAATTCCACATAGGCCCGGTGCTGCTCCACCTCCGAACGCAACTGCCGGGCCGCCACATCGACGACATCCAGCATATTGCCGGCCGTAATCTTGCGTTCGGCCATGGCCAATTGGCTCAATTCCTCATCCGAACGGGAGATTTGCCGCGCCAGGCGAAACTGATAGTTGGCTTCGCGGTATTCCTGTGCCGCGATGTGAACCTGGGCCAGCACCGCCACCGACAAGGCAAGCCGCTGCCGGCGCGCCAGTTCGCCACGCTGTCCAGCGGCCTCCATTTGCAGCGCGCCCGAAAACACGCGGAACAAATTCATACCCAAGGTCGCCCCGACGCTGCCCCATGAGGTATTCACCAGGCCCGTATCGGTGCTGAAATTGCGCGTCAGCTCCAGATCCAGTCCAGGGAACATGCCATACAGGGCCTCGCGCGATTCCCAATCCGTAATCCGCTCGTTGTAGTCCTCGACCCCGAGCTCGGGCCGGTTTTCCAGGGCAAAGGCTTCCATTTCTTCAAGCGCCACCGGCAATGCGGGAATTCCCTGCCCGGTTTCCGGGGGTTGCAACGTGAAACGCACGCCCGGCCGAACGTTGATCAATTGCGCGAATTCCAGTTTCGCCCGGCCATATTCCTTACGCGCCGCAATCAGCTGGCGCACCGTATCTATCAAACCGCGGCGAAATCCGACGGTGCGGCGCCGGGTTTCCACGCTGGTGACTTCCAGCCGCCGG
The DNA here is from genome assembly GCA_030747035.1 of Alphaproteobacteria bacterium. Classification (GTDB taxonomy): domain Bacteria; phylum Pseudomonadota; class Alphaproteobacteria. Next base: position 5,750 of record JASLLM010000128.1, on the reverse strand, counting down.
GATTCCGCCAGTGCTTCGCTAAAATCCCGCTCGATTGCCACCATGCGGGTCATCAACTGTTGCGCTCCAACCGCCTTCCAATAGGCCAGGCGGACACTGCGGACAATATCCTGCAAAGCCTTTCGCCGGCGCTCCTCGGCGACCATGACGCGGTCGGCGCTCTGTTTCGCCCTGGCATAACTGACGCCGAGATCAAGCAAGCTCCAGGTCGCGCCGATACTGCCCGAGCGGATGTTCCGGTTGGTGTCGGAGGAGACCTTCGCGCTGTCCCTCGTCTGGCCGCCGCTGGCTTCGACATCGGGAAAGCCTTCTTCATTCACCTGCCGCAGTTCCATCTCGGCAATATCCCGTTCAATCTGCCGCACGCTATGCTGCAGATTGAAAGCCACCGCACGGGCCATCGCTTCATAAAGCGAAATCGCCCTTACGGGTTCGTACCGCTTGGCATGTATTACTTTCAGGTCCGCCGCCGCCCGGACTTCCCGCTCGCCTTCGCTCATCGGCTCGGGCGTGACTGAACAGGCGCCCAGCAGCGCCGCCAACAGCATGCCGCAAACGCCCATGCGGAGGATTCTGGGCGTCCTGCCGGAAGATACGTTATTGGCGTAACGACGCTTCACCTCAACGCTCCGTCATCGCGGTGTCGAGGGATTGGTAGATGGGCCGCAGCAGGTAACGCAGCACGGTGCGCTCGCCCGCCAGAATATCCACCTCCGAGACCATGCCCGGTAGGATCAGGTTTTCGCCCGGCGTGTCACCAACATGGTTCTTGTTCAGCCGGATGGATGCCTTGTAGTAGACCGTCCCATCTTGATCCTTGAAGGTTGTCGGCGAGATTTTCTCGACCTCACCCTCAATTGCCCCGAACCGGGCAAAATCATAGGTGGTGATTTTTACCTTGGCTTCATCGCCAATTTTTACATGGCCCACATCGATGGGTGAAATTCTCGCCTCGACGATCAGTTCTTCCTCGATCGGAACGACCTTCGCCAACGGCGCCCCCGGCGCGATCACGCTGCCAACGGTGTTAACGGCCAGTTCCTGTACGATGCCACGGGCCGGCGCGAAAATCTTCAGGCGCCGCACTCTGTCTTCCGCCTGTACGATTGACTGCGCGACCTCCGCCAGCTCCGAACGCACGGCGCCCATTTCGTCCAGGGCCTCATCGCGCAATCCGGCTTCCATTTCCTCTATCTTTGCCTTCGCCTCGGCGATGGCCTGGCGCGCCCGGTCCGCCTTTTCGACAACCTCCTGCAACTCGCCGTCGATCGTGTTGAATTCCCGTAGGGTGTTCAGATAGACCAGATTCGAAACCAGCTTCTCGGCCAGAAGTTTTTCCTGGGTATCACGCTGCGTGGCCAGAATGGCGACTTCGCGCCGCAGTTTCTTGGCTTCGCTGCGCAGCACGGTCAGTTCAACTTCACGCTGCTTCAGTTTCAAAAATAGGACACGCTTCTGTTTCTGCTGCGCCCGGACCTGCTGCGCCAGAATCTGCCGCTGGTCCTCGACCAAATGCACCAGACGGGCTGGCACGGCCGAGAATGCCGCCTTCTCGCCGACGGCAAAGGCCCGCAACCTTTCGGCCTTTAGCTTCAGGCCAATGTGACGGATGCGGGTGGCTTCCAAATCCGCCAGCACCGAAGTCGGATCCAGCTCAACCAGGGTTTGGTTCCGCGCCACCAAGTCGCCTTCGGAAACCATGATCTTGGCAATGATACCGCCTTCGAGATGCTGAATCGCGTGCACCGAACCTATCGGCACGACTTCGCCCATGGCCTTGGTGGTTTCTTTGATCTTGGCGACCGCGGCCCAGGCGCCAGAGCCGAAAACCGCCAGGGTCACGAGGATCAGAAAGACCCTGAGGAACCGGGGCGGGCCAATCTCCTCCAACAGCTCCGGCTTGGAGAGATAGCGCAGCTGCTCGCCACGGCCGAGCCGGGGGCGTTCGACCTGCGCGGCGGGTATGAAATTGCTGCCCTGGCTCATTTTTGTTTTCCAGCCAGCCGGTCCATCGCTTCCTGCGGCGGACCGTTATATTGCAGCCGGCCGCCGTCCAGAACCATCAGGCGGTCGGCGATCTGCATGTGGCTCGGCCGATGAGTGACGATGATGATGGTTGCATTGCCGCGCAAATTCTGCACCGCCGCCAGAAAGGCCTGATCACCTTCCTCGTCCAGGGACTGGCCGGGCTCGTCAAAAATCATGATCGGCGCATTTTTCAGGTAGGCACGGGTCAGTGACAGCTTCTGTTTGAAACCCTCCGGCAATTCGGTAAGAAGCGTTTCGTTCAGACGGGTTTCAAACTGCTCCGGCAGTTTCATAATGGCGTCATAGGCACGGGCCAGCTTGGCCGCCGCCACGATATCCTCGTCGCTTGCGGTCGGATCGGCGAGGCGCAGGTTCTGCGCCACGGTGCCATAGGTCAACTCGGTGGCTTGCGGCACCAGGGCAATATTCTGGCGCAAATCTATGGGGTCGATCTGGCGCACATCGATACCGTCGATCATGATCGCGCCCATGGTCGCCTGGTACATACCGGAGGCCAGATTGACGACCGTGGACTTGCCCGAACCGTTGGGTCCGGTGATCGCCACGACTTCGCCCGGTTCCACGGCAAAGGTGACACCCATAAGGGCGGGTTCGGCGTCGGCGGCAAAACGGTGGACCACGCCGTTAAAGGTCACGCGGCCCCTGATCCCGCGTGAAAACGGCACCTGACCCGGAATTCTTTCGGTCGGAAGCCGCATCAACTGATTGATCTGCTGCAGGCTGGATTTGATTTGCCCCAGGCGGTTCAGGGTCATGAAGCCCGACTGCAGGGGTGCCAGCGCGCGCCAGACCAAAGCCATCGAGGCGATCAGCGCACCGATGGTGATGCCGCCGCTCATGACGCCGATAGCACCGAAACCGATCAGGGCTATGCCGGAAGCAAGGGTGATGACCCGCGAAATCGTCTGCACCACGTTGTTTTGCGAGGCAAGGCTGAATTCCCGAAGCGAGCTAGCGGCGGAAAGGTCGCGGTAGCGGCGCAACCAAACGTCTTCGGAGCCGGCAAATTTGATCGCCCGCATGCCGGAAACGGCCTGGATCAGGAATTTTTGCTGCTCCGATTTGTGCTCATTGCCGGCGCTGGTGAAATGTTTGCCAAAGACGGCGACCGCCCAGCCTGACAGGACATAGGCAAGGCCGGCGCAAATGGGCACCAACACCAGCCACCCGCCCAGGAAGGCGATCGCGGCGAGGTAGATCACCACGAACGGCAGATCCAGAAGAGCTTCGCCCAATGGACCGGCGAAGAACTCGCGCAACGACTCGAACTCCTGCAAATGGGATAGCTGCGCGCCCAGGGGTTCGTGCTCCAGCATGGCGAGGGGCAGGAACATAATCCTCTCGAACGCGGAACGACCCACCAGGTAGTCGATGCGGCCCGCCAAATAGGCCATGGCCCGCACCCTAAGCCTGCGAAGCGCGGTTTCCATCGCAATGGCGAACATCACGCCGGAGAGCAGAAACAGAAGTTGGTTGACAGAAGCCGAGGGAATGACCCGGTCATAAATCGACATCATGAACAGGGGCATGGCCAGGCTGAGCAAATTGAACAGCAGGGTCAGTACCAGCACCTGCGTGACAAGGGCGCGGAAGCGGCTGACAAGCAAGGAGGTCCAGGGCTGGGAACGGGTCTTCCGCTCCTGCACGGTACGGTCGATCTGCTTGACCACATAGGCGGTGCCGCGAACGCCCTTGCCCGAGGCCCGGCGGAAGAACCTGTAGGCACCGTCATAAATTCTGTAGCCGTCGGCGTCGGCGGAAATGATAACGCGCAGCGGCACGACCTCGTTGTCGGGTACGAACAGACAGGGAATCAAATTGGCATCAATGCGGTCGTGCCGTACCCGCACCGGCCTTGTACCCATGTTCAAATTGGCCAGGGTCTCGCGAAAACCTTCAAGATCGAGATTGGGGATGAAGTGGGGCATGGCTTCGGCCAGATGCCGATCCTTGCCGTTCCACTCCAGAACCTCCAACAAGCGTAGCAGGCAAACGGCGAGATCCGATAGCGCGCCGGAGCCGCCGCGACGGAACACTTCCAGCACGTTCATGGCACCCAGCAGTCTTGGCGGGCCTTCCAGGATGGTGTCGCCGACCGCCGCCATCAGGCATATTCCTTTTTGAGCACCGCCATTGAGCCGCGGGCGCCAGTGCTGGTGGGTGCCAGTTCGCCGTCACGGACGACGAAGACACGGTCGGCCAAATTCAGATAGGACGGCCGGTGGCTGACGATAAGCATGGTGCATTTGCCAACGAATTCCCGCATCAGATTGTGCAGGCGTTCATCGCTGTCGCGATCCAATTGGGAATAGGCCTCGTCAAACAGGATCAACCGCGGCTCTTCCGTCATGGTCAGGGCTCTGACAAGGGCAATGCGCTGGCGGACGCCGCCCGGTATACGGGCCGTCTCGCGAAACTCAACCGGGGTGTCATAACCTTTCGCCATCTTGCCGATCACTTCATGCAGACCCAGACGATCGGCGAAATACATCGCCCGCTCAACGTAGTGCCGGCCGGAAAACATGGTCAGGTTGTCCATGATCGTGCCCTGGAAAAGAACCGCGTTTTGCGGCAGGTAGCACACTTGGCGATGCAGTATCGTCGGGTCGACCTGCCATACATCCGTGTCGTCTATCAGCACCCGGCCCTTGCTGGGCGCCAGAGCGCCCATGGCCAAGCCAAGCAGAGTCGATTTGCCACAGCCGTTGGCGCCGGCGATACCGATGATTTCACCATTATCAACCCGCAGATTGACGTCCTGGTACAGCAAGTCCGCATTCTCGGAATATTTGAACTCCAGATCCGCAAAGGTAATTCGGCCCTCCAGGCCGGCATCGTTCGATTCTGCAGACCGGGTCTCCTGGGGCATGCCGAACAATTCGTCCATCTGTCGGCGCGCCACTTGCGTGCCTTGAAATTGCGTCCAGATACCAAGCGAGCGCAGCAACGGCTGCGCCGCGCGGCTTGCCAGCATGGTACTGGCGGCCAGGCCGCCAATGGTCAGCATGCCGTCCATCACCAGGGTGCTGCCATAGGCACCGACGGCGACGGCGGTTACCTGGCTGAGAGTAAGGCCCAGGTTGCGGGCCGTCGCGCCGGCCATGTTGACCAGATAGCTCGCCTCGGCCGAACCGCTTTGCAAACGTTCGTGGCGGCGCACCATCAGCGCTTCCATGCCCAGCGCCTTGACGGTATGTATATTGGTCAGCACCTCGATCATGAAATTGTTCCGCCGCTCGTCCGAGGCGGCGCGGTATCTTAGGGATTGAGACAGGGTGCGGCCGCTTAGACCCGCGAATACGGCAAGCATTGCCAGGATGGCGGCCGGTACGAACATCAGCTCGCCGGCAATCAGACCGATCAGGACCAGGAACAGACCGGCGAAGGGCAGATCGACCATCAGCAGCAGCGCCTGGCCCGAATAGAAATTCTTGATGCCATCAACCGCGCGAAGCCGCTGCATATGCAGGCCGGGGGCAACCGATTCAAAACTGCGCAGGTCGGAATGGAACAACCGTTTCAGGGCCGAACTGGCAAGATCGTGTTGCGTGCGCGCACCAACCCAGCCGGTGATATAGCTACGGCCCAGGCTCAGAACGGCGTCGATGATCAGAACCCCGCCCAGGGCAAAGACAAAAACCGCCAGAGTTGGATTGGCCATGTTCGGGATAACACGGTCATAGACCTGCAATCCGACATTC
>JASLLM010000127.1 GCA_030747035.1 Alphaproteobacteria bacterium | reverse complement strand
GGTGGTTAAGAGAATCACACCCGCAAGCTCATGAAAACCCGCCATAAGAGTCAGCAGTTGAGACGACTGGTATCAGACGCCCCGGCCCTGGCATTGGGGCAAGGAAGCGGCCCACGCCGCTCTATTTGGAAAAGGTCATCTGGTCGGTGTTCAGCCAGCCTTAGCAGGCCGCCTCGCGGGAGCTGGCCAGGCCCTGGGGGCCTCTATTCCTCCTCGCTCCACTCATCGGGCGGTTCGACGGCGGGGATGGTATAACTCTCGTTGAGCCAGCGTCCCAAATCCAGATCGGCGCAGCGGCGGGAGCAAAAGGGATTGTATTCCGCCACCGCGTCATTGTCGCAATTGGCGCAGGTGCGGACTTTCTTTCCAGGTGATTTTGGCGTCGGCAGCTTGATAATCATCTGACAGTCGTAACCTCGAACGCCTCCAAAGCCAAGGCCGGGTCCGCCGACAGTTGCACGCGGCAGCCCTGCTCCCTGGCCAGGGTAGTCAATATTTCACCCTCGGCGCCGCCCAGATCCGCCACCACCTCCGGTGCGGCGCGGACGACCAGGGGCCGCCCCTTGGCGGCGGCCGTTTCGCGCAGAATACGTTCCAAAAGGTTGTCTGCCACATGGCGCGCGCTGGGACGCAGGCCGCCGCCGCCGCACAAGGGACAAACCTCGCCCAGGCGTAGCGCCAGGGCCGGCTGCCGCCGCCGCCGCGTCAGCTCCACCAGACCCAACTCCGACATGCGGCCAAGGCGCGGCCGGGCCGGGTCATCATCCAGCCAGCCCTGAAATTCATTCAAAAGCGCCGTGACCTCGCCCTTGCCCCGCATGGGGATGAAATCAATAACCACCCGACCGCCCATTTCACGCAGGCGCAGTTGCGCGGCGATTTCCCGGGCCGCCTGATGGTTGGTTTCCCGCGCCAGACGGGCCGGATCGCCGGTGCCGCCGGCCGGGCCCGATTGGCCCGAATCTACATCGATAGCGGTCAGCGCCTGGGTATGTTCAATGATGATCCGGCCGCCCGAAGGCAGCGCGACATGGCTGGCCAGGGCGGCGTCGATCTGCGCCTCCAGATCAAACGCCGCGAACAGGGATTCCGGGCCGTCATGCAGCTCGATCGCGGGCAGGCCATCGTCCGGGGCGGGTTGCAACTCGGCCGCCAGGGCCCTGTCATCGACACGGATACGCCGCAGCTCGGGGCCGGAATGCTCCCGCAGTATCAGCGCCAGGGGATCAACGCCCGCATCCAGCAGTTCAGGCGGCCGGGCCGCCTTGGCCCGATCCTCCACCGCCCGCCAGCGCCGCCATAGGCCATCAGTCTCCCGTTCCAGGCCATCATCAGTCATCGCGGCGGCCCCGCTGCGCATGATCAGGCCGCCGCCATGGCGGTCTTGCAGGACCTGGCCCAGAGCGAGCAGTTGGCGCCGCCGCACCGGATCCTTGATATGGCTCGACAGTTCGATGTTGGCACCCAGGGGCAGAAAGACCAGCGCCGGACCGCCAAGAGCCGGCCTGGCGCTCACTCTGGCACCCTTGTCGTGCTCGGCCTCGCGCTTGAGCTGGACCAGCACGTCTTGCCCCTCGTACACGGCACGGGCGATGGCCGTGCCCCGCTTTGCGGCCGTATCGCGGGCATGCAGCAGCGCCTCCCGGCCCTCGCCAATATCGACGAAAGCGGCGTCCAGATCGCCTTGCACCGATTTCACCCGGCCCAGAATGATCCGTTCGGGATGCCGGCTTTGGCGTTGCGTCTGGTAATAAGCCACTAACCGCTCCCGCCGCACCAGGGCAATGCGGCGGCGGCGCGGCCCGGCGTTGATCAGGATTTCATCGATCATGGCTACGAACCGGAAAACCGATGCCTTCCAGCAAATTCGCCGTTTCGAACAACGGCAGGCCAACCACGTTGGAGTAGGAGCCCCGCAGGAAGCGCACGAAGCGGCCCGCCTTGCCCTGAATGGCATAACCGCCGGCCTTGCCCCGCCATTCTCCGCTGTCGAGATACCACGCGACTTCGTCCGCTGTCAGACGCTTGAAAGTGACCACACTGTCCACCAGCCGCAGCCGCTCCGCCGCCCCCGGAGCGGCGGCCGCAACGGCGGTAAAGACGTGGTGGCGCCGGCCGGACAGCAGGTCAAGGCAACGCCGCGCCGCGCCTTCATCATCAGGTTTCGGCAGTATCCGCCGGCCCACGGCGACAACCGTGTCGGCGCTCAAGATGAAACTGCCGCCTACCCCCTGGCGCACCGCCGCCATCTTGCTCAAGGCCAGCCGGCGCGCCAATTCGGGCGGCTTTTCGTCTTTCAGATGGGTCTCATCAACATCCGCGGCGATAACCTCGTCTGGCCGCAGACCGATTTGTGCCAGCAACTCCCGGCGGCGCGGCGACGCCGATGCCAGCACCAGACGGGGCGGCGCGTTCATGAATTACTCACGGGGACAATCCACGGCTTGTCGCGGCGCGCCTTGGTGGGCTGAACTATTTATATCGGTAGGTGATCCGGCCCTTGGACAGGTCATAGGGTGTCATCTCGACCAGCACTTTATCGCCAGCCAACACCCGGATCCGGTGCTTGCGCATCTTGCCGGCGGTATGGGCCAGAACCTCGTGCTCGTTTTCCAGCACGACCCGGAACATCGCGTTGGGCAACAGTTCCATAACCGTTCCCGGAAACTCCAATAATTCCTCTTTCGCCATCAGCTATCCCTTGAATGCGCCACGGTTGGCGCCAACAAAATAATTATCGGCATCAAAATGGGAATAAAACGGCCAAAAAGCAAGCAATTTCAAGCTAGCCAAGGCAATACCACCGCGAACCGGCCGTCCAGCCGGTTCCCCGGTCAAGATATCACCACTCTATGCCGGTCCGTCCGGCTGCATCAGCCAAACGTTTAGCACAAGCAAACGTGCTTTCGGCCAAGGCCCAATTGGCGCTGGAGTTACTCAGCCGTCTGGGCGCAGGAAGCTCAGGCTCAACCTTTTGCTTCGAGCTGATATATGAGGTCCTTGATCTTCAACTTTTCTTTCTTGAGAGCACTTATCTTTAATTCGTCTGGGGCGACTTGGGTATTTTCCGCCTCAATTTCCCCTTCAAGTGCGTGGTGACGATGGCGTAATTCGTCGATCTCGGTTTGTACGCTCATTCCTTGCCTCCTAGGCAAATAGGGTCGTAACATTTAACCACTGATATCAATTCCCGGCAAGGAAATCAGGGTAAAATATGCTAGGCTCTCAACCAGTATGAGGCGTTGGCGGTTGCGGGCCGCGACAGGGGACTGCATGTCGTTGGAAAAGACCGAAATCGAAGCAAGAATCATCGCGTTGCAACAGGAACATCGGGACCTAGACGGCGCCATCGATGCCCTGGTGGAAAAAGGTGCCTTCGATCACTTGCAGCTACAGCGCATGAAAAAGCGCAAGCTGGCCTTACGCGATCTGATCGGGCGGCTGGAGACCCAATTAGTCCCGGACATTATTGCCTAGGAACCACCATATCCCAACAAGCCCGTGATGGGCGGCGGCGCGGGTCGACGCTAATTTTTGCCGGCTTCTGAAACCTGCTGTTTCTGCGCGTTCTTTTGCGCATACATGGCCCGGTCGGCATCATCCATGGCGTCCTGTGCCGATTCGCCCGGCTTGAATGTGGTAATGCCGTACGAGGCGCTGACGGCGAATTTCTCGCCGTCATGTTGAACCGGCGCGGCCATGATCGCTTGGGCCAATTGGCGGCCCTTTACCAACGCCTGCTGGGCGTCCGTGTGGCTCAAAATAACGCCGAACTCGTCACCGCCCAGGCGTCCCAGCAAATCGGATTCGCGTAGATTATCGGACAGGGCGTCCGCCACATGTAGCAAAGCCGCGTCGCCGGCGGTGTGGCCATATTTGTCGTTGATCTGTTTAAAATCGTTCAGATCGAAATAGACCAGGCTGGCAACCGTATCATAGCGCTCGTTGTAGGAGATCACCCGGCTCATTTCCCGCACGAAAGCGCGGCGGTTGGGTATGGGCACCAGGGTATCCTCGTCCGCCAGACGCTCCATATGAGCGAGACGGCTATTTACCCGCTCTACCTCCGCGCGCAGATTTTCCACTTCCTGCATCAGGGTCATGATGGCCTGGCGCACTTTGGGCGTCAGTTCGGGCTCCGGTATTCCCATGACCGAGGCGCTATCGGTGGGCGCCGCCGCACCAAGGTCGGCGGAGTTGGCATAGGCGGACGCCGCAGACGCCGGATTGCGGCGCTGCGAGGTGGTGGGCCGGGTCGGACGCGTTTCGGTAATCTTCATAGGCTCAATGTCTACCTTCCATAGCGGGATTCAGCCATGGCCACGGTACTCTTTACGCTCTAATACTAAGGCTAACAAAGGACTGGTTAACAAAGTCTTCCCCAAATAAGGTCCTTATCGATGCAACTTGCCAGACATTTGGCCTTTTAGAAAGCAAATTTCCTGGTGGGTCGAAGCCCGGCAAGGTCCTATAATCCCGGCCCGAATTGACCCGCCGGCCGGGTCGAGGTGGCACGGTGTATTCGGTACGTGCGGAGAATGAACATGACAGGAACAAAACCAAGTGTCGGCGTTATCATGGGCAGCCGGTCCGACTGGCCCACCATGCGCCACGCGGTCGAGGTTCTTGAGGAATTGGGGGTTGCGGTGGAAAGCCGGGTGGTTTCCGCCCACCGTACGCCGGACAGGATGTACGACTACGCCAAATCGGCCCAGGAACGCGGCCTGGCGGTGATCATCGCCGGGGCCGGCGGGGCGGCGCACCTGCCAGGCATGACGGCATCGCTAACCACCCTGCCGGTACTGGGCGTACCGGTGGAAAGCAAGGCATTGAAGGGCATGGATAGCCTGCTCTCCATCGTGCAGATGCCCGCCGGAATTCCCGTCGGCACCCTGGCGATCGGCCAGGCCGGCGCCGTCAATGCCGGCCTGATGGCGGCCTCCATCGTTGCCCTGCAGGACCCCGCCGTTGCCGCGGCGCTGGCTGACTGGCGGGCCCGCCGCACTGCCTCGGTTCCCGACAGCCCGGCGGAAGATCCAGCGGAAAACGGGGATTAGTGTCCGGATGACCCCCCTTCCCCCCGGCGCCCGCATCGGCATTCTGGGCGGCGGCCAGTTGGGCCGCATGCTGGCCCTGGCCGCCGCGCCCCTGGGTTACCGCTGCCACATTTTCGGCCCGGAAGAGGCCCCGCCCGCCGGCCATGTGGCCGAGGCGGTGACAATCGCCGACTATCTCGACGACGAGGCGCTGGGCGAATTCGCCGAAGCTGTCGACGTCGTCACCCTGGAATTCGAGAATGTCCCCGCCGCCGCCCTGGAAATCCTGGCCCAACGGGTTCCCGTGCGGCCCGGCGTCAAAGCCCTGGCGACGGCGCAGGACCGTCTGGTGGAGAAGGATTTCGCCAACAGCGTCGGCGCCGCCACGGCCCCCTATGCCGCCGTCGATGGCCTGGACGATTTGCAGGCGGCCATGGCGAAAATCGGCCCCCGGGCAGTGTTGAAGACCCGGCGCATGGGCTACGACGGCAAGGGCCAGGTGATGCTGAACCAGGATGCTGACCTGGACCAGGCCTGGCAGGCCATGGCCGGCACGCCGGCGATCCTGGAAGGCTTCATTCCCTTCGATGGCGAAGTATCCGTCATCGCCGCGCGTGGACTGGATGGCGCGGTCAACGCCTATCCTCCCATCGCTAACCGGCACCGCGACCATATCCTCGATATCTCCACCGTACCGGCGGAACTAAGCGCGGCCCAGGCCGACCGCGCCATCGCTATCGCGGCAGATCTGGCCACGGCCCTGGACTACATTGGTATCTTGGCAGTCGAGATGTTCGTCACCGGCGAGGAATTGCTGGTCAACGAAATTGCGCCCCGGGTTCATAATTCGGGCCACTGGAGCATTGAAGGCGCGGTGACCAGCCAGTTTGAGCAACATATCCGGGCGATCTGTGGCCTGCCTCTGGGCTCCATGGCGATCCGTGGGCAGGTGGAGATGCGTAATCTTATCGGCCATGATGTCAACCAGTTGCCGGACCTGTTGGCGCAGCCGGGGGCGCACGTGCATCTGTATGGCAAGACGGAGGTGCGAAAAGGCCGCAAGATGGGCCATGTCACCTATCTGAAAACCGAGGCAGACACCCCGTGATCCATGGGCTTGGACTTAGACTGCTGCATCTGCTCGACCCGGAGGATGCTCATCGTCTTACCATTCGGGCCCTGCGCCTGGGGCTGGGGCCAAAAGTTGCGCCGAGCAACGACCCGATCCTGGCCAGCCGCCATTGGGGTCTGGATTTTCCCACCCCCCTGGGCGTCGCCGCCGGCTTTGACAAGAATGCCGAGGTGCCGGTGCAGGCGGCGCAAATGGGCTTCAGTTTTGTCGAAATCGGCTCTGTCACGCCGCACCCCCAGGCGGGCAATCCACGGCCTCGGCTGTTCCGCCTGCCCGCCGACTGGGCTGTAATCAACCGAAATGGCTTCAATAACGAGGGCCTGGATGCGGTGGCCCGGCGCCTGATGCCGTTGGCCGACCGCCGCTTTATCCTGGGCGCCAACCTGGGCGCCAACAAGGATAGCGAGGACCGCATCGCCGATTACGCCACCGGCATGGCGGCCCTGGGCCCGTTGTCGGACTATGTGGTGGTCAATGTCTCCTCGCCCAACACGCCGGGTCTGCGCGATCTGCAGACGCGGGAGGCGCTGGAGGCATTGTTGACCGGCGTGCGCCAAGCCTGTCCCCAGCCGCCCCCTGTGCTGGTCAAGATCGCCCCCGATTTCGACGACGAAAGCCTGGCCGCGTTGGCCGAAGCCCTGCTGGCCCTGGCGGTGGACGGGGTGATCCTGGGCAACACTACCATCGGCCAGCGCGAGGGGCTGAAAAGCCCGCACCGGGGCGAAACCGGCGGTCTGAGCGGCCAGCCGCTGTTTCAGTTTTCAACCCGGCAACTGGCTGCCTTCTATCGTCATAGCGGCGGCCGCATCCCGCTGATCGGGGTGGGGGGTATCGACAGCGCCGAGACCGCCTATGCCAAGATCCGCAACGGCGCGTCGCTGATCCAGCTTTATACCGGTCTGATTTATCATGGCCCCGGCCTGGTCCCCGCCATCACCGACGGCCTGGCGCGACTTTTGCACCAGGATGGCTTCACCAACATCACGGAAGCGGTCGGCGCGGACGTCAGCTACTGATGCAAGATCAATTTGCGGCCGCGAAACTCAAAAGACTTCAACCGGCCTAGGAACGACATGCCCAGCAACGATGCGCTCATCTCCGCCTCGTTGACGGAAACTCTGACATCGTTAACCTGTATGGGCCCGATGGTCAGGCTATCCAGGACGTACGGCGCACCGCGTCCCTGGCCATTGGCCGTCTGATAGAGGCGGGTATAGCGCAGGCTGGCAAGGTCGATACCGATACGCCGGGCGTCTGCCGGCGATAGAACAATATCGGAGGCGCCGGTATCGACCATAAAGCGGATACGGGCGCCATTGCTGCTGCCCGTGGCATAGAAATGCCCGTTCGGGCCCTGGGTCAGGGTCAAGACGCCGTCCTGGCCGACCACGGGATCACTGGGGAACAGCTCACCAGCCACGCGCCGGCCGATGGCGCCGATTTCAGCCTGATAGGTGTAGATCAGGATCAGCAGCGCCGCCGCGCCGGTCCAAATGGCAATGTTGCGCATGGCTTCGCCAAGCCTGATCCGTCTGGTCGCCACCAGACCGCTGGAAATCAACGCCAGTATGGTCAGCAGACGAACCAGATCGATCCGGTCCCCGTCGGAAGAAAGTCCGCCCGGGAAATAGTCTGCCAGGAACCAGATGGCGACGCCGAGGGCGAGCGCCAGCAGAAACCAAAGCAGCACGCCAAAAGGAAAGCCCCGTCGCCCCCGGCCCGGATCCGGCGGCGGCTCCCACGGTCCCGGCTCCTCCGACATGGCCAGCCAGCCCGTTGCTTCTAGCGGCGCGCCGCTTCGTGCGCGGCAAGGGCGGCCATGTTCACCAGATCACCCACGGAAGCGCCCATGGCGGCAATCTGCACCGGCTTGGACAGGCCCACCAGGATGGGCCCGATCACCGTGCCCCGGCCCAGTTCCTGCAGCAGCTTGGAAGAGATATTGGCGGAATGCAGCGCCGGCATGATCAGCACATTGGCCGGTCCGGACAGGCGGCAGAAGGGATAAAGCTCCTTCAGATCCGGGTTCAACGCAACATCCGCCGACATTTCGCCGTCATATTCGAAATCGGTGACCCGGCTGTCCATCAAGGCGACCGCCTCGCGTACCCGGTCGGCGGTGGGCCAGCCGGGATTGCCGAAGTTGGAATAGGACAGCATGGCGACCCGTGGTTCGTGGCCCAGGCGGCGGGCCACCTCCGCCGTCTGCACCGCGATATCCGCCATCTCCACCGAGGACGGCAGTTCGTGCACCGTGGTGTCCGCGACGAAAACCGTCTGGCCCCGCGCCAGCACCATGGAAAGGCCGAACACCCGCTTGCCGCGCTGGGCGTCGATAACCCGGCGCACATCGTCATAGGCGGCGGTATAGCTGCGCGTCACGCCGGTAACCATGGCATCGGCTTCGTCCACGGCAAGCATGCAGGAAGCATAGATGTTGCGGTCCTGATTAACCATGCGCTGGCAATCGCGGTACAGATAACCCTCGCGCTGCAGACGTTCGTAGAGAAAATCGGCATAGCGTTCGTTGCGTTCCTGGCTCAACGCCGCATTGAGAATTTCCACCCCCTCCAGGCTTTCCAGGCCCAGACGTTCCATGGTCGCGGCCACCCGGTCCTCGCGCGCGATCAATACCGGATTGCCGTAGCCGGATTCATAGAAATTGAGGGCGGCGCGGATTACCCGCTCCTCCTCGCCCTCGGCGAAGACCACCCGCTTATGCTCAGCCCGCACCTGATCAAAAATCAGCTGCAGCGTTCCCGCCGTTGGGTCCAACCGGCGGCGCAGTTCCAGGGCGTAGGCCTCCTCGTCCTCGATCTCGCGGCGGGCGACGCCGGTGCGGATCGCCGCCTTGGCCACCGCCATGGGCACTTCCGTCATCAGGCGGGGATCGAAGGGTGCGGGAATGATGTATTCAGGCCCATAGCGCAGGTCGGCCTTGCCATAGGCCTGGGCCACTTCGTCGGGCACGTCCTGGCGGGCCAGTTCGGCCAGAGCCTGGGCGGCGGCGATCTTCATCTCGTCATTGATCGAAACCGCGCGGACATCCAGGGCGCCGCGGAAAATATAGGGAAAGCCCAGGACATTGTTGACCTGATTGGGATAGTCCGACCGGCCGGTGGCCATGATGGCGTCGCCCCTGATCTCGGCCACTTCCTCGGGCGTCACCTCCGGATCCGGGTTGGCCATGGCGAATATGATCGGCTTGGACGCCATGGATGCGATCATTTCGGTGGAAAAGGCGCCACGGGCGGACAGACCAAAGACGGCATCGGCGCCTTCCATGGCCTCGGCCAGTTCGCGCAGATCGGTATCAACCGCGTGGGCCGACTTCCACTGGTTCATGCCGTCCTCCCGGCCCTGATAGATCACCCCCCTGGTATCGCAAACGATGACGTTTTCGTTCCGCATGCCCATGGCCTTGACCAATTCCACGCAGGCGATGCCGGCGGAGCCGGCGCCGTTCACCACCAGCTTGGTCTCCGCCATGGAGCGGCCGGTCAGGTCGACCGCGTTGATCAGGCCGGCGGCGGCGATAATCGCCGTGCCATGCTGGTCGTCATGAAAGACCGGAATATCCATGACCTCGCGCAGACGCTGTTCGATGACGAAGCAGTCAGGGGCACGGATGTCTTCGAGGTTGATGCCGCCGAAGCCCTTGCCCAGAAAACGCACGCAATTGATGAATTCGTCGACATCCTCGGTATCGACTTCCAAATCGATGGAATCTACATCGGCGAAGCGCTTGAACAGCACCGCCTTGCCCTCCATCACCGGCTTGGCGCCCAAGGGCCCCAGATTTCCCAAGCCAAGCACGGCGGTGCCGTTCGAGATCACGGCGACCATATTGCCCTTGGAGGTGTAGTCGTAGGCCAGATCGGGGTTTTCGGTGATACGCAAACAGGGCGCCGCCACGCCGGGAGAATAGGCCAGGCTCAGATCCCGTTGCGTCGCCATGGGTTTGGTTGGCGAAATCGACAGCTTGCCGGGCCGTCCCTCGGCATGAAAGCGCAGGGCTTCGTCATTTTGGTAGGTGTTGTCCATTTTCCTTCACCATTCCATGATTCTAGCGGCGGCAATCCCACTCCCGCAGCGCGCATGAGCGGCGCGGCGTGGCTGGCCCGACTTCGCAAACGATACAATATTACCGGGTTGCTAACACAGCCCTTGCCGGTTTACCAATTTTTTCAGGTAGTTATAGGCACTTGCGCGGGCGAATCGGCGGCGGGAAGAAAAATCTTCTCATGGCAATGGGATTTGACTACGGTCGCGGCAAAACCATCAATCTTTCATGGATTTTGCTCCCGGGGCCGGTTCCCGGCATGGCATTGGGGCCGCCCTTGTGACCAGACAAAACAACCAGACCGGACAGGGCAAGGGCAGCGTATCGCCGCAGACCGGTTATTTCCTGCTGGTGACGACCTGGCTGTGCTGGGGCTTCAGCTATCCCGCGACCGCCTTCGCGCTCACCAGCGTTGATGTCTGGAGCAGCCGTCTGATCGTCATGGCCGCCGGCGCCGTTGTCCTGCTGGCCCTGGGCCGCCTGCAGGGCGCCTCCCTTGCCGTGCCGCGCAGCCATTGGCAGGACCTGGTGATCGCGGCCATCTGCAACATGGCGGTCTTTTCGGTCTGCATGACCTTTGGCGTGCATCTGCTCAGTGCCGGGCGGGCTTCGGTGATCGTCTATACCATGCCGCTGTGGGCCAGCATTTTCGCTCATTTCCTCCTCGGCGAGCGTCTGACACGGGCACGGGTCGCGGCCTTGGCCCTGGGTCTGATGGGATTGGTGGCGCTGATCTGGCAGGACCTCTCGCATTTGCGGAACGCACCGTTGGGTGCCGCCCTGACGCTGCTATCCGCCATTGCGTTCGGCCTGGGCACGGTCTGGACGAAACGGCGCATTTGGCACAACGACCCGACGGTACTGGCCGGCTGGCAACTATGTGTCGGCGTGCTTCCCGTCGGCTTGATCTGGGGCCTCAGCGGCGCCAGCCTGTCGCCCTCAAGCATCAGCATGGAAAGCTGGCTGGCCCTGGCCTATCTGATCCTGATCGCCAATGCCCTGGCCTATTTCGCCTGGTTTCGGGTGATTGCCGCCTTCCCCGCCACGGTGACGGGCATCGGCGCCATGGCGGTGCCGGTGGTCGGCGTATTGGCCAGTGCCTGGCTGCTGGACGAGCGTCTGGGCTGGCGCGAAGCGGTCGCCTTGCTGCTGATCATCAGTGCGCTTGCCACCAATCTCGTTTCGACCCTGCGAAGACCGTGACCTAGCGCGGCTTCAGATAATGCCGCTCATCCCCAGTCCAGCCGACGCCGGCGGGCACGGTGTAATAGAAATCGATGCTCATCTCCGAGAACAGCCAGCGCCCATCGACCCTGGCATAGCGGTCATCGTAGCGGCCAGAGACCAGATACGAGACACCAAAACGGCCATAGCGGGCCTCCAGATACGAAGTGCCGGTGCCCGTATCGCCGTCCACGTGGATGCTGTGACTATGGATGAACTGCTTGATGAAAAAACGCTCCCGCTCCCCCATGCCGCGAAATCCGGTGTCGATGGCGGCCCAGCCTTCGTAGCGGGCCAGATAGCCCAGCTCCACCAGGGCATCTTCGGTAAACAGCGCCGCGATATCGCCGTAACGGCCATCGTTGATACAGCTATGATAGTCATCGCGCAGGGCGCGGATCGCCTCCCTGTCCTCCAACAGTTTGAGGCGCTTTTCCAGCGCGGCAATGCGTTCGGCGTCGGTCATGGCAGGAACCTCCCATTTGGCGCCCGAAGGGTAGTGGATCAGGCCGCGGCAGGAAAGCGCGTCCTGGAACAACGCCACGGCATTTGCTAAGCTTGCTTGCCGCCTGGTTTAGGACAATTTCTTTAAATTATTGAAATCACTAAGTAATTCATGAACAAAGCCGCCCCGGCGGGGACTGACAAACCCACGCCCATGATGGAACAGTTCCTGGCGATCAAGGGGCAGTATGACGATTGCCTGCTGTTCTACCGTATGGGCGATTTCTATGAATTGTTCTTTGACGATGCCCTGGCCGCCTCGGCAGCGCTGGATATCACCCTGACCAAACGGGGCAAGCACCTGGGCGCCGATATCCCCATGTGCGGGGTGCCCGTGCATGCCGCCGATACCTACCTCTCGCGCCTGATCCGCAAGGGCTTCCGCGTCGCCGTCTGCGAGCAGACCGAGGATCCGGCGGAAGCCAAGAAGCGCGGCGGCAAGGCCGTCGTCCAGCGCGCCGTCGTTCGCTTGGTTACGCCCGGTACCTTGACCGAGGATGCCCTGCTGGATGCCCGGGTGAACAATTATCTCGCCGTGCTGGCCCAGGTGCGCGGCGCACATGCCCTGGCCTGGCTGGATCTTTCGACCGGCGAGTTCCTGACATCCGAAATCCAGGAGGAGACCATCGGATCGGAACTGGCGCGCCTATCGCCGGGCGAGCTGGTGGTCGCCGACGCCATGCTGGCGGAGGCGTCGGAGGCGGAATGGCGCCAGGACTGGGCCGAACGGATTACGCCCTACGCCGCCGCGCGTTTTGACAGCGGCTCGGGACAGCGGCGGCTGCAGGCACTGTACAAGGTTGCCAGCCTGGACGCCTTCGGTGATTTCAGCCGGGCCGAACTGGCGGCCTGCGGCGCCCTGGTGGAATATCTGGAGATGACCCAGGTCGGCCGCCTGCCCCGCCTGGAGCCGCCGCGCCAGGTCTCAGGCCGGGAGACCATGGCGATCGATCCCGCCACCCGGCGCAATCTGGAGCTGACCCGGACCCTGTCAGGCGAGGTGCGCGGTAGCCTGCTGGCCACCATCGACCGCACCGTGACCGGCGCCGGCGCCCGGCTTTTGGCCCGGCATATCGCCGCCCCCCTAATGATGCCCGAGGCCATCGAGGGGCGACTGGACATGGTGGATTATTTCATCGCCGCCGAACGCCTGCGCCAGGATCTGCGCGCCACCCTGCGGCAATCCCCCGATATGGCCCGCGCCCTGGCCCGGCTGTGTCTGGAGCGTGGCGGCCCGCGCGATCTGGCCGCCATCCGCGACGGCCTTTCGGCGGCGCACACATTGGGCGGTCTGCTGGCGGCCGTGGAAATGCCCTTACAGCCCGAAGGCATAGCGGACGCC
>JASLLM010000126.1 GCA_030747035.1 Alphaproteobacteria bacterium | reverse complement strand
CCGGGATAAAAAGAAAACCACCAATCAGCCGTTCAGGCTTGGATGTGAACAACCTATTGAGACTCCACAGCTAGAGCGGGGACCGGAAAGCGTGGCATCGAAACAGCGGGCACTTGTGGTGATACCGGCACGGCTGGCCTCTGTCCGGCTGCCGGACAAACCCTTGGCGGATATCCACGGCCAGGCCATGATCGTGCATGTCTGGCGCCGCGCCATGGAAGCAGACATCGGACCGGTCGTGGTCGCCTGCGCGGAACAGAAAATCGCCGATGTGATCCAGGCGGCGGGCGGCCAGGCCGTACTGACCGACCCCGATCACCCCACGGGTTCAGACCGAATTTGGGAGGCGGTGCAGACCTTCGACCCTGATGGCGCGCATGATGCCATTGTCAACCTGCAGGGCGACCTGCCGACCATGGAGCCGGCCCAGATTCGCCTGACCCTAGAACTATTGGCGGACAGGACGGTGGATATCTCCACCCTGGCGGCCGAGATTGTCGAAGACTACGAGCGCCGGGAGCCCAGCGTGGTAAAGGCCGTGATCTCGCTGCCACCAGGCGCCCGCCAGGGCCGGGGGCTGTACTTCACCCGTGTGCCGGCACCGTCGGGAGAGGGGCCGTTGTATCATCACATCGGCATCTATGGCTATCGCCGCGCCGCCCTGGCCCGCTTTATCGCCCTGCCGCCGGGCAATCTGGAACAACGGGAGCGGCTGGAGCAACTGCGCGCCCTGGAAGACGGCATGCGTATTGAAGTGGGCCTCGTTGACAGGGTCCCCTTCGGTGTCGATACTCCCGCCGATCTGGACCGGGCGCGGCGCGCCTTGGCGCCGAAATAATTAGTTCCATCAACGGATTAGGATAGCCGATATGGCTGACAATAGTTCCCAGGACAGTGCCGCCGATCCTCGCATGAACGTCGCCTTCCAGGGCCAGTTCGGCGCCTATTCCCATCTAGCCTGCAAGGAAGGCCTGCCGGGCTACAATCCCCTGCCCTGCCGGACTTTCGAGGACGCCTTCGCCGCCGTGAATGAAGGCCAGGCCGGGCGCGCCATGATACCCATCGAAAATTCCCTGGCCGGCCGGGTGGCCGATATTCATCATCTGATACCCACGTCGGACCAGTATATCATCGGCGAGCATTTTCAGGCCGTGAACCACCAGTTGATGGCCCCCCGCGGCGCCAAATTGGCGGAGATCCGGGAGGTTCACAGCCATATCCACGCCCTGCCCCAGTGCCGCAAACTGATCCGGGAACTGGGCATCGAACCGATTGTGCACGCGGACACCGCCGGTGCCTGCGAGATGGTGGCGGAAAAGGGTGACAAGACGATCGCCGCCATCGGCTCGCCTCTGGCGGCGGAGATTTATGAACTGGATATTCTGCGCGAGAACGTCCAGGACATGGGCAATAACGTCACCCGTTTCATCATCCTGGCGCGGGAGCGGATTACGCCCCATCCGAAAGATGGCCACGCCATGACCACCATCGTCTTTCAGGTCCGCAGCGTGCCGGCGTCCCTGTACAAGACCCTGGGCGGTTTTGCCACCGCGAATATCAATATCACCAAGCTGGAGAGCTATATCGAGCCGGGCAGCTTCGAACAGGCGCAGTTTTATGCGGACTTTGAAGGTCACCCGGTAGATCAGCGCGTTGCCTGGGCCCTGGAAGAGGCGCAATTCTTCTGCACCCGCCTGCAGATCCTGGGCACCTATCCCCGCCATCCCTTCCGCCACGACAAACGCGTGACCTACGAAGCCCCGCACGTGAAGGGTTAGACACCGTGCGGTCCGCACGCGCCATCACGGTGATTGGTTGCCATGCCGAGGGCGAGGTGGGCCGCGTCATCACCGGCGGCGTGCTGCCGCCGCCAGGTGACAGCCTGTTCGAACAGCGGGAGTATCTGCGCACCCAGGACGACGGCCTGCGCAAGTTCCTGCTTTACGAACCGCGCGGCGGCGCCTTCGTTCATACCAACTTGGTCGTGCCGCCGAAAACACCGGGGGCGGATGCGGGTTTCATCATCATGGAACCGACGGACTATCCGCCCATGTCGGGCTCCAACACCATTTGTGTGGTGACGGTGTTGCTGGAGACCGGCATGGTGGCGATGGTGGAGCCGGAAACCCTGCTGCGCCTGGACACTCCCGGCGGCCTGATCGAGGTGGTGGCGCAATGCAGCAATGGCCGCTGCGAGAACGTGCGATTTCGCAACGTACCCTGCTATGTGGCCGAGTTGGATGCGCAGGTGGAGGTCCCGGGCCTGGGCACGATTGCCTGCGATATCGCCTATGGCGGTGCCTATTTTGCCATTGTCGATGCGCCTTCCTTGGGTTTTGCCCTTTCGCCGGACGAGGCGCGGGAGCTGGTGGAGATGGGGGAGCGGATCAAGGCGGCGGCGGCGGAGCAGCACCCGGTCAGCCATCCCGGGAACCCCGCCATTCATACCATTACCTTCACTCAGTTCGCCGCGCCCTTGGCCACGGATAAAGACGGCCGCACCGTGGGCCGGAACACGGTGGTAATCTCACCTGGAAAGCTGGACCGCTCCCCCTGCGGCACGGGCAGCTCGGCCCGCCTGGCGGTGCTGCATGCCCGTGGCGAGATCGGCCTGGAGGAGACCCTGGTCAGTCAATCCGTGCTGGGCACCGAATTCCATTGCCGCGTGGCCGATACTTGCGATATCAGCGGTCGACCGGCAATTATTCCCAGCATCCAGGGCCGGGCCTGGATTACCGGCAGCCATCAATACAGCCTGGACCCGGAGGATCCCTTTCCGGAGGGCTATACCCTGTCGGACACCTGGTATCGGGCCCTGGACTGAGTGCGGGTCTGAATCTTGGAAACCTGGATCTGGATACCCATCACCTTCCTGGCCGCCTTCATGCAGGCGGCACGCACGGCAGGGCAGAAACACCTGACCAAGGACTTTTCCGCCATTGGCGCATCCTATGTACGGTTTCTTTGGGGCCTGCCGTTCGCGCTGATCTATCTGCTGTTCCTAAAGCAGCAAGGCGGCTATTCGCTGCCGGACGCTGGTTGGGAATTTTTCGTCTTCTCTGCCCTGACCGCATTTTCACAAATTGCCGCCACCGTATTGTTGGTATTTCTCTTTTCCCTGCGCAATTTTGCCGTCGGCTCCACCTATGCCCGAACCGAAGCGCTGCTGACCGCCATCGTCGGTGCGCTGGTGTTTCACGAGGCCCTGGCGGGCGCCGGTTGGGTTGCCGTGGCCTTGGGCGCCCTGGGCGTCATCCTGATCAATCTGGCCCGCACCGGCATCGCTGGCGAGACCCTGTTGCGCCGCCTGTTTCAACCCGCCGCCGGCGTTGGCCTGGCCGCCGGTCTGGGCTTCGCCGGCGCCTCGCTATTTCTACGCCAGGCCAGCCTGTCCCTGGGCCTTGATGATTGGCTTTACGGCGCTGCCTATACCCTGGCCCTGGTGCTGGTGATACAAACGGCGGTGATGTCGCTTTATATCCTGATCCGCGCCCGGGATCAGGTCACCGCCATGGGCCCCAACTGGCGCGGCTGCCTGTTTGTCGGCATTACCTCAGTCATCGGCTCGGCGGGCTGGTTCACCGCATGACCCTGGAGCGCGCGGCCTACGTCAAGGCCCTGGGCCAGGTGGAACTGTTGTTCACCCTGGCGCTATCTGTCTTGTTCTTCAAGGAACGCTCAACGTCAAAAGAACTTGCCGGCATGGCCCTGGTCGCCGGCAGCATTGTGGTCCTGTTGCTGTACGGCTAATCCCCGCGCAGCCAGGCCTGCGCCAACTGGTGCGCAATGGCCAGGGGGGCGGGCATGCGCAGTTTGGATTGGTCTTCCCAGCTATTGACCATGTCATGCACCTGTTCGCGGCTGAACCAGCGCGCCTCTTCCAATTCGTCCGGGTCGACGTTGATCTCGGTGGTCTCGGCGGAGGCGAAGCAGCCCATCATCAGGGATGATGGGAAGGGCCAGGGCTGGGAGAAGATGTAACGCACATCGCCGACCTTGATGCCGGCTTCCTCGAAGACCTCCCGGCGCACCGTTTCCTCGATGGTTTCGCCCGGTTCCATGAAACCGGCCAGGGCCGAATAGCTGTTGGGCGCGAAGATTTTCTGCCGCCCCAGCAGGCAATTGTCGCCATCCAGCACCAGCATGATGGTAACCGGGTCCGTGCGCGGGAAATGCATGGCGCCGCATTCGGGATCCTCGCATTTGCGGGAATAGCCAGCCTCGCCCATTTCCGAGCGTTGGCCACAGACAGCGCAGAAACCATGCCGGGCATGCCAATCCAGCATCGAACGCGCCTGCGCCAGAATAGCCGCATCCCCGGCACTGCACGAAGCGGCTGCGCTGCGCACGTCGATCCATTTTCCATAGTCCTGCAGCGGCGCATCGCCCCGTCTTGGACCAGCGGAAGAGACATCCACTGCAAAGTGTGAAACGCCATTTATTTGCCCCAGCAGCAGGGTGGTCGCACCCTGGTTGATGAAGGGCTGCACATCCTCCTTCCGGCACCAGCCGATACGCAGGGATTCCCCGGCCATCATCAGGCCGCGCAATTGCCACATGGGCAGGAAGCAAGATCCGGGATCGTTCATTTCCCGCCGCAGCCAGTCCTCGTTGCGCCGCTCGTTACCCATGCGGTTGATGGGGCTGCCGGCGAAGGTGTTTTGGAACTCCATAATCTGTCTGCTTTTTCTGCTGCCAATCACAATTCTCTGGCGCGGAGGGTGCCACAAGCCGCCCCCTACCGCAAATTGCCCTGCAAATCGGCCATTGCGCTCTAATCCGGCAGCCGCGATTATGGCCGCAATTATAAAAGCCATCATTCAGAGCGGAATAAATCATGGAAACGCTAAAAGCGGATGTCTGGGTCATAGGCTCGGGCGCGGCCGGCCTGATGGCCGCCATCAAGGCCCGTCTGGCGGGCGCCGACGTGGCCGTGGTCGGCAAGAGCGGGCCGGGCAAGGGCACCTCCACCACCTTTGCCGTCGGTGCTTTCGCGGGGCCTTGGGAGGGCCTTTCGGAGGAAGCCTATAAGGAGCGGGTGCTGACCGCCGGGCGCGGCCTGAACGAAGGCGAAATGGTCGACATCGCCGCCGCCGAGGCCGGCGATCGTTTTCAGGACCTGATCGATTGGGGCCTGACCACAAAATCCGCGCCCGGGGTCTTCATGGCCCTGCCCAAGGACGATCCCGGCGACCGCATTCCCGTCTGGGGCCGGGAAATCGTGCGCTGCATGGTAGCCAAGGCCGAGGAAGTCGGTGTCCGCTTCGTCAACAATCTGGTGGTCCGGTCGATTTCCGCCGGCGAGGATGGCGTCTGTTTGTCCGCCTACGGCGCCCGCCAACGTACATGGTTCGAATTGCGTGGTGGCGCGGTGATCCTGGCGGCGGGCGGTGCCGGCGCGCTGTTCCTGCATCACGATAATCCGAAGCGGATGGGCGGCGATTCCCATACCCTGGCCTACGAGGCCGGCTGCGTGATGCAGGACATGGAGTTCGTGCAATTCTATCCCGTCGCCATCGCCGAACCGGGCAAGGCGGTCTTCGTGATCGAGCCGGAAGGCGCCGATCTGGGCCATCTGACCAACGCGGCGGGCGAGGATATTCTGGATAAATACAATATCACCGTGCGCCCCGCCGCCACCCATGCCCGCGATGCCCTCTCGCAAGCGCTGTTTCAGGAGATCGAGGAACATGACGGCGCGGTCTATATCGACCTGACCAAGGTGAGCAAGGATGAATGGTGCGCCAATCCCATATCGGCCACCAAATGGGCCTATCTGGATAGCAAATACAATGCCTGGGGGCAGCCTCTCCGCGTTGCACCGGTGGCGCATTTCTCGGGCGGCGGGGCCCGCACCGATGCCCACGGCGCAACCAATGTTCCCGGCCTTTTCGCCGCCGGCGAGGCAGCGGGCGGCATGCACGGTGCCAACCGCATGGGCGGCAACGCCCTGACCGAATGTTTGGTTTTCGGCCAGCGCGCCGGGCTGGCGGCGGTCGAATGCGCCAAGGGCAAGGACCAGGGCGCCAATGCGGTTTCGCCTACGCCATTGCCCGTGCCGGGAGAGCCCCAGGCGGACGCGGACGATCTGCGGGCCGAGCTATGCCAGGTGATGTGGCAGTATGGCGGCATCCGCCGGGACGCCGCCGGCCTGGCCACCGGTTTAGCAAAGGTCCGCGCCATCGCGGCCCAGGCAGCCCGGACCCATGGCATCAACGAGCCGCGCAGGCTGGAAAAATTCCTCGAAACCCAGCTTGCCGCCGGCGCTGCTGAATTGATCATCCAGGCCGCCAGCCGGCGGGAGGAGAGCCGTGGCACCCATGCCCGGGCCGATTTCCCCGCCGCCGACGACGACAACTGGCGCGGCCATCTGAAAGTGGTGCGCCAGGGGGATGGCCCGAACTGGTGGTTTGACGCACTGGCGGAGGAAGACGGGGTTCAGGCGGCGGAGTAGCTGTTCCGCCGCCAGCTATGACGCGCCCGGCTCGGCCATCCCGACCTGACCCACATAGCTGGAGTCCTGGACATAAAGATTGCTCAAGGCGTCAACGATGAATTCCTGGTTGAAGGTCGGCGGGATACCCTCGTATTTGCAGGCCGCAACGACCTGATCGACGATGAATTTCGGCTGATAACAGGCCAGCGGCTTGTTCAGCCTGTCGCGTAATTCACCAACCACGTAGGTGAAAATGTCATCGGTCAATTCCAGGCCCTGTTTGGCCGCGACGGCGGTGAAGATGGCGCGGAACGCCTCGTCGGACGGCATCAGGGTTTCCAGCTTGTAGGGAATACGGCGCAGGAAGGCCGGGTCCATCAGATTGTCGGGTGCGAGGTTGGTGGAGAAGATCACCAGTTCATCGAATGGGATGGTAAATGCCTTGCCCGAAAATAGCGTCAAATTGTCGATGCGCGATTGCAGTGGCACGATCCAGCGGTTTAGAAGTTCCTCCGGACTGACCCTTTGCCGGCCGAAATCGTCAATGATAAACGTGCCGTTTAGCGCCTTCACATGCAGGGGCACCTCGTAAAACTTGGCAATTTCGTTGAAACGCAGATCCAGCATCTCCAACGTCAGCTCGCCGCCCGTCACCACGACAGGCCGGTTGCAGGCGACCCAGCGGCGGTCATTCTTGGCCCGGCGCAGGGTTGGCCGCGCGGGCGCCTCGCCATCGGCGCCTTCGATCTCCTTATGCACCGCCGGATCGAACACCTTGACGATGGCGCCGTCGATAATGAAGCAATGGGGGATATAAACCACGGTCTCGAAGATCTCCGCGACCTTTTCGGCGACCGTGGTCTTGCCGTTGCCGGCGGGGCCATAGATCAGGATGCTATGGCCGGAATTGATCGCCGGGCCGAGGCGTTTGGTAAATTCCTCCGGCACCACGATATCCGCGAATGCGCGGGCGATGTCTTCCTTGGAGACCCGCTCACCGCCAATGCTCTGCATTCGTATGCGGTCCTGAAATTCCTCCAGCGGTACCGGGGCCGGGCCAAAATATTGGTTCTGCGCACAGGCATCGACGGCGGTTTGCTGGCCTTCACGGGACAGTTGATAGCGGACGGCGGCGGCGGCGCCGGCGCCTGACGAACCGGTTGCCGACATCAGCTTGCGGTCCACCATCTCCTGGCAGACGACATTGATAATATTGTCCGGCAGTTTGGTCGCCTGGGTAAACTGGGAGACATCCTCCAGATTCTCCAGATACATGCCCTTGGCGATCAGATTGATCAGGAACGCCATGTCCAGGCCGGTATCCTCGATCCGCATGGGCGCGGGCGGAACCGGGTTGGCGGCTGCGGCGGCTGGTTCCGTTGCCGCCGCGTTTTGAGCTTCAACCGTGGGTGTGGTCTGTTCCATTGCGCGGTCCCCCGATGGTTTTGCCTGACTGCTTCCCAACACTTGGCCGTACTGACTATGATGATAGCCAGATGCTCCCGGTCAGGGAACCTAGAATGATGGAGAGGTTGAGACATGGCCGATGAATTGACCGCCCTTGATGCTTGCGAGGCGGTTCGGCGGCTGCGGGCTGGAGATGTAACCCCGTTGGAGCTGATAGATGCAGCCGAGGCGAGGATCGCCCAAGTCGAACCGCAGATCAACGCCTTGCCCACCCTGTGCCTGGACCGCGCCCGCGCGCATGCGGAAAACTTGATGGCCGGCAATGGCTGCGAGGCGGCGGCAGAGGCCGGATGGCTGGCCGGGCTGCCGGTGGCGATCAAGGATCTGGTGGATGTCGCCGGCGTGCGCAGCACCTATGGCTCGCCGATCTTCGCCGACCATGTGCCGGAGACCTCTCATCCCCTGGTACAGCGGATTGAACGCAAGGGCGGCATTGTTATCGCCAAGTCGAACACGCCGGAATTCGGCGCCGGCGGCTCGACCTTCAACGAAGTCTTTGGCAGGACCCGCAATCCCTGGAACACCGCCCTGACGCCTGCCGGATCCACGGGGGGCGGCGCGGCGGCGCTAGCGGCGGGAGAGATTTGGCTGGCCCACGGCAGCGACCATGGCGGCAGCCTGCGCCGTCCCGCCACCTATTGCTCCGTGGTCGGGCTGCGGCCTTCACCCGGACGGGTCACCCGAGGTACTGTCAATCCGCTGTTTTCGCCCCTATCCGTGCAGGGGCCAATGGCGCGCAACGTGCCCGACCTGGCCCTGTTTCTTGACGCCATGGCGGGCTATTGCCCCCACGACCCGATGACGTTCGACGCCCCCGCCACTTCCTTTGCCGAGGCCGTGGCACAGGCGGCGGTGCCGCGACGGATTGCCTATGCCGCGACCATCGGCGGTTCCCCCGTTGACCGGGAAACCCGCGATATCTGCCGCGCGGGCATGCAGACCTTCGCCTCTCTGGGCGCCGAAGTCGACGAGATCGAAATTGAGATCGAGGATTTGGAAGGCACCTTTCTGGCCTTGCGTTCCCAGCAGTTCGTCATTGATAGGGAGTTGCAACTGCAAAGCCACCGCGATCTGATCAAGCCGGACATTATCTGGAATACGGAACTGGGCCTGAAGCAATCGACCGCCGATCTGGCCAAGGCTGAACGCGGCCGGGCGGCGCTATACAGACGCTTCACCGAGCTTTTCGCGCAATACGATCTGATCGTCACGCCGGGTGCCAACACCCCGGCCTTCGATGTCAATTTGCGCCATCCCGTGGCCATTGACGGCGTCAAGCTGGAGCATTACCTGGCGGCGTCGCTGCTGACGGCGGCGATAACCCTCAGCGCCTCCCCCGCGCTCTCCCTGCCTTGCGGCTTTGATCAATTTGGCCGCCCTGTGGGTCTGCAACTGGTCGCACCGCCCAGGGGCGAAGCGCCCCTGCTGGCCGCCGGTGCCCTGTACGAAGGAGAGAGCGGCATGGCGCGGCAGGTGCCCATTGATCCACGCGCCGGCGAAGTGCCACCGGTCATGTGATCTTCATGGAAACTGTTCAGGCCTGCGCCTGGGCACGTTCCAGCAGGTCGAAACCATAGGGCACGCTAGGCCGGGCCTTGGCGCGGGCTTCGAATATTTCCACCGCCTCGCCACCCCGGTGGGTGCGCAGCAAGGTATCAAGCCAGGTATGCACGAACAGATCACGCTGGGCGTGGCTGCCGCCAATCTCCTGCAGGCGCGGTGTCACGGCACTCAAATCGGCATGGGCGCCCTCGTAGTCACCACGGGCGTAGGCCGCAATGCCGCGGGCGGCGGGAACCGCCACTTCCTCCCAGGCGCTGCGCGCCAATGCCGGCGCCTCGGCGGCATGGGCCGCCATGCTGGCCAGCATCTCATCCACCTTGTCGCCGCGTCCTGCCCGGGCCAGGGCATAAAGATAGTGCAGATCCAGAAACGGCTGCACATGTTCCCGCGTCCGGCCCGCCACATGATCAGCCAAATCTTGCCAGCGGTCGCCCACATCGATACCGCGAATTTCCATGCGCCAGAGCAGCGAGGCGGAACTGGCCTGATCCTGGCTATAGGTCTTGTCCAAACCCCAGACATGCTCGTCATGGATTTTCCGCACCCGCCGAACGTCACCGAAATCCAGATGAAACAGCGCCGTATGCCACCAGTTGTGGCCCAGCATGAAGGAGTTGCAGCCCTCCCATGTATCCGAATGCGCCGCCATCCAGGCCACGCCCTCGCCAATCCGGCCCTGCATCTCCATCACATGGGCCACGGCATGATGCGCCCAAGGATCGGCCCGGTTGATCTCCACCGCCCGACGTCCCGCCGCCTCCGCCCCGGCCATGTCGTGGGTTTGCTCCAGGCAAAACGCCAGGCAGCCATATAGGAACCCGTTCTCTTCGTTGGCCGGCAAGACTTTTTGGTTGATCGCCAGCATCTTTTCCGGCCAGCCCAGGTTGAAGTAGTGATACTGCGCCAGCTTCATGGCGAAGACGTCCCTTGGCCAGCGTTCTGTGATCTGCTCCAAAAGGTCCATTGCCGCCGCCAGATCGCCGGCCACCCAGGCTTCCGTGGCCTGAAACCACAATCCTTCACGCGGCTCCGCCCGCATCACCGCCTCGCGGCAGCGGTTCAGATAAGGCCGGGCCAATTGCGGCGACTGCCCCGCCTCCATCCACATCATCAAAGATGCGGCCAGACTGCCCGCCATGACACAGGTGGGATCAGCCTCCGCCGCATCGATAATCGGCTGGTAGTCGGTGCCATAGGCCAACGCCGTCGCGACGAAGGTATCGATGGCGGCGATCGTCTCGGGCCGGTCCGTGGCCACGGCCAGGCCCTGGGCGTCTTTCAACATCAGCGCGGACCCGGTTCGTTGATATTGTCGAGCGGATAGATCGGCCGGCGCACGTTCTGATAATCCAGCAGGCTGTTATCCGAGGTGGTCACGCCGACGCCGTCCAGGGTGATGGTGTGCCTGGCGATAGGGGCGAAACCGGCCCGGTAATGAATGCGCGATTTCAACAGCACATAGCGTTTGTACGCGGGATCGATCCCGACCGAGAGGAAGATGCCCTGATCCCAGGGTTCGTGATGGCGGGAGACCACGACGATCTGCATCTTGCCCGTATCCAGAACCGCCGTCGGCCCCATTTGCACCACCAGGCCGTTGTACATCGGCCCGCGCACGGTCCACTCACCATTGCTCAGCACCGTGATCTTGCCCGTCACCAGCAACGGCTCCCCCGCCCGGTCGATGGAGGGCATATCGGTCTTGCCGCCAAGTTCCAGGGTCACGGTCGCGCCAATGCCGGCCCGCATCATCTGTTGCACTGCCTCTGGGTCCCACAGGCCACCGACGGCCACATCCTCCAGGTCCTGGCGGATCACCTCCTCGATCACGGTCATCACGTCCTGATTGCCGCCGGAGCCGGTATTATCCGCATGGTCCAACAGAATGACCGGCCCGTGTTCGATTTCCTTGGCCCGGGCCACGGCTTCCGCCAACGGCTCGTGATTGTAAAGATGGTCGTCCCGATGCGCCCACATCTCCGCCCGCAACCGGTCGACGACAGCCTCCGCCGCCCCCCGGTTGCCATCCGCGATGGTGATGCAGGAGATGCCGGCGTCCTGGATATCGGCCAGGGCAAAGCCGCCGAACACAGTGGCCGCCATGACCTCGCCAGAGGCCTCGGCTTCCCGTGTTATTTGAATCAGGCTTTTGAAGGGTTCATCGTCAGTGCCCTGGCGCAGGGTCTGGCTCAACACCGGCACCCGGCCCCAGGCCATCACCGGGTCCGCCTCGCCGCGCAGCTTGGCCAGAAGAATTTTTCCGACCATGGTGCCCACTTCATACATGTCCGTATGCGGGTAGGTCTTGTAGCCGATCAGGGCGTCGCAGTTGTCCACCATGGCCTGGGTCAGATTGGCATGCAGGTCGCAGGTGACACAGATCGGCGTATCAGGCGCCGCCGAACGGACCCGGGCCAGCAACGTCCCCTCGCCGTCCTGGGTGCTTTCCGTGACCATGGCGCCATGCAGGTCCAGCATGATGGCATCGCAGCCCTTGGCCACCGCCTCCAGTATGCTGTCCGACATGCGGTTATAGGCGTCATCGGCGACGGGGCCGGACGGCATCGCCTCCGCCGCGATGGGGGAGATGATCTCCGCATCCGCTTCCCGGCACAGCCTGATATAGGCCGAGAGGGTCATGTTGGTGGGTTCATAAGCGCGGATCACGTCCTCGCCGAAGCAGGCGCTCCAATCCTCGAACCGGGACCAGGGCGTGGGCACCGGCGAAAAGGTATTGGTTTCGTGCTTCATCATGGCCATGACCACGCGCATGTCCGCCCCCTCCTGGAAATCACCGATTCAGTGGCGGCGATAATAGCACCAAAAGAAAACGCCCGGCACCAGGGCCGGGCGTCTCCAAAGCGAAATGTTTCGCGCGTCTATTCCCGGTTGCCGAACAGGTGCAGCAGCATCAGGAACAGATTGATGAAGTCCAGATACAGGGTCAAGGCACCCATGATGGCCTTCTTGTTGGCGGTCGAGGCGCCATCGGTCGCCAGATAGTTCTCCTTGATCTTCTGGGTGTCATAGGCGGTCAGGCCGGTAAAGACCAGGACGCCGATAACCGAGATCACCCAGTGCATCATGGCGGAAGCGAGGAAGAGATTGACGATCGAAGCGACGATAATGCCGATCAGGCCCATCATCAGGAAGCTGCCCATGCCGGACAGATCCTTCTTGGTGGTATAGCCCCACAGGCTCATGGCACCGAAAGTGACGGCGGTGATCATGAAGACCCGGACGATGGAGGTCTGGGTATAGATCACGAAGATCGAAGCCAGGGATGCCCCCATCAGAGCAGCGAAAATCCAGAACGTGGCCTGGGCGGCACCCGAGCTCATTTTATGAATACGGGCGCTAAGCAGGAAAACCATGGCCAACGGCGCCAGCATCACCACCCACATCAGCGGCGTGCCAAAGATCGCCTGCATCAAGGCCGGTGTATGCGCCACTGCATAGGCCACGATGCCGCTGAGCAGCAGGGCGCAGCCCATGTAGTTATAGACCTGCAGCATATGGGTGCGCAGGCCCTCGTCTATCGTTGTGTCAACGGCCGAGCCGACTTGCCCCCGCTGCTGGCCGAAAACGGAACCTCTAGGATCCAGTGCCATTCATCAAACCCCTTGTTGCTGATATTGCTGTAATGACTGTTTCAAATTGGGAATTCATCTACCCCCAATATTGTCGAAATCGGTCAAAATTTCAAGGTTTTTAGCCTCCGTCCGAAGTATTCCCGGATATTTCCGGATTGTCACATTTAGGCCAGGTTATACCAGTCGTCTCAACTGCTGACTCTTATGGCGGGTTTTCATGAGCTTGCGGGTGTGATTCTCTTAACCA
>JASLLM010000125.1 GCA_030747035.1 Alphaproteobacteria bacterium | reverse complement strand
CGCGTTCGTAACGTTGGCTGAAGACCTCGAACAAAAGTTCGGCGCCGGTCTTGGAGAGCGGCACGAAGCCAAGTTCGTCGATGATCAGCAGCTTGTATTTTGCCAACTGCCTCTGGAGACGCAGCAGGCGCTTCTCGTCTTCGACGCCGCTGATCCGAGTTTCGGTCAATACCTAAAACTGACGTTGATTGCCTATCGCTACCCGGAAGTTGCGGCTGAATTTGCCGCTGACCCCGGACTCGCGAGTCGTTTGCAGCAGGCGAACGAACAATATCTTAGAACTCTGCGCGACAAGGACATCGCGACCGCTCGCACAGAGCGCGAAAATCAGCTTCGTCATGAGCTAATCATCGTCCAGCGATTGACTGAGAAGGAGCCATTTTGGCGCCTAATGGGCCAGCGACCGCTCCTGCCAAATGACGAGAAGCTCATCACCAGTCTCATAGGATGGTTTCGCGGTTCCGCCGTATCCAACGCCGCCGCCGTCGATCAGCGAGAGGGACAAGGGGCAGCCCAGTGATTTTTAGGAATAAATAATATTGCGCTCAATTCTGGTTTAGCGTCGGACAATACACGGACCACCGCCGACAGCCGCTTTCCCGCAATTAGAAGACGCCCAGGCTTTGAAAACGGAGGTTCGCAATAGCACAATCAGTACCCAGTTTTTCTTTGATCGATCTGACTCACGAGGCTCGAGCTGGAAGTGATGCTGTAATGAGCCAATGGTTCGCACTTTCATCCCCTCCGGCGCGCCAATTTCCTCATAGAATCAGTTGGTTGCCAAATTTTGGTTTAGTTTCGGTGTGGGATTGATCGGCCGCCGGCGGTCTGCCGGCTGGCTTCGTCGGATGACGAAACATGCTGGCGCTCCTTGGGCGATTTATGGCGCGCGCGTCTGGGGGCGGACGGTGACGGCGGTCGGCGGGAGGGCTGGGCTGGCGCCTTGCAAGGTTTTGTGTTTCAAATCTGAATTAATTGTTAAGGTCAAAGCGTATAAAAAATAAATATTAAGCATATTAATTAAGGATGTTTTGAAACTTTATATTCACCAATTGGGCGTAAAAAATTATGTAATAATAAAATTTCAGAGAAGAGGCAATTGCTGTACGTACGCATTTTTCTAAGAGTTGGATGAATCATGGCCAGAATGCCAAAGATACTCAGGCAATTACTTCAAAACGATCAAAACGACGAACAGGTCGCCGCACAGGAAGAAGCCGAACAGAACAGGCAGGCACGAGAGGATAGCACCTCTGACAGCGACCGGGCTCGCGAAGACGACAGCGGCCGGGCGTTTTGGGAAACCATGGCGGGAGCCGGCGAGACGTCGGAAAGCTCCCAGTCCGCCGAACGCGTGGAAACCGAAGCCAGGACCGACGGCGATGCCGGCGAGCCTCAGGGCGCCGAGGCAGAGCTGCTGGACAGCCAGGCAGTTGAAGAACAGGCCATGGCGGCGGCGGAACAGGAGCTAGCCGCAGGCGACACCGTTCAGACGGATGGCGCCACGGCACGGCAAGGTGTCCGCAGCAACGGTAATGCCAACGCCCAAGGTAATGGCAACGCCAATGGGCAGAACGGTAACCAGGGTAACGGCAACGGCAATGCCGAAGCCTCGGAATCCGAGTCCACAACGGAACAGGCTGCCGCCGCGACCGAACCGGAAGCGCCCCAGGCCGAGACCACGCCCGCCGCTAAACAGGCCGCCAGTAATGGCAACGGCAACGGCAACGCCAATGGGCTGAACGGCACTCAGGGCAACGGTAATGCCAATGCCCAAGGCAACGACAATGCCCAGGCTCCGGAATCCGAGCCCGCACCGGAACAGACCGTCGCCGCAACCGAACCGGAAGTGCCCCAGGCCGAGACCGCACCTGCCGCTGAACAGGCCGCTGGCAATGGTAACGGCAACGCCAATGGGCAGAACGGAAACCAGGGCAACGGCAACGGTCAAGCTAACGGCCAGGGGAATGGCCAAGGTAACGGCAATGCGCAGGCGGCGGCCGCTGAGGAACCGGCGGCACCGCAGGCGCCAGCAGCCGAACCCCAGCCCCAGGCGCCGGCTGAAGAAGCCGCCGGCAACCAACAAGGCAACAGTAGCGGTCCGGCAGAGCAGGCCGCGGAGGCCAGCGGTAATGAAAATGCCAGCGGCCAAGGCGCCAATAGCCAGGGTAATGGCAATGGTAACGGCGACGCCAACGGTCAGGGCAATGGTAATGGCAACACACAGGCGGCAGCCAGCCAGGAACCGGCGGCACCCGAACCTGCGCCGGTAGAACCCCAGCCCCAGGCGCCGGCTGAAGAAGCCGGCAGCAACGGACAAGGCAACGGTAATGGCCAAGGTAATGCGAACGGCCAGGAAAACGGCCAAGGCAACGTTGCAAACGCCGGCGACGAGGAACCCTCGGAAATTGATGAAGCCGAGGAAGCATTGCTGGTTGAGGCCTTGAGCGAAGAACCGGCCGGCGACGGCCAAGGTAATGGCCAAGGCAACAGCAACGGCGAAGAAAGCGGCGAAGGCAATGGCAACACCCAGGCCGCGGCCGCCAAGGCAGCGACGGCGCCGGCCGAGCCGGTGACGGTGGTCGAAACGATCGTCGGCGGCGGCGACAGTGACACCTTGACGGGTGGCAGCGGTGCCGAGGCCATAAGTGGCGGCGAAGGCAGCGACAAGATATCTGGCGGCGGCGGCAATGATCAGCTCGACGGCGGCACCGGCTCGGACAAGCTGGATGGCGGCGAGGGCGATGACGTCCTGCTCGGCGGCGAGGGCTGGGACCGTCTGAAGGGTGGCGATGGCAGCGATCGGCTCGACGGCGGCACCGGCATGGACCGGCTTGACGGCGGCGAGGGCAATGACATCCTGCTCGGCGGCGAGGGAGATGATACCCTGAAGGGTGGCGACGGTGATGACACACTGGAAGGCGGCGCCGGCACGGACAAGATCGACGGCGGCAAGGGCTATGACACGGTTGTGTTTGACGGCAAAGCCAGCGACTACCTTGTCAAGGAAGGCCGGCAAGGCATCGAATTCCACGACCTGCGTGAAGGCGGCTCCGTCGATACGGTCAAGAACGCCGAGGTCTATGAATTCGCCGACCAGACCCTATCGGTGGAAGACGTTGCACAGGCCATGGTGACGGGCTGGTCCGATACCTTCGGCGGCTCGGGAGGCGATACGTCCGGGGACGTAGGCGGCGATACGCTTTCCGGCGAGGCGGACATCGGCAATGCCTCGTTCAGCAGCAGAATGAGCAGCCGCTGGGGCAACAGTCCGCAATTGCAAAATGCCGAAACCATGTCGACCGGCGACGGTTGGACCCTGGGCGTAAATTCCGGCACGGAACAGCCGAGCGACGGCGACGGCGGGACGCTCGGCGACAACGCCGCGGGCTCCATCACCTTGGAAGACAACAATCAGATCGCCTTCCAAAACGCCGACAATATTGACTACTCAGGCTCATGAAGCCGGTCATACAGCAGTCGCGTTGACTGGGATGAGGTTGAGGATATACCGATGGCTCGGATTTTAGTGATCGAAGACGACAAGGTTCAACAGAGAATAATACGGCATATTCTCGACGGGCACGGCCATGACGTGACCGATGCGGCAGGCGGCTGGCAAGGCATGTGTCTGCAAAAGGAATATGCCTACGATCTTGTCATCACGGACATCATTATGCCTGGAATGGACGGCATAGAAACCGTACGGGAACTGATCCGCCTCTACCCCGGGCTCAAGATCATCGCGATTTCCGCTCACAAGAAAGTCTATCTCGATGCGGCCAAGACATTTGGTGCCATGGAGATATTGGCAAAGCCGTTCACGCCCGAAGCGCTGATAGGCTGCGTCGAGAATTGCCTTGGCCCGCGCGATGTCCAAAAAAAAGGCCCGCGCTACCGGACGAATGATGCGATGGCCGGACTTCTCGGCGAGCCCGCATTGCAAAATTGATTTGAAATTCCTGCCTGATTGAAATTTGCTCTCGCTGCCAGCTAGGCGGTTTCGCCGGCAAGCATGCGTCCCGCCGCCAGAATTCGCAGGGCGGCGCAGGCGGCGCCGTAGCCGTTGTCGATGTTGCAAACCGTGATGCCCGGCGCGCAGGAGGCGAGGCAGGCAAACAACGCCGTTTCGCCTTCCCGGGCGGCGCCATAACCGGTCGAGGTGGGCACGGCGATCAACGCGCCGGGTATCAAGCCGCCCAGCACACTGGGCAGCGCGGCGTCCATTCCGGCAACGGCGATGACGACCGGATGCTGCCTGATCTCCTCGATCCTTTCCATCAGCCGCCAAATACCGGCGACGCCCACATCGAAGATTTCCGTGCCCGCGATGCCGTTGAAGGCAAGCGTGCGAAGTGCCTCCCGGGCCGGCACGGCATCAGAGGTGCCGGCGGTAATAACCGCCACTTGTGAAGCCAGCATCGGAACCGGTTGCCAATTGAAAAAGCCGGTTTGCGAGGCCGGATCATAATCCAGCCCGGCCCGGTGGGCCGCCGTCAAGGCCCCGTGATCGCCGCTATCCAGGCGGGTCAACAGCATGGCCGCGCCGCGTTCTTCCGCCTGATCGAGAATGGCATCGATCTGCGGCGCGCTCTTTTGCCTGCAGAACACCGCTTCGCCCAGGCCAAGGCGGTCGCCGCGGTCAAAATCCAGATTGATATCCCTGTTCGGCATCGCGATCTGACTTTACCCGGCCGCTTCATTCGGATGTACGAAGGCACTGCCGCGCCGGTAGGCCGCGATTTCGATCGGCCGGTCCCCGGTATGGCCGATCTGGTCCTGCAGGGCATCGAGAACGGCGGCGCGCCGGTCCCTCGGCAGCGCCTGCAATGTTTCGGCATCCAGTTCAATCACGATGCCTCCCGAACGCAGCCGGCAACGAACGGTGTCGGGCTGCAATTCCCGGCGCAGCCAATTTTCGACGCCATCGATCAAGGCCATGTCCGCCGGCATGATACGCAGGCCCGTTTCCACCCGGCTGGCCAGGCAGGGCGAGGCGGGCAGTTCCGCCAATTCGGGCAGACCCATTTGATGCGCCAGGGCGCGGACATCCGCC
The DNA here is from genome assembly GCA_030747035.1 of Alphaproteobacteria bacterium. Classification (GTDB taxonomy): domain Bacteria; phylum Pseudomonadota; class Alphaproteobacteria. Next base: position 8,327 of record JASLLM010000125.1, on the reverse strand, counting down.
TTGGCCAGGCCGGCTTCCACATAAGGGTGGCGCACGGCGTTATCCGCGGCCGCCTCGAGGCCGGGGCGGTAATCACCAAGGTCATCTGTATTGGTGCCCGAAAGCAGCACCCCGGCGGTCATCGCGCCCAGGCTTTGATACAGGTTGGTCTTGCAGAAAAAGCAGCGGTTTACCGGATTGGCGCGATAGCGTTCATCGGCGAATTCCCCGGCATCGATGATATCGAGGCGCCAGTTTTCCGCTTTTGCCAGGGCCCGGACCCGCGCCGTTGCCGCCCGAGGCACCGCCGGCGAAAGGGCATGGATCATGCGGACATCGTCCCCCGCCCCCAGGCGGTGGGCGAAACTGGAAAGCGTCATGGAATCGACCCCGCCCGAAACCGCGATTGCCACACCACCCTGTTCGGCAAGAACGCCGTGCAGGACATCTCTTAATCGTTTCGTTTTCGCTTGTCCGGTTCCCGGATGCTCAGTCATCTTCGCCCCTCTCCGACATCGCCTTGGCTTCCACCGCGCGCCGCAGATCCTGCCGCCGTGCCGCCCCCCGGTTTGGCGCCAAATCCTCCATCTCGGCCTTGACCGATACGCCCGATGGCCGCCCGGCGCGCTTGACCGTGATATCGTCCACCAGCACCAATTCCCGCGCGATGATGCGCCGCTGGGAGAGGCCCCGGCGTACGCCCAGGGTGGTGGTTTCATCCAGAATTTCATCAAGCACCCGCTCGGCGGCATCCGGTTCTGCCAGGACCTGCAGGGCCACCGCCATGCGCCCCTTTTTGCCAAACACCGGCCACTGGCAGACATCCAGCACACCCGCCGTTTGGCGCAGACGCTCTATGGCCACCGCCAGATCCTCGCCGGTTTGATCGTCGATCTCGCAACGCAGGACCTCAACCTGATCGGCCAAGGCCGGGGTCTCGGCGGCACCGTAACAGGTGGCGCGGAGAATATTGCTGCGTGCCCTGAAGCGCCGCGTGCCAAACCCAACGCCGGAGGAAAGCAGCCGCCGGGGCACAGTGTCGGGGCCCTGGGCCGGCGCCAGATAGCGCAGGATGGCGGCGCCGGTCGGCGTTACCCTTTCGCCGTCTTCGCCATCATCGAACAGGGAAAAGCCCTGCAACAACTGGAGCACGGCCGGCGCCGGCAGTGGCAGCATGCCATGTTGCGATTTCACCAGGCCCCGGCCCCGCGGAATGCTCCCCACCGACCAGCGGCATGGACCCAGGGCGGTGATCAGCGCCGCCGCCGTGACGATATCGACAATGGAATCGACCGCGCCAACCTCGTGAAAGGCGACCCCTTCGACCGGGATGCCATGCACCGCCGCCTCCGCCTCCGCCAGTAATTCGAAGATATCCAGGGCCGCTGCGAGGACGCCGCCCTTCAGGGCCGCCCGCAATTGGCCACGGATTTCGGACCAATGCACATGATCATGGCCGGGTTGTTTGCCCGCCGCCGGTTCGGAGACCTGGAAACGGGCGCCGCGAAAAACCTCATCATTATGCGGCACCACGGCGGCCTCAACGCCCATCGGCAGTTCCAACGCACCGATCGCCGCCTGGCAGGCCGGCCACAGATCCGGGCGGGCATCAAGCAGGGCGGCAGCAAACATGTCCCCCGCCAGCCCGCCGACGGCGTCGAGATGTATGGCGGTAACCGGCGCCACCGTATCCGTGCTCTCTGTCATCATGCCCCCTGCGGTGTTAAGCGCCTGCCAGTCTATCATTCATGGTCGGCCGGCGCATTTCCCCGTTTCAAGATTGGATTGTAGGTCATGTGGCGGGCGCCGGATCAAGGTCCAAATGATTGACCGCATCGGCGCACGTATGTGCTGTAATACCCATGGGCAAGCTAGTGGTTGTTGATGGCATGGCGTTGGCCTGTCTGAAACAAGGCGAATTGAACGAGGAGTAATCATGAAACTGGGACGCTTTATCGTTGATACACATGTCCATTCCCAGCGCTTTGCTCCGGGCAAGGATAGTTTCAAGAATGCGAAGGCAAAGGGGCACTTGTCCTACAATGATCTGGCCGCCGTGATCGCCACGGCGGAACCCTACGACAATTCTGACCGTTTGCTGTTCGACATGGATTGCTATGGCGTCGACATGTGCGTTCTGTTGCCCGCCTTCGGCATGACCAACGAATTGAACCTGGCTCTGGTAGAGCGCCATCCCGATAAATTCGTCGCGGTCTGTTCTGCTACCGAGACCTTGCAAAAGTGCCGCGATACGGGTGAACCCTGGTCGGCCAAGGCGGCGGCGGAGGAACTGGACAAATTGCTGGCGAGCGGCAAATTTGTCGGCATCGGCGAAGGTCTGCCGACCGATCACGACAGGCTTACGACCACCTCCCAGACCGACCGCCTGGACGAAATGCGGCCAACACTGGAGGTCGCCCGCAAACACAAGAGCGTGGTCCGGGTGCATAGCGGCGTCGTCATGGGCTATCCCCTGACCCATCATTTCTGGCCGGAAACCCTGCATCCAATGTGGCTGCTCGACATCGCCCAGGAATACCCCGACGTGCCCATCGTGTTCGATCATGGCGGCGTTCAGGGCGGTGCCTCGGAGCGCTTTTTCGAACAGGCGCTGCTTGTGGCGGGAGCCAACGACAACGTCTATCTGGAAACCGGCCTGTGGTGGCCAGAACTTTATGAAAAGGCGCTGAGGGATCCCAATGTCGGGCCCGAGAAACTGCTGTGGGGGACCGATTGGGGCGCCAGTATTCCCTTCCATAGCCAACCGGGACAAGTTCCGTCGGAATACGCCGTCCAGCTTCGCAAGCAGCCTCCGCCCCAGCATCAGGTCGATGTCTGGGGCTGGGCGCTACGGCAATTGCTACGGCTCAATATCGTGCAGGATGATCTGAATTTGATTCTGGGCGGCAACGCGGCGCGCCTGTTCGGGTTGACACTGCCGCTGACGCGGCTGTTCCGGCCGGTCGGCAGGGATGTGGTGCCGCAATCGGGCCAGGTCAACAATGACGGTTGAGGCGGGTCCGGTGACAGAGCCAAGCTGCGCCGCGTCATCGACGAAAGGGAATAGGGCAAAATTCGCCATATTGCACCATGGCGATCCAAACTTGCCAAAGAGCATGTTTCTCTCGGCCCCGCTTGCTATAGTCCTGAACCAACGACTGGGATTTGGGGCGCATGAAGATTGAATTGTCATACGGCCAATCGGGGCTGACCGTGGAGCTGCCGGCATCGACACAGCCGACAATTATCCGCAAACCGGCGATCCCCGTGCCGGCCTCGCCGGAGGCGGTGGTGGCGGCGGCCATGGAGAACCCGATCGCTTCGCCGACCCTTGGCGAAATCGCACAAGGCAAGGCCAGCGCCTGTATTCTGATCTGCGATATTACCCGCCCGGTGCCGAACGGGCTGTTTCTCCAGCCCATGGTCCGCACCCTGATGGCGGCGGGCATCCCGCCGTCCGAGATCACCATATTGGTGGCGACCGGCCTGCACCGCCCCAATGAAGGAGCGGAACTGCAGGAACTGGTCGGCGATCAATGGGTTCTGGATAACGTCAGAACCGTCAATCATTTCGCCCAGAACGACGCTGACCATGTGGACATGGGTGTCACCGCAACGCGCGCGACGCCGGTCAAACTTGACCGCTGCTTTGTCGAGGCGGAGGTGCGCATCGCCACCGGCTTGGTGGAGCCGCACTTCATGGCCGGCTATTCCGGCGGCCGCAAGGTCGTCGCGCCGGGCGTCGCCCACCAAGACACCATACGGCGGTTTCACAGCGCCAAATTCATGGAAGATCCAGGTGCGGTGCAGTGCAATCTGGCCGGCAACCCGCTGCATGAAGAGCAGTTGGAAATCATCCGCATGTTGGGCGAGGTGCATGCGCTGAACGTTGTTCTGGATGACGAGCGCAATCTTGTTTACGCCTCGTTTGGGGAAATCATCGAGAGCCATTTGGCCGCCGTGGAGTTAGCACGGACCATATCCGAGGTACCCGTTGGACGGCGTTTCAAGACCTTGCTGACCTCCGCCGCCGGCTATCCCCTGGATCAAAACTATTATCAGACCGTCAAGGGGATGGTGACGCCGCTTGATATCCTGGAGCCGGGCGGCACCTTGATCATTGCCGCGGAATGCACGGAAGGTCTTGGCTCGGAAGAATACCGCCGGGCCCAGGAACGCCTGGTCGCGCTCGGGCCGGAAGCATTTTTGGCTTCGCTGCTGGAAAAAACGGCGGCAGATATTGATGAATGGCAAACAGAAATGCAGCTGAAGCCCATGCGCATCGGCTCCATTCAGCTTTATTCGGACAAACTGCCCGCCGCCGATGATGCCGTAACCGGGGTCAGGCGGATAGACGATATTTCCCAGGCAGTGGCCGACAGCATTGCAAGCTCTGGAGACCCCGACGTCGCCATTATTCCCGAGGGGCCATACGTCGTACCCATTTTCTAGGAGAAGATTTGCTTGTGGCGGGGCAAATTTGAGACTCCGTAAATCACACTAAGTGCGGGCCTGGTCCGTGGTTGTCTCTTGCAACAGATCATCGGGGATGTCGTCGAACGAGGCATAGTTCAGGGCATAAAGCCTAGCGTAAAGGCCATCCGCGGCGATTAGGGCATCGTGGGTGCCGGTTTCAACGATGCGGCCTTCCTGCAGCACGATGATACGGTCGGCGCCGCGTACGGTGGCCAGTCTATGGGCTATGACGATGCCGGTACGGCCTTCCAGCAACCGCGCCAGGGCGATCTGGATCTGACGCTCGGTATAGCTGTCGATATTCGCCGTCGCTTCGTCCAGGATCAGCACCTTGGCATCCGCCACCAGGGCGCGGGCAAAACTGAGCAGTTGGCGCTGGCCCAGGGAGAGATTTCGGCCCTGCTGTTCCAGCATGGTGTCGTAACCGTCCGGCAGGCCGTCGATGAACTCGTGCGCGCCGACAACCCGCGCCGCGCGCTCCACATCCCCGCGCGTGGCCCCAGTGGTGCGGTAGCGGATGTTGTCGAATATGCTGCCGGTAAATAGAAACGGGTCCTGCAGCACCATGGCGATATGCCGCCCCAATGCAGCCTTGGTGTAATCGCGGATATCCCGTCCGTCGAGTTTCACCGCGCCGTCCCAGACTTCGTAAAAGCGATGCAAAAGCGCGATGATGGAGGTCTTGCCGGAGCCGGTCGGGCCGACCAGGGCCACGGTTTCGCCACGCTTCACGGCGAAACTGATATCTTTCAGCACCGGCAGGTTTCGGCCGTAGCCGAAGCTGACATTTTCGAAGGCGATATCGCCGTCGATCCGCTCCGGGTCGGCGGCATCCGCCTTGTCGGCGATGGCCAGGGGAACCTCCGGCACCTCGAAGATCCGCTGGCCCGAGGCCATGGCGCGCTGCATGACGCTGTACTGGATGGTCAGTGAACGGATTGGATCGAAAAAGCGCTGAACGTAAAACAAAAAGGCGATCATCACGCCAATGTCCAACGAGCTGTCGAGGACCATGGCGCCGCCAACTACCACCACAATGCCCATGGCCGCGCCGGTCAGAGTGTCAACCACGGGGATCATGGCCTGAGCAAACTTGGCGGAACGCAAATGCGCGGCCAGGTTTTCCCGTGCCTTGTCATCGTAGAGGTCGAAATTGACCGTTTCCCGGCCCAGCCCCTGTACTGTGCGGACGGCATGGATGCCCTCGGCCAGGGCGCCGTTGCTGGAAGAATTGGTTTCCCGTGCCCGGCGAAAGGCGAGGCGCGCCCGGGGCAGCCAGATCAGCCGGACGATAAGCAGGGTTGGAACCACCGACAGGGTGAGCAGGCCCAACTTGGGATCAAGCCACAACATGATGATGATAATGCCGAACAGAAGGACCAGATCGCCGATCGCGGTGATCGAGTTTTCCAGAAATTCCTGCAGCGAATTCACATCACCCTGAAGCCGGGACATCATGCGGCCGATCTCGGTCCTGTCCATGAAGGCCAGCGCGACATGCTGCAAATGCACGAACATGGCGCGGCGCAGATCGAAGATGACATGCTGGCCGGTCATGCCGACCAGACGGTCCTGCAAATAGCTGACGCCGTAATTCACCGTGATCACGGCGGCGAAGCCCACCATGATGAACATCAGCATGGTCTCCCCGCCACCATCCGCGACAATCGCCTCGTCGATGGCGTAGCGGATAATGAGCGGGATCGCCAATTGCGCACCGGTGAAAACCAGCACCGAGAACAGCGCCAGATAGATCCGCTGGCGGTAGGGCCGTACATAGCTGAGAAAGCGGCCGATGACCCGGCCATCGAAGGCGGCGCCGAACATTTCCTCGTCATGGCTGATCTGCGAGCCGACGACGGCGCGGGGTGGCCGTGAGGCGCCATTGCTGGCGTCATTGCTGTCCGGCAAGACGCTCATTGCCCCGCCGTCCCGCCTGCCGCGGCGGCGATATCGCCGTCATCCCGGCTCTGCAGGGCAAACAGGGCGGCGTAGCGGCCATCCTCCGCGATCAGGCTGTCATGGTTTCCCCGTTCAACGATGCGCCCGGCCTCGAGAAAGATGATCTCGTCGGCGTGCCGCAACGCGCCCAGACGATGGGAAATAATGATCGTGGCGCAGTCCGCCATATGGGGCTTCAGCGCCTCGCGGATACGCCTTTCGGTTTCGGCATCGATGGCGGCGGTGGAATCGTCAAACACCAGGACGGCCGAACCCAGCATCGCGGCCCGCGCGATCGCCACCCGCTGCTTTTGCCCACCCGACAGGGAGACGCCGCGCTCGCCCACCAGGGTGCCGTAGCCATCGGGCAGGGCGCCGATAAAACCGTCGATCTGCGCCGTCGAGGCGGCGTCCTGGATCATCCCGTCATCGGCCCAGGGATCGCCATAGGCGATGTTGTTTTCCAAAGAGGCGGTAAACAGGAACGCATCCTGCTGCACCACGCGCACGGCCCGGCGCAGGCTGTCCAGGGTGACATCGCGGATGTCGTGGCCGTCAATGCTGATGCGCCCGGCGCTGGGGTCGTAATAGCGCGGCAACAGGTTGGCGATGGTGGATTTGCCGCTGCCCGGCGGGCCGACGATGCCCAGGGTCCTGCCCCGCGCCACGGTGAAGGAAACATCGTGCAGCACCGGCGGTCCGCCCGCGCCCGAATAGGCAAAGGAGACCTCCTCGAAGCGGATCGTGCCGTCCGTTGGCAGCAGTTGCACGGCACCGGCCTGATCGCGGATCGCCGGTGCCAGATCAAGCACCGCGAACAGCCGGCCGCCGCAGGTCGAGGCCCGGGCGATCGAATTTACCAGCAGACCCAGTTGACGCACCGGCTGCTGCAGGATGGTGATGAAGGTAAGGAATACGGTCAAGGTACCCACGGTCATGGCGCCGTCCAGCACCCTAAGGCCGCCGACCCACAAGACCAGCCCCATGGAGATGAAATAGGCGAATGTCATGATGGAGGTGGAGGCGGCGCGGGTCTTGATCCGCGCGTCCGAAATCTCCATTGCGGCATCCGCCGCCACATCGTATTTGCTGATTTCATACGGCTCAGCACCGAAGGCGCGGACCACCCGGATGCCCGCGAGATTTTCATCCATGATCTGCCCCAATGTGCCCATGCGCTGCTGCAGGGCAAGCCACAGGGCGCGCAGGCGCAGACGCGCCGCCGACGAACGCCAGGCCACGAAGGGCACGAAAGACAGACTCAGCAGCCCCAGCAGCAGATCGGTCGAGATCAATAAATACGCCCCGGCGCCAATCAGCACGATCAGCAGGACAAGCCGCAGCACGCCTGTATTGACGAACATGCGGACACCTTCCAGATCCAACATGCCCCGGGTAATCAATTCGCCGGTATGAACCCGGTCATGAAAGGAGAAACTGAGCTGTTGCAGCTTGCGGTAAAAGGCCAGGCGCAAATCGTAGGCGATCAGATGGCCGATGGCCTCGCCGCCGTAGTTGTGCAGCAGGGTGAAGGCGCCGCGCAGGATCGAGGCGCCGAGCAACAGCAGGGCCGCCTCGAAAAGCGCCTCGCGCGCCACTTCCGGCGCCGTCGTGCCATCGCCCAGCAGGCCCAGGGCATGATCGACCGCATTGCCCAGGAAGCGCGGGATCATCAATTGAAACACCGCCGCCATTACCGTTGCGCCGACGGCCACCCCGACCCGGAAGCGGTAGCGCAGGATGAGACCGATAATGCGCCACAACACCGCCGCATCGTCGCCAAGGCGTGGATCGCCACTGTCCGACATCCCCTGATAGGCCGTCTGCCGTAACGAAATCGCGGGACCAGGCGGGCCAGCCATTTGTTCCGCCTTGTCGTTGGCCATTCGGGTAAGTCTCTTTCCTGGTGATCTCAGCGAATTTCGGTGACA
>JASLLM010000124.1 GCA_030747035.1 Alphaproteobacteria bacterium | reverse complement strand
GACCGGGTGCCCTGGCCCCGCCCCGATATCATGCACCGGGCCCGCAAACAGGCCTTCGGCAAGGGCTATGACGACATGATCGCGCGGTTGCGCCTGAAGCAGGCCTATGGCCGCCTCCTGCGCCGGGCCGACGACAAGGGCGTCTTCGTCATGCTCGATGCCATGCTGCCGACCCGCCTGACCACCGCCTTTCCCGATGGTGTGGAAATCCAGCGCCTTGGTCTGGCGGAGGCGATCCAGGAAACCCGCACATTTCTGAACGATTGACGGGAGCCTGGGAAACCTCTACAACCCGCGCACTCTTGGGGAAAGAATCATGAACCTGTCGACCCAGCATGGCACCACCAAACCGCTCGGTAGCGAACGCACCGTAGCCATGGCCGTGCATTGCCTTAATTCCGGCAATTTGGGTTGACCTGATCACGATATCCCCCGTCAGCCCGCAACTCCGAAGGGCTGACAGATGAACCTCCAGACATAGGCATTCTGCTCCGCCGTTCGGGTGAACCGAAGAGGTGGAACTATGTTTATCGAGACCAGAAGCCACGATCCGACAAAACGGACGGTTACCTTGCTGTACAGCATCATCATCTGCCGCAGCATGGTCTTCATCGTGCCGGTTATCGTGCTGTTCTTTTCGCAGCGCATCGGCTTGAGTTTCCAGGAGTTCCTGGCCTCGGAATCAATCTTCGCCGCCACCGTGGTCGCCATGGAGGTGCCGTCGGGCTGGCTGGCGGATATCTGGCAGCGCAGACGGGCCATCGTCCTGGGCGGCGTCTTTGCCGCCGTCGGCGCCGCGTTGTTTATCCCGGCACAATCGTTCGCGGATACAATTGCGGCACAGGTTCTGATGGGCATGGGCATCAGCCTGTTCTCAGGGGCCGATTCCGCCCTGCTGTACGACGCCTTGCGCCAACACGGCCAGGAAGAGCGTTACCGCCTGATCGAAGGCCGGCGCCACGGCTTTGGCCTGTATTCGGTTGCGTTTTCGTCGTTGGCGGGCGCCTGGCTATTCACCATTGATCCGGTGCTGACCGTGCTGGGCATGGTGGCCGCCTATCTGGCGACTGCGGCATTCGCCCTGTTCCTGGAGGAACCGGAGCGGCAACGCACGGGCCCCCGGAGGCGGCCCGCCGTTCGAGCTCTGATCGCCGATAATCGCATGGTCATTGCCGCCATCACGACGACGATGATCCTGTTCGCCAGCACCTCTGTCGCCATGTGGTCGCAGCAGCCCTACTACATCGCCTTGGGTATCAACGCGGAATGGTTTGGCCTGTTGGGCGCGGTTGGATTTATTGTCGGCGGCCTGGCGGGGCAATTCGGTCATCGGCTGGACCGATGGTTGGGCGCCCTGCCGTCGCTGGTCGCCATTTGGGCGGCCCTGGTCGCGGCTTTCGCGGCTGCCGGCCTGTGGCCGGGCTATGGCGGCGTTGTCTTGCTGTTGTTGGGATCGGCGGCCTGGGGTGCGGGCTGGCCGCGGATGCAGACAATCATCAATCAACGGGTGGGATCGGCCAGGCGGGCCACGGTGCTGTCAATCGCGGGCGCCGGCATCCGATTGGGCTTCATACCCTTGTCCGCCACGATCGGCATGTTGACCACCAGCCAAGGCATAGCCGTGGCCGTGCTGGGCCTGGCGGGCGTCCTGTTCGTCCTGGGCGGTCCGGCACTGCTGCTGTTGTGGCACGAGGCGGGCGGCTATGCCGTACCCCACGCACCGCCGCGCATTTCCATCCCCGCGCGGGACGGGTAAGATCGGCGGCAAGGGTAATCGAAAGAGGCAGCACATGACCGAGACTTATACGGTAGGCGATCTGGTCGCCGAGTTTTTGCAGCAATGCGGCGTCACCACCGCCTATGGCGTGATCTCAATCCACAATATCCCCATGCTGGACGGCATCGGGCGGCGCAACGCCATCCGCTTCGTCCCCGCCCGGGGCGAGGCCGGCGGCGGCCATATGGCCGATGCCCATGCCCGGGTTACCGGCGGCCTGGGCGTGCTGTTTTCCTCCACCGGACCAGGTGCCGCCAATACCCCCGGTGCATTGGTGGAGGCGCGCTTTGCCTCCACGCCTATGCTGCACCTGACCGGGCAGAGCGCCACCGCCAACCTGGGCAAGGGCCAGGGCGCGGTGCATGACGTGCCGGATCAGTTGGGCATGCTGGCCTCGGTTTCCAAATCCGCCTACCGGATCGATGCGGCCCAGACCGCCTTTGCCACCCTGTGCGAGGCGGCGGCGGTGGCCCAAACACCGCCCATGGGGCCGGTCAGCATCGAAATTCCCATTGATGTGCAGCGCACCGAGATCGAACGGCCCGAGGCCCTGGACGATCTGCTGCTGCCCATCCCTGCGGCCAGAGCGCCCTCCGACAGCGACCTGGACCGCGCGGCCGAGGCTCTGGCATCAGCCAAGCGTCCCCTGCTCTGGACCGGTGGCGGTGCGCGGGAGGCGGACGGCGCCATCGCCAGGCTGGTGGAGATGGGCATTCCGTTGGTCACCTCCTGGCAGGGCCGCGGTGTCGTACCGGAAGACCATCCCCTGACCCTGGGCGGCCTGAACGGCAACGGCAGCCCGTTGATCGAAAGTTTTTATGAAAGCGTGGATTTGCTAATTGTCGCTGGCTGCCGCCTGCGTGGGCACGAAACCCGCGACATGACCATGACCCTGCCGGCGCGGCGTATCCAGATCGACGTGGACGCCATGGCCAATGGACGTACCTACGATTGCGAACAGTTCATCTGCGCCGATGCCGCCCTGACCCTCAATGCCCTGGCCAACCGCCTGGAAGGAAGACTGTCGGTGGAGCCCGGCTATGGCGCCGAATTCACCAAGCTGAAGGCGGAGGCGACGGAGGCCTATCTGAGCATCCTGGAGCAATACGCCGCCTTCCCCGACGCCCTGCGCCAGGCCATGCCCCGCGATGCCATTTTCGTGCGCGACATTACCCTGAACAACTCCACCTGGGGCAACCGCATCTTTCCCCTCTATGGCCCCCGCGACAGCGTCTATCCCATCGGTGCCGCCATCGGCCCCGGCTCCGCCATGGGTATTGGCGCTGCCATTGCCGCCTCGGATGGCCGCAAGACCGTCACCATGTGCGGCGACGGCGGCTTCAACCTCGGCCTGGCGGAACTACCGACCGCCGTTCAGGAGGGCGCCGACATCACCTTTCTGGTGATGAACGACGGCGGCTATGGCGTCATTGGCCACATCCAGGATGCGCTGTATGGCGAGCGCCACTTCTTCGGAGATGTACGCGGCGTCAATCTCGAAGTCATGGCCACGGCCACGGGCATGCCCTATTTTAAGGTCGCCAGCGTCGAGGATTTCGGCCCCATCATGGCCGAGGCCATCGCCGTGGCGGGTCCGGCCCTGGTAGAAGTCGACATGGTCGCTATAGGCCCCTTCCCCCGCTACTTCGCCCCGCCGCCCTATACCCAGGCGAAGGATTAAGATATTCGGCAAGAACGCCATAATTCGATAATTCGGTGACAGTTTACTAAATAGGACAACAATCGATGATCTATGATGAACCTGCCCTGTGGGTCATCGTGCGTGATTCTATTTAGTAAACTGTCACCGAATTATGTGTCACCGAATTATGGCGGCGGACCGATATCAAAAAACCGAGAATCCCTGGGCGTATTCGAAATAGAGATCCTTGGCGCGGCGGGCAATGGGGCCGGGTTGCAGTTCGCGGTCCTCGAACTGGGTCACGGGGCGGATCTTGGCGTGGTTGCCGGAGGCGAAGATCTCGTCGGCATTCCAGACATCATCCATGGTCAGGGTGCCCTCCACCACTTCCACGCCGTCTTCGCGGAGCAACTGAATGGTGCGCTGGCGGGTCACGCCATTCAAAAATGTACCGTTGATGGCCGGGGTCATGGCAACGCCGTCCTTGACGATCCACAGGTTGGCGGAGAGGAACTCGGCGATATTGCCGTTGGGGTCCAGCACCACGGCGTTGTCGAAACCGCGCTTGGCCGCGTCGGTCAGGGCCAAGGCGGTGTTGGGATACAGACACGATGCCTTGGCCGTGGTCGGCGCCTGGTCCCGGGCCGGGCGGCGGCGGGATGACATGCAGACCTTGAATGGCCCCTCGGGCGGCAGGGGATTGTCGTAAATCGCCAGGACGAATTCCGTGCTCTCGGGGTCCGGCGTCAGAAAGCCTTCGCGGGCGAAGTACATGGGCCGGATGTAGGAGACCATCTCCCTGGGCAGCTTGCGCACGCCCTCGCGGCAGAGCTCGGCAATCTCGCCCGCTTCCATGGTGGGTGCGAGCAGCATGTTCTCCGCCGAAGAAATCAAGCGGGCACAATGTTCCTCCACATCCGGCACCAGGCCGGCCATGGCGCGGGCGCCATCGAAGACCACAGACGACATCCAGAAGGCATGGTTCATGGGCCCGATCAGCATGGGTTGCTGCTCGTGCCATTTACCGTCGTGAAAAAATACTGCCTCCATTGCGGCATCTCCGTCTTAGAAAATTGAGCGGCGCGGTCGCGGCGCAAGCGCACAAAATAGCGCTTTCGCCGCCAGAGGCAACAACTTCAAAACAGATCGGCGATCGGGGCTGCTATTACTCCTTCACCCCCGCCTCCAGCGCCGCCAAAAGACGCGGCGGCGAGATCGGCAGCGAGGTTACGCGCACCCCCGTGGCATCGCGCACCGCGTTGGCGATGGCGGCCATGGGCGGTACGATATTGGCCTCGCCCACGCCCTTGACGCCATAGGGATGGTCAGGATTGGGCACTTCCACCGCTACCGTATCGATCATCGGCAGGTCCGAGGCCAGTGGCATGCGGTAGTCCAGGAAGCCCGGATTTTGCAACAGACCATCCTCGCCATAGACATATTCCTCGTTCAGGGCCCAGCCGATGCCCTGCACCGAGCCGCCCTGCATCTGCCCCTCCACATAGTCGCGATGCACGGCCCGGCCCACATCCTGGGCCGTGGTGAAACGCAGAATGGTCACCTTGCCGGTTTCCGGGTCGACCTCCACATCGCAGATCTGTGTCGCCACGCCGGGGCCGACGCCGGTGGTGGCATTGACGCCTGCGCTGCCCACGATGGGCCCGCCGGTGACCGCTTTCTTGGCGGCGATTTCCGCCAGGGACAGCGGTTCGAACTCACCCACGTTGGTGGAGGCCGGCTTGGCATGGCCGTCTTCCCAGGTGATGCCCTCGGGGTCCACGCCCCAGATCTTGGCGGCACGTTGGCAAAGCTCATCAATCACGTTCTGACCAGCGTTATAGACCGCCAGCCCCGTGGCCAGGGTAACCCGGCTGCCGCCCGACAGGCCGGTAAAGCCGACCGAGGCGGTATCGACCACGGTGGCTCGGACCTTGTCGTAATCAATACCCAGGGTCTCCGCCGCCATGATCGCCATGGCGGCGCGGGAGCCGCCCACGTCCGGACTGCCCGTGGCCACAACCGCCGTGCCGTCATCGTTGATGTGCATGGTGGCGGAGGATTCACCGCCATTGTTGAACCAATAGCCAGACGCCACGCCCCGGCCCTGGTTCGGCCCCAGGGGCACCTTGTAGTTGGGATGATCCATCAAAGCCTCGATGGTCTCGGCATAACCGATGCAGCTAAAGGTCAGGCCAAAGATGGTCGAAGAGCCGTTGCGGGCGGCATTCTTCAGGCGGATCGCCAGGGGGTCCATGCCAATCTTGCGGGCCACCGCATCCAGGGTGCTTTCCACGGCAAAGGCCGCGATGGGGGAACCCGGCGCGCGATAGGCCGCTGCCTTGGGCCGGTTCAAGACCACGTCACGGGAGGTTGTTTTGATGTTGGCCAGGTCATAGCGGGAAAAAGCGCACATGGCCGCGCCAATGACCGGTGAGCCGGGAAAGGCGCCGCCGCCAAATGCAAAGGAGCCTTCGGCGGCCGTGATGCTGCCGTCCTTTTTGGCGCCGATCTTTATCTTCATGATGGAGCAGGCGGTCGGGCCGGAGGCCTTCAGCACCTCGACCCGGGACATCACCAGCCTGACCGGCAGGGCGCATTTGCGCGACAGGGCCAGGGCCACCGGCTCCACATAGACGACGGTCTTGCCGCCAAAGGCGCCGCCGAGTTCGGAGGCGGTCACTTTCAGATCAGCCTGGCTCATACCCAGCAACTTTGCGGTAGTGGCCCGGACCACGAAATGGCCCTGGGTCGAGCAGAAGATTTCCGCCTGGCCGTCCTGTTTGGCATGGGCCACGCAGGCGTGCGGCTCGATATAGCCCTGATGCACGGTCTCGGTGGTGAAATCCATCTCGACCACTTCGTCGGCCTCGGCAAAACCGGCCTCTACATCGCCGATCGCCATTTCGCCGAACTTGGCGATGTTCGAAGGCTTCTCCGGCGCTGGTTCAATACCCCGGGTGATCTGATCCTCGTGCAGCAGGGGCGCATCATCCGCCATTGCCGCGGCCAGGTCCGTGACATGGGGCAGCACTTCGTAATCTACCTCGATCAGCTTCAGGGCCTGATCGGCGATCGCGGCCGAAGTCGCAGCCACCGCCGCCACCGCATGGCCGTCATACAACGCCTTTTCCCGCGCCATGACGTTGCGGGTGATGTGATACAGGTTTTGCTGCACCCGGTCGGGGCCCACATAGGCGAAAGGCTGGTCGGGAATATCCGCCGAGGTAACGACCGCCTTGACGCCGGTCAGGGCCTCGGCCTTCGAGGTATCGATGCCACGGATACGGGCATGGGCGTGGGGGCTGCGCAAAATTCTACCTACCAGCATACCCGGCAGTATGAGATCGGCACCGAACAGAGCCGCACCGGTGACTTTCTCAACCCCGTCGGGTCGAACCGGGCTCGTACCAATCCATTTGAACTGCTGGCTGTTGTCGTTCATTTTGACGTCCCCTGGAATTATCGGAAATTAGAAACTGCGATCATGATCATGATTGCATGAATAATAGAGCCCCCGTCGCAGGTAACACAAGCAATCAGCCTTAAAATCGGTTCCAACGGTATCAAGATGTGGCTAGGCTGACGCCCGTATGAAGTTTGTAGGATGAGTTTCAAAGCAGAGGTTCGATTATGAACGACGCCATTCTTGGCCAATCCATCCAGCGTCGCGAAGACAAGGGTTTCCTGACCGGCGCCGCGAAGTTCACCGCCGATTTGAACCAGGATGGGCAATTGCACGGCGCCGTTTTGCGCTCCCCGTACGCCCACGCACTTATCAAGTCAATTGATACGAAAGCCGCGGCGGCCTTGCCCGGCGTGGCGGGTGTTTATACCAGCGCCGATCTGCTGGCGGATGGCATTGGCCCCCTGCCCTGTGCCGCCCCCGCCGTCGTGGCGACGGTGGAACCCATCATTGTCCCGCCCCGCCACGCGCTGGCCCATGAACGGGTCCGCCATGTGGGCGATCCGGTGGCCTTCGTCGTCGCGGAAAGCCTTGGCGCCGCGCTGGACGCCTTGGAACTGATCGAAGTTGATTACGAGGATTTGCCGGCCGTGGTCGACAGCCGCGCCGCCCTGGCGGCGGGCGCGGCGCAGATCTGGGACGAGGCGCCGGGCAATCTGTCCTATGTTTTCGAGAAAGGCGACCGGGCCGCGGTGGAGCGGGCCTTTGCCGGCGCGGCCCATGTGGTCGAGCTTGATATCGTCAACAACCGGGTCTCCCCCGCTCCGACAGAGCCGCGCGCCGCCATCGGCAGCTATGACAAGGACACGGATACATTGAACCTGCTGCTCACAGGCCAGGGCGTACACGGCATCCGTGGCCAGTTGGCCAATGCGGTATTCAAGGTGGCGGAGGACAAGCTGAACGTCGCAGCACCCTTCGTGGGCGGCGGTTTCGGCCTGAAGAATTTCGTCTATCCCGAATACGTGCTGCTGCTTTGGGCCGCCCGGCGTCTTGGCCGGCCGGTCAAATGGGTGGCCGAACGCAACGAAGATTTCCTGAGCAGCACCCAGGGCCGCGATATCCAAGCCACCGCCCGCCTGGCATTGGATGCCGACGGCCGCTTCCTGGGCCTGTCGGCCGCCATGAGCGCCGACATGGGGGCCTATCTGTCATCATTCGGGCCGGGCGTGTCCACCAACGCGGCCTCCACCGCCATGGGCGGCGTCTACGCTATTCGGGACGTTTTCATGGAAGTCCGCGGTGCCTTCACCAATACGGTGCCGGTGGATGCCTATCGCGGCGCCGGCAAGCCGGAGTCCAACTACATCATCGAGCGGCTGATCGAGGCGGCGGCGGTACAAACCGGCATCGATGCCGTGCAGCTTCGCCTGTTGAACGTCATCGACAGCTACCCCTACACCTCTTCGTTGGGGATCGAGATCGATACCGGTGATTTCAAGGGCAACCTGGAAGAGGCCGTCCGCCTGGCAAACCGCGCGGAATTCGAGACGCGGCGCGCGGCGGCGGCGAAAAACGGCAAGCTTCTGGGCCTGGGCATCGCCTGTTTCCTGGAAACCGCACGGGGGGCGCCATCGGAAGGCGCAGAAGTTAAGTTCCTCGAAGACGGCACGGTGGAATTGCGCCTGGGCACGGAGTCCAACGGCCAGGGCCACGAAACCGCCTACAGCCAAATCGCCGCCGACCGCTTCGGCCTGCCCCTGGAGAGTTTCCGCTATATCCAGGCGGATACAGCTCTTGTCCGCGCCGGCAACGGCCATGGCGGCGCGCGGTCGATGCATATGGGCGGCAGCGCCCTGGTCGCCGCCCTGGATGCGGCCCTGGCCAAGGCCCGGCCCATCGCGGCGCAGATGCTGCAGGCCGACGAAGCGGTGCTGGAATTCACCGACGGCGATTTTCGCGTGGCTGACAGCAGCCGCTCGGTCTCTCTGTCGGAAGTTGCAAGGCAAGCAAAGGGCAGCCTGGACAGCTATGAGAGGCGGGAGGATGCGCCGTTTACCCTGCCCAGCGGCAGCCATGTGGCGGAAGTGGAGATCGACCGGGAGACCGGCAGGATGCTTTTGCAACGCTATCTGATGGTCGATGATTACGGCGCCATGATTAATCCGCGCCTGACCGAGGGTCAGGTGCATGGCGGCGTCACCCAGGGCATCGGCCAAGCCATGCTTGAAGAAGTCGCTTACGACCCCGAAACGGCACAATTATTGAGCGGCAGCCTGATGGATTACACCGTACCCCGGGCCTCGCACCTGCCCGCGTTCGAAGTGCATTTCCGGCAGACCCCGACCCTGAACAACCCCCTGGGCGTCAAGGGCTCGGGCCAGGCCGGCTGCATCGGCGCGCCGCAAACCGTCATGGCCGCCGTGCTGGATGCCCTGAAGCCCCTGGGCATCACCGACATCGACATGCCCGCCACGCCAGAACGCCTGTGGCGGGCGATCCGGGATGCATCAGGTTAGCCGTCAGGTTTCATAGGCCGCGTCAAAGAATGCGACTTCCAGTTCAACGGCCCGATCGAAAATATTCTTCACGCTTGTTCGCTCAACATCGGACAGCGCCGGGCCAATCCGATCCATTTCCGCGGCCATCCACATAACGAACTCCTCGAAACCCGGATCGGTGTGCAGATCAATCCATTCCTTCAGGTAGAAGCGCGCCGGGGCATGGTCCGCAACGGATTTGGCCCAGGTCAAATAAACCCATTCCACCGGCAGCAGCGCGGCCAAGACCTCGGCATAGGTAGCATTCGGCGCGCCCAGCATGATCTCGCGAAAGCCGCGCACCACCGCATGGTCGAAGGGCTGCCGCCAGTCGTCCTCGGAAACCCCCATGGCGGCGAAGGAGCGCAGAAAATAGTCGTCCTCGTCGCCGGTTAGGACGCCGAGGAAACCGGCGTAGGGGCGTTTTTCGATCATGCCTGGCGCCGTAGTCACGGCCCGGCCCACATGGGCCACCAGGATATCGAGAAAGGCATAGTCGAGGATCAAATAACGGGCGTAATCAGCATCGCTGATGCTGTCGTTGGCCAGCTCGGTCACGAACCGATGTTCCGTGGCGGCGCGCCAGTCAGCCTCGCAGCCCGCGCGCAATTGCTCCGAAAATGTCTGCATCGTTGTTATCTTCCGCCTCCTGGTTCCGCCGAACTCACTACACAATTGCGGTCACAGTCAATCGGCACTATGATCAGGCTCCACAGCGGGGGGAGCCGCCACGGCGGCTGAGAGGTTCCTATAGCAAGGACGACCCCTTGAACCTGATCCGGATCGTACCGGCGGAGGGACGCGTTCAGTGCCAGCCCAGACATTCGATAACAGTACCGATCCCGCCATCGGCATCGCGCTGCGCGGCGGCGCCCTGGCCTTTGACGGGCGCCCGGTATTCGAAGACCTGGACCTGGACATTCCCGCTGGGCGGACCACCTGCCTGTTGGGAACATCGGGGGTGGGCAAATCCTCGCTGTTGCGGCTGATCGCTGGCATTTCTCCGGAGGCAACGGCGCGGCGGCTGGTCGCCAGCGACGGCGGTCCCATCGCCGGGCGCATCGCCTATATGGATCAAAGGGATCTGCTGCTGCCCTGGTTGAGCGTACTGGACAACGTCACCCTGGGTGCCCGCCTGCGCGGCGAGGCGGCGGAGCAGCCGCGCGCCTTGGCGCTGTTGCGGCAAGTCGGCCTGGCCGACGAGGCCGGCGCGCTGCCCAGCGCCTTGTCCGGCGGCATGCGCCAGCGCGCCGCCCTGGCCCGCACCCTGATGGAAGACCGCGCGGTGGTGCTGATGGACGAGCCGTTCTCCGCCGTCGACGCCCTGACGCGGCTGCGCCTGCAGGATCTGGCGGCGGAACTGCTGGTCGGGAGGACCATCTTGCTGGTCACGCATGATCCATTGGAGGCCTTGCGACTGGGCCACCGGATCTTGGTGCTGCGTGGCGATCCGGCGCATTTGAGCGAGCCGCTGGAGCCGGCGGGAGCCGTACCGCGGCGGGCCGATGACCCGGCACTGCATGGCCTGGCCGCGACAATTCTGCACGATCTGGCGGCCTGAGCGTCCCGAATGGATACCGCGCGCCGTTCCCTCATCAGCCTGGCCATTCTGTTGGCGGGCTGGCAGGGGCTTGTCTGGGTCACCCAGGTGGAACCGTTTATCCTGCCCGGCCCCTGGCTGGTGGCGTTGAGTCTGGCAGGTCATCTGGAACTGATCGGCGGGCATGCGGTCACCACCTTGGTGGAAATCATCCTGGGCCTGGTTCTTGGCAGCGCCTTCGGTGTTTTCAGCGCCATCAGCCTAAGCTGGTTTCCCAACGTGCGGCGCTGGTTGCTGCCCCTGTTGGTGGTAACGCAGGCGATTCCGGTCTTCGCCCTGGCACCGGTGCTGGTGCTGTGGCTAGGTTATGGCATGGCGTCGAAGGTAATGATGGCCAGCCTGATTATCTTTTTTCCCGTTACCGCCGCCTTCCTTGATGGCCTGCGCCGGACCGAGCCCGGCTGGCTGGACCTGGCCCGAACCATGACCGCGGGCACGGCGTCCTCGGGGCGCTGGGCCATGCTGCGCCACATCCGTATTCCCGCCGCGCTGCCGGCCCTGGCCTCGGGCCTGCGCGTGGCCGCCGCCGTGGCGCCGATCGGCGCCGTGGTGGGCGAATGGGTCGGCTCCTCCGCCGGCCTGGGTTATTTGATGCTGCACGCCAATGGGCGGATGCAGATCGATCTGCTATTCGCCGCCCTGTTCGTCTTGGCGCTCATGGCGGTGGCCATTTACTTCACGCTTGATTGGTTGTTGCGGCGGCTGTTGCCCTGGCAACCGGATTCTCTCGCAAATGATTAGGAGTCAAAACAACATGCGATATTTCATTGCGCCGCTGGCGCTTACCCTGTGCCTCGGCGCCCTGCCGGCCCAGGCGGCCGATAAACTGACCGTGCTGCTGGATTGGTTCGTTACTCCCGATCACGCGACCTTGATGATCGCCCAGGAAAAGGGTTTCTTCGCCCAGGCTGGCCTGGAAGTGGAAATGATCGCGCCCGCCGATCCCAACGACCCGCCGAAACTGGTTGCCGCCAAGAAGGCTGATCTGGCCATATCGTATCAGCCGCAATTGCATCTGCAGGTCGACCAAGGCCTGCCGCTGCGCCGCATCGCCACGCTGGTCTCCACCCCATTAAGCAGCCTGGTGGTCCTGGCGGACGGACCGATCAAGTCGGTGGCCGATCTGAAGGGCAAGAAGGTTGGTTTCTCGGTCGGCGGTTTCGAGGACGCGATCCTGGGCGCCATGCTGAGGAAGGCGGGTCTGAAGTTGTCGGACGTAACGTTGATCAATGTCAATTTTTCGCTGTCACCGTCCCTAATCTCGGGTCAGGTCGACGCGGTGATCGGCGCCTATCGCAATTTCGAGCTGAATCAGATGGATATCGTCAAACGCCCCGGCCGGGCCTTTTACGTGGAGGAAGAAGGCGTCCCGGCCTATGACGAACTGATCGTCGTGGCCCATGCGGACCGGCTGGGCGACAGCCGCCTGAAGCGATTCGTCGGTGCCCTGGAAGCCGCCGCGCAGTTCCTGGTCAACCATCCCAAGGAAGGCTGGAAACTGTTCATCAAGGGCCGAAAGGATCTGAATGATGAACTGAACAAGCGCGCCTTCCGCGACACCCTGCCCCGCTTCGCGCTGCGCCCCGCCGCGCTGGACCATGGGCGCTATAACCGCATGGCGCAATTTCTGAAGGATCAAGGTCTGATCAAGAAAGTGCGTGCCGTCGGCGAATATGCCGTGGAGTTGAAATAAGAGACGAAAAGCAGCCCCAGCGGTCAGAATGATCTGATCGCTGGTTCGCGACCCGGCAGCGGCCGGGCCCCGCTAGACGAAAATGATCTCGGCGACCAGTGGCCCCTTGGGTCCATTACCGACGCGAATCTGCAGCGCCTGGCCCGGCAACAGATCGTCCGCGCCAAAGCGGCGCAAAGTCTCGATATGGACGAAGACGTCATCGGTGCCCTCGCCACGGGTGACGAAACCATAGCCCTTGACCCGGTTGAACCACTTCACCGTAGCATCAACGAAATCGCCTTCACCTTCGATAATGGCCGCGCGCGTTTCGCCCACCGGGCGGGCGGGCCGTGGCGGCGGCACAAGGGCGCCGCTGTCATCAACGGAAATGACACGGGTTGCTTGCTGTCCCCGCTCCCGCTGAACCACCTCGCAGACGACGGTCGTACCTTCGTAAATGATTTCTATCCCAGCATCGCGCAAGATCGATTTGTGAATGAGCACATCACCCGAATCATCCCCAGGCACGAAAAAGCCATAGCCCTTGACGGCATCGAACCATTTGACTGTGCCGTCCTTGACATCGCTCCCCTCCTCGGACGTGTCCTCGGTACGATGTTCCACATTCAATTTTTCGACATTTTCATCGCTGTCAACGCCACCTTCGGCGTCTTTTTCAACGTCTAGATTCTTTACATTCAAAGCCATTTGACTCGCTTCCCCTTGCGAGCATTCGCCCTAAGCTAACCCGACTACTCACTTTGCAATTACGAGTTAACAATAACTTAACATATTATACCAGTCGTCTCAACTGCTGACTCTTATGGCGGGTTTTCATGAGCTTGCGGGTGTGATTCTCTTAACCACCT
>JASLLM010000123.1 GCA_030747035.1 Alphaproteobacteria bacterium | reverse complement strand
ATTACCCGCAGCAGTCTCGACGATTAGGTCAGGCGATGGCGACCTGGCGGCGGACCTGCACGACGGTCAGGGCGGTAATGGCGAGGAAACCGGCGACGGTGAAGAACACCGCCTCGGGATGAGCCTGGTCCATGGCCCAGCCCAGAACCAGGGGGATCAGGGCGGAGCCGAGGTCGAGGCCGGAATAGACGAAACCGAAGACCCTGCCTGAGGCACCCTTCGGCGCCGCCGCCCGCACAAGCATGTCCCGCGATGGCGTGGTGATGCCCGATGCCATGCCGGCCAGCACCAATAATGTCAGGACCATTCCCGCGCCCAGGCCGCCGGTGATCGCGATATAGAAGATAAACAACGCCGAGGTGATCATGCCGGCGATGGCGATACGGTCGTGACGGCTCGTCCGGTCGGCCGCGATGCCGCCGATAAGGATGCCCCCCGCCGTACCCAGCAGGAAGCCGGTGACGCCGCGGCCGGCTTCGGTCAGGCTCAGACCGAACATATCCACCATGGCGGGCATGCCGAAACTTTGAATGCCGATCAGAGCCGCCGCCAGAAAGGCGAAATACAGGAAACAGGAAATGATGGTGGTGGAAAATAACAGGCGCACATTATCCATCAGCCGGCCGACGGGAATAGGATCGGCGACGGCTGTGTGGTCCGGCTGATCTTGCAGATCCCCGCCCCAGATCAGGAAGGCGGCGACGATGGCAAGGCCGATCAGACCGGCGCAGATGATGGCGACCCGCCAATCCCAGATTTGCGACATGGTGATCATGAAAACCGGCGCCGCGGCCCAGCCCAGATTGCCGCACAGGGCATGGGTTGCATAGCCGCGGCCGAGGCGGTGGCTGCTGACCTTGGCGGTCAGGATCGACAAATCGGCGGGGTGAAAGACGCTGTTTCCCAAGCCCGCCAAGGCCGACAGCGGCAGCAGCATCCAATAGGACTGCACCAGGCCGCAGGCCAGGGTCGCCGTCGATAGCAGGGTCAATCCCGACAACAGCACCCGCCGGGCGCCAAACCGGTCGACCAGAAACCCCGCCGCCGTCTGTGCCAGGCCGGAGGCGCCGTACAACAGCGTGGTCAACAACCCGAGCGCGGCAAAGGAAACCTGGAATTCGTCATGCAGCAGCAAAAACAGGGCCGGCAGCACCAGATGAAAGAAATGACTGGCCCAATGGGCGGCACCGACAAGGCCCATGACCTTGATATCGCGGCCCAGGGATGGGGGGGATGAGGCGTTTGCGGACATGGCTGCCTTAGATCAGACGGCAGGGATCGGGTCAAGCTGGGCCGCCCAACCATGGGATGCATTTTATGGGATGATTTGCGGTAATTCATGATATAGGGGGTAACACGGTCGGAGTATGTCTTGCGGTGGGACGTGGCCGGTCGAGGAACGCAAATTTAGCGCGGAATACCAGAGTATGTTGGTGAAGAGTTGGGCCTGTTGTTGTTTGCATGGGGGCAATCGCCGCACGGATCGCGATGAGGCGGTCCAGCTAGGGCCAGTTTACCCGGCCGGGGGAAAGACGGCGGTTGAATAGCATGTTTCGTAGATGGCTTTTGCCCTATGTGGCAACGGGGACGGCGCTGGTCGCGGCTGTCTGGTTCTTCGCCTACCAGACGGTCTTGTCAGAGCGGCAACAGACCCTGTCGCAAAGCGCGGCGCAGGCCGAGCGGATGGCGGCATTTTTCGAACAGAATATGCTGGAAATTCTGCGCTACAGCGATACCTATCTAAAGCTTGCGCGGCGGGAATATCTTAATCACGGGAATGTCGATGCCGTGCGCCGCATAATGCGCGATTTCCCCCTGAACAAGGCCATCGTATCCCACATCACAATCATCGATGAAGCGGGCAGGCCGTTGATGGTTTCCGGGCATGAATTAAAGCCAGGAGCAACGGCTGGCGACCGGGCCTATTTTCTATTCCAAAAGGCGAATGCGGGTGATCAGGTTTTTATCTCGCTGCCACACAAGGGCCGCAACACCGGCAAGCTCACCTTTCGTCTGGTGCGGCGGATCAACATGCCCGACGGCGCTTTCGGCGGCGTCATATTCGCCGCCATTGATGCCGCGAACATCACCAAATTCTCCACGGTTATGCGTCTGGGGCCGAACAGTTCGGCGACCCTGGTCGGCATCGACAAGCGGATCAGGGCCCGCTCCTCGTACGGCTGGATCGGACCGGGGCAGGATATCAGCGGTTCGCGGATCTGGAAGGAATTGGCCCAGCGGCCCGTGGGGCTATACAAGCAGCGTAGCGTCGTTGACGACATCACGCGCTATTACGCCTATCGGCGATTGGCTGAGTTTCCTTTGATCGTTGCGATCGGCGTTGCCACCGACGATATCGCCGCCGCCGTCACCGCGTTTGAAACGCCGGCGTACCTTATCGCCGCGCTGATCTCCTTGCTCATCGTGATCATGACGGCAGCCGTTTGCCGGGAAATCCATCGCGCAAGGTCTGATATTGCGGCGCGGCGGAGCAAAGAGGAAGAACTACAGCAAAGCGAAGAGCGCTTCCGCCACGCCTTCGAAAACGCGCCAATCGGTATGGCCCTGGTCACACCTGAGGGCAATCGCTTCATGGTCAATCAGGCGCTGGCCGACTTTCTGGGCTATTCCGTCGAGGAATTGGTCGGTACGTCACTGAGCGAAACCAGCGCCGATGAAGATAGCTTGAGGGAAAGTCAGCGGCTGCGCCAAAGCGTCCTTGACGGCAAAGCCGACACCTACAGAAACGAACGAAGTTATCAGCACAAACTGGGGCATATCGTCGAGGGGGAAATTCACGGCTCGTTGTACCGCAACGACAGCGGCGAGGCGGAATACTTCGTCGGTCATACCATCGACATCACCCGCCGCAAGGAAGTCGAGGCGGCGTTGCGGGAAAGCGAGAAGCAACTGCGTACAATCGCGAATTCGCTGCCGGTATTGATAACCTACTCCAACGCGGAGAAACGATATCAATACATCAACAAGACGGGAGCGGACTGGTTTGACAGGCCGGCCGGCGAGGTGATCGGCCAATCCTTCGTCAGCGTGGTTGGAGAAGAGGCGATGAAGGTTCTCGGGGCCAATATTGACAGGGCGCTCAAGGGAGAACACGTGACATTCGAGGCAACCAGCACATATCCCGATGGCAAGACCCGAAACATTCAGGCTACCTATGTGCCGGATTTCGGTGAAGCCGGAGAAGTAATTGGTTTTTTTGGCCTTTCCGTCGATCTGACCGCGCACAAACAGGCCGAAGCCGCGCTGAGCGAGACCGAGGCCAATCTATCCAACGCCATTGAAAGCATTTCGGAAGGCTTCGTCCTGTACGATCCCGATGACCGTTTCGTCATGTGCAACAGCAAATACAAGGATTTCTATCCGGCAAACGCGGACAGTCTGGTTCCCGGTGCCAGGCTGGAAGACATTACCCGCAAGGGATTGGAGCGCGGCGTCATCAAGGGTTCCGATGAAGACCTCGAAAATTGGTTGAGTCTGCGCCTTAGCCAGCTAAGAACGGCGCAGGACTCCTTTGAACATCAACTGGCCAATGGCCGCTGGATCCTGGCCAGGGACCGCAAGACCGCCAATGGTTACACGGTGGGAATCCGCACGGATATCACCGCGGTCAAGCAGGCCGGCGATCAATTGCGCCGGGCGCAGCGGCTGGAGGCGGTGGGCCAGCTTACCGGCGGTGTGGCGCATGATTTCAATAATATCCTGGCCGCCATCATCGGCCACCTGGATCTGGTCGACACTGTCGCCATCGCGGATCGGGAAGACAGGGAAGGCATTGCCATCGCCTTGCGGGCCGCGCACCGGGGCGCGGAACTGACCGACCGCCTGTTGGCCTACTCCCGGAAACAGGAACTCTCCGCCGAGACCACCGAAGTTCTCGAAATATTGTCGCGGTTCCATCAGCTTGCCGAACGTACGATCGGTGAGGACATTGCCATGGTTATTGATCTGGCAGACGGTCTTTGGCCGATCATGGTTGATCAGGGACAGTCGGAGAATGCCCTTCTGAACCTTGCCATAAATGCCCGCGACGCAATGCCCGATGGCGGGAAATTGACCATCGGGGCGGAAAATATTCTCCTGCGGGATGATGAACCCGAGAATTCTGACGATCTGACTCCGGGCGCTTATGTGCGGATCACGGTGGGCGACAACGGCATGGGCATGGCGGCGGATGTCATGGCGCGGGTGTTTGAACCCTTTTACACCACCAAGGATGTTGGCGACGGCAGCGGCCTGGGATTGAGCATGGTCTTCGGCTTTGTCAAGCAAAGCGGCGGCCATGTGTCGATTGATAGCGAAGAAGGCGTGGGCACGACGGTCACCGTCTATTTGCCCAGCGCGGAGGCGGTGGCGGCAACGGCTGCGGTTCAACAGGAGTCCAAGACGGATACTCCGGCGGGCAGCGAAGTTATTCTGGTGGTCGAGGATAACGCCGATGTCAGGGCCTTCCTTGTCCTGGCTCTGCGGCGGCTGGGCTATACGGCGCTGGAGGCGGAGGATGGCCCGGTGGCGCTGGAGGTCATGGCGGCGTCGGAGGGCATCGATTTGCTGTTGACCGACGTCATCCTGCCGCGGGGGATGAATGGGCGGGAGGTAGCGGATGCATTTCTCGAACGTTTCCCTGACGCCGCTGTGCTTTATTCCTCGGGCCATACACGGGATGTCCTCAACCGCCGAGGCGGCTTTGATGAGGATGTAATCCTGCTTGCCAAGCCGTATCATGCGCGCGTGCTGGCGGAACGGGTACGGCAGGCCTTGGACGAGCTGAATTAAGTCCAGCGCCGCCTCTTGAACCATGGCGTTCCGCTTTTGCATTTGTGGCGGCGCGATTTCTGATAACCTAGATCAGGGATTCGTAATCCGGGCTCATGGGCCGGTCGGGGAGGGGCTTATGCCAGGTGTTCGCATTGATCATTTTTTTCATCCCGCATCCAACACCTTCACCTATGTCGTGGCCGAGGGCCGAAATGAAGCGGGCGGCGATCATTGCGTGATCATCGATAGCGCCCTGGATTATGACCCCAAGTCCGGCCGGACGGCGACCGTTGCCGCTGACGAGGTCGCCGCCCATGTCCGTGATAATGGCCTGGTGGTGGATTGGATTTTGGAGACCCACCCGCACGCCGACCACCTGACCGCGGCGCCCTATCTAAAGGCGCAACTGGGCGGCAAGATCGGCATTGGCCAGGGCGTCCGCCAGGTCCAGGAAAACTTCAAAGCGGTTTTCAATCTTGGCGATGAATTCGCCACCGACGGCAGTCAATTCGATCATCTGTTCGAGGAGGGAGAGCGATTCTCGTTCGGCGATGCTTCAGGCGAGGTCTGGTCGACACCGGGACATACCCCGGCCTGCGTCTGTTATCTGATCGAGGACGCGGTATTTGTCGGCGATACAATCTTCATGCCCGATTTCGGCTCCGCCCGCTGCGATTTCCCCGATGGCGATGCCCGCACCTTGTTCCATTCGGTCAAGCGCCTGTTGGCTTTGCCGCCTGAAACCCGTCTGTTCATGTGTCATGACTATGGGCCCGGCGGACGGGAATTCCGCTGGCTGACAAGTGTTGGGGAACAGCGGGCCGATAACAAACATATGAACGATGGCGTTGATGAAGAGGAATTCGTCGCCATGCGCACGGCCCGGGACAACGAGTTGGAGATGCCGGTGTTATTGTTGCCGGCGGTGCAGGTCAATGTCCGTGGCGGCGCCTTTCCGCCGCCGGAAGAAAATGGTGTCTCGTATCTGAAAATGCCGCTCAACGCGGTGTAAGGCGCTAGCGGCTGAACTGCAGCACCGCGATCCCCGCGGCCACCAGACAGGTGGCCAGGATACGCCGGCCGCCGAACGGCTCCCGCAGCAATATGGCGCCAATAAGGGCGGCGGCGATGACGGAGGTTTCCCGCAACGCCGTGACCATGGCCAGCGGCGCCTGGGACATCACCCAGATAATCGCGCCGTAGGCGGTGGTCGACAGAACCCCGCCGCCGAAACCCAGCCGCCAGTGGCGACGCAATGCATCCGCCAGTTGCCGGGGCCGGCGCAGCAGGGGCAGCGCCAGCGGCATGGGCAGGCCGTCCAGCAGGAACAGCCAGGCGATATAGGCCAGGGTATCGCCCGAGGCGCGGCCGCCCAGGCCGTCGGCGATGGAGTAGCCGGCGATCATCAGGGCGGTAAACATGGCCCAGGCCACGGCCTGGCGGTTGCCGCCCTGTCCCCGGCCCGACAGGGCCAGCGACAATATGCCGCCGGTTATCAGAAATATTGCCGTGAGGGCACCAGGGCCAAGGGTCTCGCCGGCCCAGATCCAGGCCGCCGCAGCCACCATCAGCGGCGAGGCGCCCCGCGCCAGGGGATAGACCTGGCCCAGATCGCCGAAACGGTACTGCATGACCAGACCGGTGTAATAGGCCTGATGGATCAATACCGAGGCAATCAGGTAGGGCCAGCTTTCCGCCGACGGCAGGCCGACAAAAGGCAGCACGGCCAGGGCAATAAGACTGTGCGTGAAATTGACCAGCGCCAGCGACACCAAGCGGTCGCTGACGACTTTAACAATGGCATTCCAACAGGCATGCATCAGTGCCGTGGCCAGGACGACCAAAAGCAGGAATGTGGTCATATTCGCGGCAGCGCCGCCATGGGGCGGAATGATTCGTGACAGGCGGGCGGGTTTCCGGCATTTTTGCCGCCGTTACCGGCCGCAAGGCCGGATCGGGCGGCGTTGGGCAGGGCAAGGCCATGGCGAAGGACTATTATCAACGAATTCGGCATTCCGTGCGCCGCTATCCGCGCTGGCTGCGTCTTGGGGTCGGCGTGCTGTTGCTGTTTGGCGGCATCCTTGGCTTTCTCCCCATCGTTGGCTTTTGGATGTTTCCCCTGGGTTTGCTGGTGCTGTCCTATGATCTGCCCACGGTGCGGCGCTGGCGGCGGCGTCTGGAAGTTAGGTGGTTGCGCCGTTGGCGCGCGCGTCGGGATCGGTAATGGAACTCCAGGGCGGGGCTGGAGGCGCGGACCGGAATCGAACCGGTGTACACGGCTTTGCAGGCCGCTGCGTAGCCACTCCGCCACCGCGCCAGCCGGTCTGATGCACGATTGCGCCTGACCAGGCGCGATCCGACATCCGGCCACCCGCTTCATAATGCGCCTTCAGTGCCCGGTCAACGTGGCAGTTGCGGGCCAGTAAAAATTGACGCCATCATTGTCTTGGCCGACCGGCCCGCTTATAACAGCAGATAACGAATTACCGGCTCTGGACGGTGATGCAACCGCGCTGGCCATTGCGCCGCCGCCGATGTATTGGAAGTATCATGCAGGACAACGTGAATGCCCGGCTTAACATGGTCAATAATCAGCTGTTGACCAATAAGCTGACCGATGACCGAATTACCCAGGCGCTGCTGGCCGTGCCGCGGGAGAATTTTGTTCCCAAGGCGTTGCGCGGTGTCGCCTATCTGGACGAAGACATTGACCTTGGCGATGGCCGCTATTTGATGGAACCCATGGCCTTTGCGCGCATGTTGCAAGCCGCCGAGATCGCGCCCGATGACGTGGTTCTGGATGTGGCCTGCGCCGGAGGCTATTCGACGACGGTGCTGGCCCAACTGGCGGCCACGGTCGTGGGCTTGGAAACAACGGAAGAAGCCGTGGCCGGGGCCGAGGTGCAACTGGCCGACCAGAACGTTGACAATGCCGCGGTTGTTGTCGGCGAATTGACGGAAGGTTGCGGTGAACAGGGCCCCTATGATGTAATTTTCGTGAACGGCGCGGTGGAAGAGTTGCCTGAAACCTTCGCCGGCCAGTTGGCGGAAGATGGCCGAATTGTCGTGGTCGAGCGCCAGGGCCAGACCAGCCGGGCCGTGCTATACTTGAACCGGGATGGTTTGCTATCGCGCCGGGAATTGTTTGATGTCATGATCCCGGTATTGCCAGGATTCCAAATGGCGGAAGAATTTCACTTTTGATCCCGTCCGTATAATCTGCCAAGAAGCCACAGGCACAATGCAGCCACAGGCACAATGTAAGGCGGTCGCGAAAGCGATCGAAATAGTTTGATGATGAGGATTTCCACGTGGTCGGTACATCGTTCGGTACGGCGTAACTCCATTCTGGGGGCGGCGCGGCTGGCCATGGCTCCGATGCTTGGGGTAACAGTTGCCTTGCTAACGGTTCCAGCCAAGGCCGAGACATTGTTCGAGGCGCTGGCGGCGGCATACCTTTCCAACCCGACCTTGCAGGCGGCCCGTGCCTCGGTCCGGACCACTGATGAGAGCGTGCCGCAGGCCCTGGCCGGCTGGCGGCCGACGGTGTCCCTCAATGGCTCGGCCGGATTGCAAAAATCCAAGACCACGGGGATCAGCAAGCAGGATTTGCTGCCGCAAACCTATTCCGCCGATGTCAGCCAGTCGCTCTATGCCGGCGGCAGAACGGTTGCCGGGGTCAAGGAAGCCGAAAGCGATGTGCAGGCCGCCAGGGCGCAATTGCGGATCACGGAACAGTCCGTGTTGTTGGACGGCGTCACGGCGTTTTTGGATGTTTTGCGCGATCAGGCCAGGGTGCAGTTGACGCGGAACAACGAACTGGTTTTACGCCGGCAGTTGGAGGCGACCCGCGACCGCTTTGAAGTGGGAGAGGTAACGCGAACGGATGTGGCCCAGGCCGAAGCCCGCCTATCGGGCGTGGTGGCCGTCCGGGTTGATGCGGAAGGTGCCCTGGCGGCAGCCCGGGCCGACTATCGCCAGGTGTTTGGCAACATGCCCGCGCAATTGCAGGCGGCCCCGCCGCTGCCGGATTTTCCGGCCGCCGAAGCTGAGGCTCTTGCCATCGCGGAGGCGGAAAATCCGACAATTTTGGTGGCTTTGCATAATGAAACCTCGGCGCGGCATGCGGTGCGCGATGCCACCGGGCAGTTATTGCCGACGGTCGATTTGGCGGGGCAAATCCGGCGCCGGGATGAGTTGACGACGGAGGATGTCACGACCAATTCCGGCTCGCTCAACGCGACGGTCTCCATTCCGCTTTATCAGGCTGGCGCCGTGCATGCTCTGGTGCGCCAGGCCAAGGAGTTGCTCAATCAACGGCGGATTGAGGTGGAGGAAAGCCGGCGGGACATCGTTGAAGCCGCCAGCCAGGCGTGGGAGCGTTTGACCACCACCCGTTCACAGATTTCGGCCCGGGCCGAGGAAATCAGGGCCAATGAGATTGCCTTGGAAGGGGTCAGGCAGGAAGCCGAGGTCGGCTCCCGCACGACCCTGGATGTGCTGGATGCCGAACAGGAGCTGCTGAATTCCCGCGTTGCGCTTGTCGTTGCGGAGCGCGATGAATATGTCGCGGGTTTCGGTTTATTGGCGGCAATTGGCCGGCTGACGGCGGCTCATATTGGTTTGCCCGTGCAACTTTACGATCCCGACCAGCATTATCAAAAGGTGCGCAATAAATGGTGGGGCTGGAATACAGATAACGATTAAGGCTTTTTCACCATAGCACTTTAAGTACTGCATTCGAGTATTGGTTATTGCAGTAATAGCCTTTTGTGCCTACTTCACTTAACATGCTAGTGAATCGTTTTTCCTTCAAGGGCCGCGCCCCATGACTGACGCCACGGAACAAGACGACGATCGGGAACCAACGATGGAGGAGATCCTGGCCTCTATCCGCCGGATCATCTCTGACGATGAGGAAGAAGGCGGCGGCGAGGCTGAGGACGCGGCAGAAGAGCCTGAAGAATCTGAAGAACCCGCAGAACCCGAAGAGCCGGCGGAAGAGGAAGAAGAAGTCCTCGAGTTGACCGATATGGTCGAGGATATCGATGATGTTCCCGACCTGGAGCCGGAACTTGAGCCGGGCATGGAAGACGACATCGAGATCGAGGAAGAGCCGGTTCCCGTCGATGATTTCGATAGTATCGATGTCGAAGAAATTGAACCGGAACCTGAACCCAGTCCCGCTCCAGTCGCAGCCGCGCCGGCGACGGATCTGCACACACTGTTGTCGGATCACGCGGTGGAGGCGACCACCGAAACATTTACCGGTCTGACGGGTGCGGTTTCGGCTGCCCGCGGCATGCCCATGGGATATGCCCATCAGACCCTGGAAGACCTGGTCAAGGATCTGTTGCGGCCGATGTTGAAAGAATGGCTGGACGAAAATCTCCCGCCACTGGTAGAACGCCTGGTGGAAAAGGAAATCGGCAAGCTGGTAGGGCGGGCCGAAAACAACTAATTGCGGCCTTTAGCCCACCATCATCTAACCGCCGGCCTGAAGAAATTTTCCGTCAAAATTGCATTTTCTGGATGCTGCCGCCTAAGTATGGCCGGCTGATGTGGCATCCGTACTAAAAAAGGGTTCGGCAATGCTGGACAAGACCTTCATCCCCTCGGAAGTCGAGGACCGTTTGTATCAGGACTGGGAAGCCAGCGGCGCATTTTCCTGTGGCACTCCTTCTGGCGAAGGTACCAACGCCGAGCCCTATGCCATCGTCATTCCGCCACCGAACGTCACCGGCAGCCTGCATATGGGCCACGCCCTGAACAATACCTTGCAGGATATCATGATCCGCCTGCAGCGCATGCGCGGGCGCGATGTGTTGTGGCAGCCCGGCATGGATCACGCCGGCATCGCCACCCAGATGGTCGTTGAACGCATGCTGGCCGATGAAGGCAAGACGCGTCAGGATCTGGGCCGGGAAAAATTCATCGAGCGGGTTTGGGAGTGGAAGGATGAATCGGGCGGCACCATCACCGGGCAGTTACGCCGTCTGGGCGCTTCCTGCGACTGGCCCCGGGAGCGCTTTACCATGGACGAAGGCTTGTCCAAGGCGGTGGTGAAGGTCTTCGTCGATCTCTACAAGCAGGATCTGATCTACAAGGACAAACGCCTGGTCAACTGGGACCCGAAGCTGAAAACGGCGATCTCGGACCTGGAAGTGCAGCAGACCGAAGTCGCCGGCCACCTGTGGCATATCAACTATCCCCTTGAAGACGGCGACGGCAAATTCATCACCGTTGCCACGACCCGGCCCGAGACCATGCTGGGCGACACCGCGATCGCGGTGCATCCCGATGATGGCCGCTACAAGGATCTGATCGGGAAATATGCCCTTTTGCCCCTGGTGGGGCGCCGCCTGATTATTGTCGCGGACGACTATGCCGATCCAGAACAGGGTTCCGGCGCGGTGAAAATGACGCCGGCCCATGATTTCAATGATTTCGAGGTCGGCCGCCGTCACGGTCTGGAAATGATCAACGTGCTGGATGACGAGGCCCGGATCAACGACAACGCACCCGCGGCCTACCGTGGCCTGGACCGTTTTGAAGCGCGGGAAAAGGTCCTGGCGGATCTTCAGGCGCAGGGCCTGATCGCCCAGATCGACGAACACAGCCATATGGTGCCCTATGGCGACCGTGGCGGCGTGCCGATCGAGCCGTGGCTGACCGAACAATGGTATGCGGATGCGGCAACCCTGGCGAAACCGGCGATCGCCGCTGTGCGTTCGGGCCGGACTAAATTCGTGCCGGAAATGTGGGAAAAAACCTACTACGAATGGATGGAGAATATTCAGCCCTGGTGTATCTCCAGGCAACTTTGGTGGGGTCATCAAATCCCGGCCTGGTACGGCCCGGATGGCGAAATCTTCGTTGAGATGACATTCGAGGCGGTTGAGGCCGCCGCCTTGGCCCATTACGGCGAAAAGGTCGAACTGCGCCGGGACGAGGATGTCCTTGATACCTGGTTTTCCTCCGGCCTGTGGCCGCTGACAACACTGGGCTGGCCGGACAAAACGCCGGAATTGGAGCGCTACTATCCGACCGCCCTGTTGGTGACCGGTTTCGACATCATCTTTTTCTGGGTTGCCCGGATGATGATGCTGGGTCTGCATTTCGCTGACGAGGTGCCGTTTGATACCGTCTATATCCATGCCCTGGTGCGCGACGCCAAGGGCCAGAAGATGTCGAAATCCAAGGGCAATATTATCGATCCCCTTGAATTAATTGAGAAATATGGCGCCGATGCTCTGCGTTTCACCCTGGCCAGCCAGGCCGCCCAGGGCCGGGACGTGAAATTGTCGGAACAGCGGATCGAGGGTAACCGCAATTTCGCCACCAAGCTGTGGAATGCGGCCAGATTCTGCGAAATGAACGGTTGCGCCCTGCAGCCGGGCTTCGATCCAGCCGCCGTCACCGGGACCGTCAACCAATGGCTCGTGGGCCAACTCAAATCGGCCCAGGACCGCATCAGTGCCGGCCTCGACAGCTACCGTTTCAACGAGGCGGCGAACGACGCCTATCATTTCGTCTGGGGCACCTTTTGTGATTGGTATGTGGAGTTCTCCAAGCCGGTGCTGCAGGGCGAGGATGGCCTCGGCAAGGATGAAACCCAGGCAACGGCAGCCTGGGCCCTGGATGCCATTCTGCGCCTTCTCCATCCCTTCATGCCGTTCGTGACCGAAGAGCTATGGGGCCGCACGGGGGACCGCGGCGGCATGCTGGTGCGCGCGGCATGGCCGGAATATGGCGACGAACTGGTCAACGAAGGCGCCACGGCGGAAATCGATTGGGCCATCCGCATGGTCAGCGAAATCCGCTCCGTACGCGCCGAAATGAATGTGCCGCCATCGGCTCAAATTCCGCTATTCCTCAGCGGCGCCGGGGCGGAAACCTTGGCCCGGCTGGATCGGCAGCGGGATTTGATCTCCACCCTGGCCCGGCTGAGTGAAGCGGGCGAGCAGATGGGCGAGATGCCCAGCGGCTGCGTGCAAACCGTGGTGGACGAGGCAACCCTGGTGCTGCCCCTGGCCGATGTCATCGATATTGAGCAGGAACGCCAGCGTCTGACCAAGGCCCTGGGCAAGCTGGATGGCCAGGTTAGCGGCATGGAGAAGAAACTGGCCAACAAGGGCTTTACAGACAAGGCCCCGCCGGAACTGGTGGAAACCCAGCGCGAACGCCTGGCAGAAACCATGCAAACGCGGGACAAGCTGCGGGATGCATTGTCGAGATTCTAGCCAAACCGAACTCACGAATGCAGCCCGAAACTGCTCGAAATTAGTAATTCTTACTATTAGGATTGTCCGCCGCCAAACACCCGTGCTATATTGCTGCGGCATCCTCTTACTATCAGCTGGGGGATGTGGGGGGACGGGATCTTAGAACACAATCCCGTCCCTCGTTTAATTTGTTAGGTATATCGCCTAATTATCAGATAATAAACGATTATTCGATATTTTACCTTATCACGGCACCTTGGAATAATTCCTCGAAGCACCTGACCTCAATGCTTGACGTTGCGGGCGCTCTTGTGCAGCCACCAGGCATCTTCATTGATCGAGAACATCGGTTTGTAATGATGGATATCCGAGGCTGGTACCGGACGGCTCATGAGGTTGTCCAGGATGACAATATTGTTCTCTTCATAAACCGCTAAAACGGCATGCCCGACCCGGCGCCGCTGGATTCACATCTCAAGTGCAATTCTGAGGTTTTCGATGAAAGCTTCGGCGGGCGTTTGATATCCGAGGCA
>JASLLM010000122.1 GCA_030747035.1 Alphaproteobacteria bacterium | reverse complement strand
TCAAACCAGAGGAATGCTGGAACTTCTTCGCCGAGGATGGCTATGCCCCAAAATAATCCGGAAACGCTCTAGATTGGGTTGCGCCACCTACGGCAAAGAGCCGACGATGCCGCGGAACTCGTCCTCGTCAAACGCCTTGTAGGATTTGGTCCTGATATTGCCCTCGCCGCTGATGGTGAGCAGCAACCTGGCCGCGGTGTCGTCGTTCGGGACCTCGATAATGCTCATGATATCGTGTTCCCCCATCAGCAGATAAAACGCTTTCACTTCACCACCATGATCCGCGACCAGTTTCCTGACCGCGTCGAGACGGTCCGGCGAGTGCTTGATGCTGTTAAGGCCTTGTTCCGTGTAGTCCGCGAAAACGATGTATGTTGGCATGACAGCCTCCCTTTCATTCGGTTGCTAATTTCCGGGCTCAATGGACTGCGAACGCGTGCCAACAGCCGAACCGGGCCATTGCATGGACCAAAGGGGCCCGTTCACGCCATCAACTGCCGGCCTGCCGCCTAGGGATAAATCCCTAGATATGGTGGCTGAAATGGGCCTGCCGGGCATCGCCCAGCAGCCTGCGGAAATCATCGCCACCCATATGCACCACATTGTCGTGGTCACCGCCCTCGAAGTAGATATCCTTGAGATGGGCCAGGCTGTCGTCCCACACTGCCTCCATGCCATAGGCGGCAGCCAGCGGCGGCACGGCACCGGGATCGCAGTCGCTGAATATTTCGGCCAGTTCGTCCTCGTCCACCATTCTTAGGCGGCGGCCGACGGCATCGTAGATTTCACTGTCGGAAAGCTTACAGGTCGCCGACGTGATCGCCATCAGATAGCCCTCGGCGTCCTTCAGGACCACCGCCTTGGCCATGGCATTGACGGAAACATGGGCCGCCAGGGCGGTCGATATGCTGTTGCCGGTATGGTCGTGGGAAATGATGTCGTAGTCGACGCCGGCGTCGGCAAGATGTCTTTCCACGGTTGCTGAGATCGTCATCATGGTTCTCCCTGTAGGCGGGCCGGCACGGCATCCGCGGCGCGCGCCTGAGCCCATGGCTGCTACGGAAACACGCAAAAACGCACAGAAAAACCAACGCATTATCT
Organism: Alphaproteobacteria bacterium; assembly: GCA_030747035.1. Lineage (GTDB taxonomy): Bacteria > Pseudomonadota > Alphaproteobacteria. The sequence goes on along the minus strand of JASLLM010000122.1, from coordinate 12,443 downwards.
TAGCAGCATTGCGGCATTACGGGTAGGCATTGTTGGCCCAGCCATGGCGGACCGGCGGCTCCGCCTGCTTGCTCTCGGCGGTGGGAGACGCCATGATATGAAAAAAAATTATGCAAAATCAGGAGGAAGCAATGGAAGATATCGCGATTACCGGACTGGGCGTGATTTCCTCGCTCGGGCACAACATTGATGAATTCTGCCAAAATCTCTCCGCCGCCCATGTCGTCGTCGGGCCGACGCCATGGAACAATGAACCCAGCCTGGAGAACGTCTGGATGTCCATGGTCGAGAATTTCCGTCCAGAGGACTGGATGGACGAGCGCGTCATCGATGGCACCGACACCTTTGCCCAATATGCCATCGCGGCCGCCGTGCAGGCGGTGGACGCCTGCGCTATCGGCGACTTGGATGCGGAGCGCACCGCCGTCGTTGTCGGCACCTCCTGCGGCGGCACGGAAACCATTACACGGTCACAGGAAGGCCTGGACCGGGAAGGTCCGTCAGGGGTCGACCGCAAGCTGCAGATCAAGGCCTGGCCCAACATGGCGGCTGGTCAGATCGCCCTGCGCTGGAAACTGCACGGGCCGTTGTTGACAATAACCACCGCCTGCGCCTCCTCCATCGACGCCATCGGCACCGCCGCCCGGCTGATCGAGCGCGGCGACTGCGATGTCGCCATCGCGGTGGGCTGTGAAAGTGGCCGCACCCGTCTGACCAAGATCGCCGGCGGACTGCTGGGCATGATGGCCCCGCAGTCCGATCCCTATAAGGCCTGCCGCCCCTTCAACACCGAACGCTTCGGCGTCATGGGCGGCGAGGGCGCCGGCATGGTGATTCTGGAGCGGGCCGATCTGGCCAGGGCGCGGGGCGCGAAAATTCATGGCTACCTGAAGGGTTATGCCACCCTGTCCGATGGCTATCATCCTTCGTCTTCCCATCCCGACGGCAGTTGGGAAAGCCGCACCATGGAAAAGGCGATCGCTGATGCCCATCTGCCGGGCGGCGCGAAGGACGTGGACGCCATCATCGCCCATGGCACCGGCACGCCGCTGGGCGACATCGCCGAGATCAAGGCCATCAACCGGGTGTTCGAGGGCCGGGGCAAGAGCCTGAAGGTCTCCTCGATCAAGGGCCATGTGGGCCATACCGCTGGTGCGGCCGGCGTCATGGGCCTGATGGCGGCGTTGCACAGTATGGAGAAAGGCGCCCTGGTGCCGACCGCCGGCACGACGGATGTGGACCCGGCGGCGGAGTTCGAGGTGGTAATCCAAAAGCCCGCCAAGGGTGAGTTCAACACCATGCAGGTTAATGGCTTCGGATTCGGCGGCCAGAATTCCTCGCTGGTGGTGACGCGGAACTGAGGCGGGGCCGACGCCGCGATGCCCCCCGATCCGATCTTTCCAGAGCGGCGGCTGGAGACCTTGACGGAAACGGGTCTTTGGGGCGACGAGCTGATCATCGACCACCTCGACCGGGTGGCCGCCCAAAGGCCGGACAATATCGCGGTGGTCGATCACAATTCGGCTACGGGCAGACGGACGGAGGTTTCGTTCAGGCGCCTGCAGGAGCTTTCCAAACGCGCTGCCGCCGGGTTGATGGCATACGGCATTGGCCCCGGCGATGTCGTCGCGGTGCAGTTGCCGAGCTGGTGGCACTATTTTGTCCTCTATCCCGCCTGCGCCCGGATCGGCGCCGTGATCAATCCCCTGATGCCGATCTTTCGCGAGCGGGAACTAAAGTTCATGCTTGGCCTGCCGCGAACCAAGCTGATCGTGGCGCCGCGATCGTTTCGCGGCTTCGACTATCCGGCCATGATCGATGGGTTGCGCCCGGAACTGCCCGATCTGGCGCATATGCTGGTGGTCATGGGGGATGACCCGACCACCAGCTTTGAGCGAAACCTGCTCGAGTGCGCGGAGGCGGATGAAGCGGACCTTCTGGCGCGCCGGCCAGGCGCCAACGAGGTGACGGAGGTGATGTATACTTCCGGTACCACCGGCCAGCCCAAGGGCGTCATGCACACCCCGAATACCCTGCTGTGCAAGGCCCGCCTGGCCCGGGAACTGTTCGACCTCGACCAGAATGATGCCATTTTCATGGGCTCGCCCCTGGCGCATCAGACCGGGTTTCTGTATGGCAGCGTGATGTCCATGATCAACGGGCTGAAGTGCGTGCTGCAGGATATCTGGGAACCGGTCGCGGCGGCGGAAATGATCGCGGCGGAGAAATGCACCATCACCCTGGGTTCCACACCGTTCGTGAGCGACCTCGTCTACACACCAGGTGTCCGGGAACATGACATCAGCAGTCTGCGCCTGTTTCTATGCGCCGGCGCGCCAATCCCCAGTGTGCTGCTGCACGATGCCGCCGAGGTTCATCCCAACCTGTACGTCATGAGCGCCTGGGGCATGACCGAGAACGGCATCGTCACCGCCACATATCCGGGCGACAGCCCGGAGAAAGTATTCGAAACCGATGGCCGGGCAATCCCCCATCAGGAGGTCCGCGTGGTGGGCGAGGACGGCCAGGTATTGCCGGCAAACCAGGAAGGCCGCCTGCAGGCGCGCGGGCCGACAACCTTTGTCGGCTATTTCCAGCGGCCCGAAGCTTACGACATCGACGATGATCTGTGGTTCGAGACCGGCGACCTCGCGCGCATGGACACGGAAGGCTATATCCGCATCACCGGGCGTTCCAAGGACATCATCATCCGCGGCGGCGAAAACATTCCCGTGGTGGAGATCGAGGCGCTGCTGTACCGCCATCCCGCGATCCGGGACGCCGCCATCATCGGCGTGCCCGACCCTCGCCTGGGCGAGCGGGGCTGCGCCGTTGTGCAGCTTCACGACGGTGCCACAATGACCCTGGCGGCGTTGACCGAATTCCTGCGGGAATTCCGGCTGGCCAAGAATTATCTGCCGGAGCGGTTGGAGGTTGTCGCGGAATTTCCCCGTACGCCCAGCGGCAAGATACAGAAATTCAAACTGCGTGAAATGCTGGTGGAGGATATGCAGGTATGAGCGAGCGCAAGTTCACGGCCCGGGACGATGGCTTCCATTTCGCCGAGATGGGTGATGATTGGTGGGCCACGGAAACCGCGTGGTTCTCTTTCCATCACCCCGAACGCCGCTTGGGCGGATGGTTCTATACCATGGCCCGGCCCAATATCGGCACCATCGCGGGCGGTGCCTGGATCTGGGACGATGGCGCCCATCTGCCCTGGGAAGCGCTTTATTCGGCCAACTATTCCGCCTTGCCGATCCCCACGGACCAGGATTTTACCGACATCACCCTGCCCACGGGCGTCTCGGTCAAGGCGTTGGAGCCATGTATGTCCTACGCCCTTGGCTACGACGATGGCGAACGCTTGCAGGCGGATTTGCGGTTCGATGGGGTAATGCCGCCGGAGGCGCTGACCGCCGCCGGTTCCACCTTCGGCTCGGCGCATCATTTCGATCAATTCGGCCGGGTCAGCGGTGAAATCGTTCTGCACGGCGAGCGCATTGGCATCGATTGCCTGGCCATGCGGGACAGGACCTGGGGCCGCCGGCCGGAGAACCGGCCCCGCCAGGCCGCCTACATCACCGGCATGGCCGATCCCTCAACCGGCTTCCTGGCCGTCACCAATGTGCGCCCCGAGGGCGACCATGTAGCCTATGGATTTCTTCGGACGGCGGGCCGCAATATCGGTCTGGCCGGCGGCGAGCGCAAGGTGGAACGGGACCCGGACACAGGCATTACCAGGCGGATCGAGCTGCGCCTTGAGGATCAGCAGGGACGGGAGGTCATGGCGATCGGCGAACCGGTCAGCAGCATTGTCATCAACCGCCATACCTTCATCGACATCAACTCCCTGGTACGCTGGGACCTGGATGGCGAAACCGCCTGGGGCGAAGAGCAGGACATGTGGCCCATGCACCGCTTCTCGGCCATGCGGCGGGCTGGGCGCGGTTAAAGCGAAGGGTCAAAAACCAAGATCGCGGGCAGCGCGTTCCAGGACCACGGGCACGGACCAGGCCGTCCGCGCCAGACGTATATCGTCGCTGCGGCCTTCGGCATACAGGCCCGAAGCGCTCATCCAGAAGGCGGCCGAGCGCATGGCGTAGAGCAGTTGGTAGTAGCGGCAGGCATCCTCGTCGATCTCGATACCGGTGGCGGCCTCGTAGCGGCGATAGAATTCATCCCGGGGCACCAGATTGGACAGCAATTCACTGCCCTCCCGGTTCAGGTCGCTCAAAACATAGGCAACGTCGTACATGGGATCGCCGATGGTTTGCAGTTCCCAATCCAACACCGCCGAAATGCGGTCATCATCGATCAAAAGATTGCCAGTCCGGTAAGCGCCGTGGACGAAACATAGACGCTCGGTCCTGGGCGCGTTCGCTTCCAGCCAGCAGATCAGATCGGTCAGCACCGGTTCCGGGCCATGGCCGGACGCATCGATCAGCCGGCGCCATTTGCGCACCTCGCCTAATGCAAATTCCGGCGTTCCCGCCGCCGGCACGCCGAGGAAATCTAGCCCGGCCTGGCGCCAGTCAATGTTGTGCAAAGTGGCCAGGGTGTCGGTGAAACTGGCGGGCAGCACGCCGCGCCCAGCGGCCGCCTCGTAAAAGGCCCGGCCCTCCCTACCCCAGGGATTGGGGCAGGTGCCGGGCACTTTCTCCATGACGATGAAGGGCGCGCCGAGGACGGCGTGGTCGGCTTCGTACCAAAACGGCTTTGGTGCCTGCAGCGCCGTCGGCTCGAGACATTGCAGCACGCCGAACTGATCGCCCAGATCTGACAATTCGCGCAACAGCGCATTGCCCGGATCCCGGCGCAGGCAGAAACCCTGGGTGCGTTGCTCGCCGGCGACGCTCCAATGGGCATCGAACAGCCAGGTCTCGTGCGACCAGCCAACGGCGATCCGCTCCATGTCCTGCAGTTGCAGGCCCTGGGCGCCGGGAAGCTTGCCCTCGATATAGGTCCTGATCCGTTCGGCGATTTCATTCGACGCCGGCGCCGTGCTGTCCGCGCTCATGATGCATATTCCATGCGCCGGTCCAAGGTCCGCCGCATTGTTTGTCGGACACGGCCGAGCAGGGCCTCGAAATGCGCAGCGCCAAGTTCTTCACGGGCGCCATAAAGCGCCTCGATAAAGCGGCACAGGCCATCGTCGCCATTTTCGGCCAAGGCCAAGAAGGCATCGCGCAAGGTCTGCGGCGCCTCGATTTCCCGCAACATACTCTCCAAATCCCGGCGCAGGGCCTGCCGCTCCACAGCCTCGGCCTCGCCGTGCGCCTCCGCCAGGCGCAACTGTGCCGCCAGTTTTTGCAGGACGACGGCGCTCAGGAAAGCCTGGGTCCGTGGATAGTCCGCTTCGATTGCCGGTCCAACCTCCCCTTTGAAGGTCGCCGCCATGCGCTCCAGCAAGTCACTTGGTGTCATACATCCCTCCCGGTCACGGTGGCGGAAACTATAGCACCAGGTCACGCGGGACTTGCGCCAAAAAGGCAGAAGGACTTTTATTGCGGCAACAATTGCGGCTGCCGGAATTCGGGGCGCGAGAAAAAAGCCGGAGGAACGTCGAGATGGTGCCCGTTTCATCTGAATTGACGCTCGAGCATGTGGTCATCCGCGTCGATGACCTGGACGCCGCAATGAAAGATTTCGCCGCCCTGGGTTTCCACGTCGTCTATGGCGGCGTCCATAGTTCCGGCGTCACCCACAATGCGCTGATCCATTTCCAAAACGGCACATTTTTGGAGCTGGTTGCCTACCGCAAACCGATGCTGCTAACTGTCCTAAAGAAGCTTGGTCTATTGGATCTGCTGCTGAAGAACACGGACAACCATGTCAAATACCGCTTCACCGCCGCCGTCGGCTTTCCCGAGGGCTTCATGGATGCGGCGCTGCTGTCCAAGGATATCGATCAGGATACCCGGCTGGCCAACGACAGAGGCCTGAAAACCACCAAGCCAATGCCATTTCAGCGCAAAAAGCCCAACGGCGACACCGTGCACTGGAACATCATGTGCCGTTCGCCGACGCCCTGCCGTTCGTCCGCGATCCTTATGTCCCCGAACAGCCGACAAGTCAGGACGACATGCGCCACGGCAACGGTGCCCTTGGCATTTCCCATGTGGTCTATGGGGTCGGTGATTTGGAGGCGGCAACAGCAGATTACGAAGGGCTGCTGGGCATCGAGATTTCGATCTCGACCCGGGATGGGAAGCGGCGCGCCGTATTTGAACTGGGCGATGTCACGGTTACCTTGCTGCCGGTCGGTGAGTTTCCCCATTTGGCGGCTGCCTTGAGCGATAAACGGGAAACGCCCGTGCAGGTGACATTGGGCACCAACAATGAGGCTTCGGCCGGCCTGTTGGCGATGGACAAGAGCCATCGGGCCGAAATCGTCCTGGAACACGCCTAGGGCTATTGCCCGGTAATCTGCCTGGCCAGATTGAAAAAGCCGCGCTTGCGATCCGAACTGATGCGCCAGTTTACCGGCACGCTTTGATAGCCGTTGTTGTACCTCTCCCCCTCCATGCGGTAGTCAAAGAATCCCCACGAGGCATATTCGTCCACGGCGGCGATGAAATTGTTGTCGGGCTGGTCAAAAGCAAAATGGTCATCCTCGTTGAACAGGATCGGCTTCGGTGTATAGCCCTCGACCTGCCGCGTCTGCCGCACCATTTCACGGATGCGGCCGGGCGTTTCCACGTGATTGCCGTGCAGCAGCAGAAAGTCGGCTTGCCGCACCACCTCCTTACCCGGCACCACGCCGCCGCCATAACTGGTGCCGGCCAGCAGGCGGCGGCCATCACGTTCCTTGCCTTGCGCCCGGGCGATCAGCTCATTCACCCTTTCCGGCATCAACAGGGGCTGGCGGTAACGGACATTGCATTCGTTGTTGATTTCGATCAGGACATTTCGATGGCCCTGGTCCAGCATCCAGTCGACGGCGTTATCCACACCCCGGATAACAGCGGCTTCATCGTCGAGTTCCTTCTCCTGGCCGAAATAGAACAGGCCGACGATCACCGCCATGCCTAGTTCGTCGGCGGCATTGAGGATGCGGCGCAGCCGCTCCATATGATCGCCGCGCAGACTGCCGTCGGGGGCAATGGCGGAATTGATCCAGGGCTGGTCCTTGGAATAGCCATAGGGGCTGCCACCCTGCAGATTGACGGTAACCGCCAACACGCCATGGGCCCGCCAGGAGGGCATGGCGGCGATGAATTCATCCGTATTGCGATCGGCATCCCAGCGGCCCGTGTCCGGATAGGCCCATCGACCCCGGGTTTCCGGGTTCAGATCGTCAAAGATGCCCTGCACCATGCGGCTGTTGAGCAACAGCCCCTCGATACGCTGGCCCTTCCAGGTGACACCGGGATAGGTCACCGCGCCACTGATGAAAAACTGCTCGCCCCGGATCGCAATTTCAGTGCCGCCGGACATGCCGATACCTCCCTATTTCGAATGCCGATAGCCACCAACGCTATTCGATGAGCCGGCCATAGTCGTGGGTGTATTCGCTGGGTTCAAAGTGGCCGATCCGTTGGCGGACGCGTTTTCCAGGCCAGATGTAGTCGACCTGCCCCGCCGCCGGCCTGTACACCGCGGAATAGGCGGTCGGAGATTTCGCCCGCCGCGAATAAAGCGGCGGTTCGGCGAACAGCGCCGTTAACTTCGACAGCGACATGGCCGGGTCGTCCAGCGCGCTTAGTACGAACTGCTGGCGCTCAATAGAAGCCGGCACCGTGCCAATGCCCTCCTGATGGTTGGTGCAGACCGGCACATCCGAAACCACGGGGTCGCGATCCGGCCCCAGAAATAGCGTCGCGTAGGCGCCTGAACGATCCAGCAGGGTCACGTTTTGCGACATGGCGATGGGTATTCGGCGCAACGCCGCTACGCCCTGGTCAACCGAACGGCAGGTTTCCAGCAGGTAGCGCAGCATTAAGATGACGGAAAATCCGAGGCCCATCGCCGAACCGCCGCCAAAGGTGAGGCTGGCCACCAAGCCGTCCTGGTTCATGCCATCGATACAGCCGCCCCAGGGTCTTTGCGCCTTGGCGATCACCTCCCGCCCGGCCCACGAGGTGACCTCGAAACGATCGGAAACCAAATCAAGCGGAAAATCATAATTGCGCACCAGCGCCGGGCCACCATCCCCCAGCCAGACCGCCTGAGTGCAGCCACCGATGGCCGGGCCTGGGCGATAATGGCTTAGGACCCGATGCGCCAGGTCGTCGTCGCCCACCAGGCCACAAACCCGGTCATAGTGCGGCAGCAATTCCGGCATGTGACGCTCCAGCGCTTGCCGACATGCGGCGGCGCTGGGCGGCGCCATCCGTCCCTCGCCCAGATACCAAAGTTCGGCGGCATCCCGGCCATGGGCGAAGCGGTCAAGCCAGTCCTGTTCGGGACGGTCCTCTCGCGTGAATGTGAAATGTTTGCGCATGGCGCCATTGTAATCATGTGTGTTCAAAACCGTTAGAAAGCGTTTCGCTTGCCAAGGTCTCGAATTCCGAGGGGAGTGCATGCGCCAAGAAAGAGGCGGATAGCCCCCGCTGCCGGCCGCCGGGTCTGTCTCGGCCCGCTAGGCGTAATCCTCGCCCGCGTAGGTATGCAGGGCGTTGTTAAAGCGGGAGAACAGGTTGGCAATGCCGATGACCTGGGTCAGAACGACAACGCCCTCGTTGCCCAGACCCGCGCGCAATTGCCGTAGCAGCGGTTCCGGCGACTTGCCCGCCTGGCAGGCGACATGTTCGGCATAACGCAGGATGGCTTTTTCCAGATCGGAGAAAACCGCGCTTTCCTCGAAGTTATCCATGGCGGCGATCTGTTCCGCCGACAGACCAACCGCCTTGGCCGCGGCGGTATGATTGGCGATGCAAAGCTTGCAGCCGGCCAGCATGGCAGTCTTCAGATAGGCCAGCTCCCGGTATTTTTCCTCCAAACGCCGATCGCCGATCACGCCCTGATAAAATTGCTCGAACCCTTCGAGGGCGCCTGGTTGATGGGCCATGTAGGCAAAGGAGACGGGCACCTTGGCATGGGACTTGCGCAGCGCATCCAGCACGGCGCGCGCCTCGGGACCGGCGTCGCGCAAACTAACCGGTTCGATGATACGGTCCGACATGTCTTGACCTTTCATGGTTCTCGCGCGATGGACTTAGGCGAAGTCCTCTTGGGTGATCAGAACATGGCCGGGCTGCTCGGCGACCCGGTCCAGCCAGCGGCGGATACCGGGATAGGGGCTCAGATCCATCTCCGCCTCGTCCGCCACGTGGGTGTAAGCGTAAAGCGCGATATCGGCGATGCAATAGCCATCACCGACCAGAAAATTCCTGTCCGACAAACGCCGCTCCATCACGTCGAGGGCCTGATAGCCCTTTTGCCATTTTTCCTCCAGTTGCGCCTGCTGTACCTGGCTCGGATCCAGAAAGTGCAGCCAATAGCGGGCCACGGCAATATTCGGTTCATGGCTGTATTGCTCAAAGAACATCCACTGCAGCACCTCCGCCTGGGCGAAGCCGTCGTCCGGCAGATAGGCGGTATTTTGTGAGAGATAAAACAGTATGGCGTTGGACTGCGCCAGCACCCGGCCATCGGGGAACTGCAGCAATGGAATGCGGCCATCGGCATTGAGGGCCAAAAACTCCTCTGTCCGGGTCTTCCCCTTGGTCACGTCGTACTCGATCCGCCTGAACGGGCGGCCCAACTGGGACAGCAAAAGCCGGACCTTATAGCCATTGCCCGAGCCCAGATTGTCATGCAGTACAAGCATCCCCGTGATCCTTCCTTCATCAATCGCGAGCAGCGGCGGCGGAACCAAATATTGGCCAGAGAATAGGCATCATAGACGATGCGGCAAAGACATCCCAATGCTCGCAAACGCTAATAAGAATTAGTATCTAATGCGAAAAAACTAATGTTGCAATACCCGCAATATTTGATTTATACTTTTTAAATGAAGTAATAATATAGTCTAACAAATGTACAATAATATTGCGTAGTACAGTACAGCTATTTGGGGAAAAGTCGGGCATGGAGTTCTTTGGTATTAACCCAAAATCTATAAGTTTTAGGGTAACTATACTGACTCTCATCCTAACGGCCTTACTCTCGGCGGCTGTGGTTATTATGCTGTCCACCAGCGTCTTTGAAGCCAGGCAATCGACCCGCAACAAACTGCGCAATGATCTCAGCAACAACCTTAATCTGGCCACCGGCATCCAAGCCATCGAACGAGGCGTCGGCAACACCATAATCGGCGGCAACAGCGAATTATTGAAAAAATTCAAGGACCTCGGCGTCGAGGGCGACGCCCATGTCAATAATGCCAAGATGGATGCCCATAGCCTGGTCAATCGAGGCGCCATGAGCGCAGATTTTGCCGATAGGTTCGCGAAATGGAACGAAAGTCAAAAAGTGCTGCGCGAGGCCCGCGCACAGGTTAAGTCGGGGGATATAAGCCCTTCGGACTGGTTCGATATTACCACCAATAATATTTCGCGGGCATTCGATCTCCAGGATTCGATCTTCGCGCCGCACGATGAACGCGAATCGGTCTTGTATTACAATTCGCTGCTGCGCCCAACAATCGCCGTTTTAGCCGAATACGCCGGCCGTAAAAGGGCCGTTCTCGGCAACATTATTGCCACCGGTTCCCCCATCACCGGGGAAACGAGATTGACTCTCGAACGTTATCGCAGCCATGTGGAAGAAGCCATTCGGCGCATACGCATCATCAAACGCAATAACGCGACATCGCCCTCGCTGCGGGCGACCATAGTCGATTTCGAGACCAAATTCCTTGGCGGATATGAAGACCTGCGCCGACAAATCTACGACATCGCCGACCGCAACAACCAGAATGAATTGAGAATTAGACGAGGTCTGGAAAAGACCGATACATTGGTGCTGGATAATATTCGCGGCCTCACCAACCTGCTTTCGGGTCTGGCCAACAGCTCGCATTTGAAGGATTGGGCGAAAAACCTGCCCGACGGCATGGCACCGCCGTCGTCCCGTATCGTCCATTTGTTTCAAGATCTGGCCAGCCTGGACCGACGGTTCAGGCAGATCCGCTACTTGGACAACAGCGGCCGGGAGAGGCTGCGCACCGATCATACGAACGGATATAGCCGGGTGGTGCCGGGCCGGGAATTGCAGGACACGAGCGGCAATTACTATTCTGTCAAGGCGTTGCAATTGCCTCCCGGGGAAATTTACGTCTCGCACATGGATCTGAATGTCGAGGGCGGCCGGATTTCAGTCCCCTATGTTCCGGTTCTGCGCCTGGCCGCGCCGGTGTTCATCGACGGGCAACGGTACGGCGCCGTGATATTCAACATCAATGCAAAACAAATCCTGAATATTCCACACGACGGCACGATCCTGGCCGATCAAGCGGGCCATTATCTACGTCATCCCGAACCTGGGAAGCAGTGGGGGATGATCCCAGCCCTTGAACGGGACAACAGCAATCTTCATAACGATTTTCCCGGTGTTACCGCCGGCATCTATGCGGGCAAGCCTGGAAAAATTATTTCCGGCGACAAGAGCCTTCTGGTGCAGCCTGTTCGCTACCATCCTGGCGACCCAAGAAAATTCTGGCTGCTCATTCAAGCGCACACCCCCCTGCCCTACCCCGTCGACAGCCAGCAGTGGATTGAACAGGCGACAACGGCCATCGATACCGCCCTGGCAATTTCGCGGGAGATCGGCGAAATGGCGGAGATCCTGTCCGAACAACAGGCAATGCGCGCCAATATTTTCGTCGGGATATCCTTGGTGCTGGTCGTCCTCCTGGCGATCTTTTTGATCTACTTTGTCCGCGAAGTATTCGATTTCGGGCGCAAGACCGGGATCATCCGGTCTCGATTGAGCAGCCTGGCCTCGGGCGATCTGAGCAGCCGGGTCCCGTTCGTAACTGGCGAGTTGAAAAACGGTTTGGAGGCGCGCCCAAGGGATGAGATTGACGTCATGGGCGCGGATATCAACCAGATGGCCGCCAATCTGGAGGTTCAGACCGCCGAGCTGCAGATCGCCAAGGAACAGGCGGAGAAGGCCAACCTGGCGAAATCGGAATTTCTCGCCATGATGAGCCACGAACTGCGCACCCCGCTCAACGCCATAATCGGCTTCGCTTCGATCATGCAGTCAAAGCTGCTGGGACCGACCGGAGATCCCCGCTACGACGAATATCACAATCATATCCACGACAGCGGCCAACTGCTTCTCAATCTCATCAATGTCATTCTGGACATATCCAAGATCGAGGCCGGCAAATTCGAACTGCACGAAGACAATGTTGACCTGCCGTCATTCCTGTCCTCGTCCCTTGAATTGATTGCGCCTCTCGCCAGGGGCAGAAAGGGGCTGACCCAGATAACTACGATTGTTCCTGCTTAACCCACTGTTTTATCTGCCGTAATTGATCTTGTGGTTTT
>JASLLM010000121.1 GCA_030747035.1 Alphaproteobacteria bacterium | reverse complement strand
CGAGATGTGGGCGCGCAGCCGGCGTTGGAGCCCTATCTGGATTTCGAAATGAACCCTGGCCCGGATGTACAAAGCGATGAAGAACTATTGCAATACGCCCGGGCCACGGGCGCCACGGTCTTTCACCCCATCGGCACCTGCCGCATGGGCGAAGGCGCAAACTGTGTTGTCGACGACCGCCTGCGCGTCCATGGTCTGGAAGGCCTGCGCGTCGTCGATGCCTCCATCATGCCCACCCTTGTGTCCGGCAATACCCACGCGCCAACAGTGATGATTGCGGAAAAGGGCGCCACGATGATTCTGGAAGACGCTGAAGCGTCCTAGGCTAGCGACAGTATCGCCTGGGCAAACGCCTCCGGTGCCTCTTGCGGCAGGTTATGGCCGACCGAGGGGATCACTTCGCGCCTGTAGGGACCGGTGAAAAACCGCTCGTGGCCGGCGCAGCCGCTTTCTGAAATGACGCCGTCGCCGGATCCGTCCATGGCCACCGTGGGGACGGAAATCTTCGGCTGTTCGGCCAGCCGCGCCTCGATCTCCTCGACATTTGGATCGCCCGCCACCAGGGCATAGCGGTGGCGGTAGGAATGGATCACCACATCGACAAAATCGGGGTTCTCGAACGAGGCGGCTGTCCGGTCATAGGTGGCATCGTCGAATTCCCAGTTCGGTGACCACAGTTGCCACAACAGTTTGCAATAGGGATGGCGGTTTGCTTCCAGGCCGGCCCGGCCGCGTTCGCCATGAAAATAGTACTGGTACCAGAACCTATGCTCCATCTCCGGCGATGCGGGCCGTCCTGATTTGGCGATGTTCTGGATGTTGTAACCATTGCAACTGACCAGCCCGTGCACCCGCTGCGGCCACAGGGCGGCCACAACGCAGGCGGCCCGGCCGCCCCAGTCATAGCCCCCCAGCAGCGCCGAAGGGATATTCAAGGTGTCCATCAGGTCAAGCAGATCCTTGCCCAACACCGCTTGCTCGCCTGAGCGCACGGTATCCGGCGATAGAAAGCGCGTTGGGCCATAGCCGCGCAAATAGGGCGTGATCACCCGGCAGCCGGCCGCCGTCAGGTGCGGCGTCACATCGTCATAGGCATGGATGTCATAGGGAAAGCCGTGCAGCAGGATGACGGTTCGGCCATCCGATGGGCCGGCATCTTCATATGCAACGTCCAAAACGCCGGCCTTGATGTGATTGAGCGCCATGGCTATTCCAAATTCTCCATCAGGGTAATGATATTGCGTCCTTCGGCACGGCGGTAATGGGCGTCCTGCAGCATATTGCGCACCAGATGGATGCCCAGGCCGCGAAGCTCCCGTTCGGCCAATGCGACCTCGATCTTTGGCGCGGGCGCGCTGAGGGGATCGAAGGGCATGCCGTCGTCGGAGATCGTGACCGTCAGACGCCCATCCCGACAACACAGGGCTATTTCGATTTCGTGGTTTTCCTGGTCGCTGTATCCATGCCGGATGGTGTTCGACAACAGCTCATCGAAAAACAGTTTGAAGCGGCTGACAATCGCGGGCGGCAACCCATGTTCCATGGCAAAACCGTCGAAAGCAGCCATGACCGAGGCGATCTCGGCCAGCTTGTTTTCGATCCGCAACTGCGTTTGGCCGCCTTGTTCCATCATACCTTTGCACTGGCTCCGGCGCCTCGGGTCGCGCCTGGATCAAGCCTAGGACCAATCCAACCCTTGGGCAATCGCCTCAGTTCGGGTAGATAAGATGTAACGCCCGCATTCCGAAAAGCGAAAGAGCAGACAGATGAAAAAACGCGTCATGTTGCAACTACCCTATAGTGATGGCCTGAAATCCGTGTTCGAGGACCGGGACGATGTTGAAGTCGATCACTTCACTGAGTTGAGCGAGGACAACATCCATCAGCATATCGGCAACTATGACGCCGTGATCCTGGGCATTGCGCCCCTGACCCCGCGCCTGATCGAGGCCGCGGACAAGTTAAAGATCGCCTCCCGCTTCGGCGTGGGTTATGACGCGGTCAATGTGCCGGCCCTGATCAAGGCGGGCATACCATTGTCCATCGCCGGCATCGCCAACTCCGTGACCGTGGCGGAGCATGCGCTGTTTTTCATGCTGGCCCTGGCCAAGCAGGCCCTGGCCTATGACCGGGAGACACGCCAGGGCAATTGGGCCATCCGTTTCGATAATCCGGCCTTTGATCTGGCGGGGCGGTCGGTGTTAATCCTCGGCTTCGGCAGGATCGGGCGGCGCCTGGTCAACCGCTGCGTGGCGATGGAGATGAATGTGCTGGTGCATGATCCCTATGTGGTTCAGGACGGTATCCGCACCGCCGGTGCGACGCCCATCACCGACTGGCGCGCGATCCTTGGCGAGATCGATTTCCTGTCCATCAACTGCATGAAGAATGAAGAAACCACGGGCATGGTGCATGAGGCGGAACTGGCGGCCATGAAGGAGACCGCCTATGTGGTCAACACCGCTCGTGGCGGCATCGTGGACGAGGCGGCGCTGTACGATGCCCTGAAATCGAACAGCATCGCCGGTGCCGGGATCGACCCATTTGTCGTTGAGCCGGCGACCCCGGACAACCCGCTGTTTGAATTGGACAATATCATCGTCAGCCCCCATTCCGCCGGCGTGACCAAGGAATCCATCTTCCGCATGGGACAGATCGCGGCGCAAAACGTGGTTGATTGCTTCGACGGCAAGCTGGATCCCGCCAATGTCATCAACACGGAAGTACTGAAATAAGGGTGAGCCATGCGTAAAGCCTTCCCCAAGACGGGAACCGAATGGCAGGCCTTGGATGCCGAAATGACGGCGATGTCCGGCGCGGACATAAACTGGCGCCAGGGCAGGGCGCCGCTGTATGTCTTCCATGGCTCGGATGCCGCTTACGAGGTTGGTTTCCAGGCCTTCATGAAATATTTCTCCGAGAATGCCCTGGGCGGCCGCCGGGCATTCTTTGGCCTGAAACGTATGGAAGATGAGGTGGTGGAGATGGGCCTGGACCTGTTCCGGGCCCCCGACGGCGCCGTCGGCAATATGACCACGGGCGGCAGTGAGAGCATCTTTATTGCCGTCAAGGCGGCCCGGGACTGGGCCCGGACGCAGCCACGTCTGAAAGCGCCGTACAGTATCGTCGCGCCTTTCACTGCCCATGCCGCCTTCAATAAGGCGGGGGACGTGATGGATCTGGAAGTGCGGCGCCTGGCCACCGGCGAGAACCGCCGGGCCGATGTCGCGGCCATGGAGGCTGCTGTCGATGACGGCACCATCATGCTGGTGGGCTCCGCCCCTTGTTTTCCCCATGGTGTGATCGATCCTATTCAGGCGCTGAGTGATCTGGCGCGGGAGCGGGATATCTGGCTGCATGTGGACGCCTGCGTGGGCGGCTATGTGGCGCCGTTCTTTCAACGCATTGGCCGTGATATTCCTGACTTCGATATGGCCTTGCCCGGGGTGCGCAGTCTTTCCGCCGATCTGCACAAGTTCGGTTTTTGCCCCAAGCCCGCCTCCACGCTTTTCTACCGGGAGGAAGAGGATCGGGAGCGCGGCCTGTTCCATTTCGACCAATGGCCCAACGGGCAGTTCAGTACCGCGACTCTGTCGAGCACGCGGGCGGGCGGCGCCGTGACGGCGGCCTGGGCGGTGATGCATCACCTGGGCGAGGCCGGATACATGGATATCTCCAAGCAGATGGCCGATATGACCGATGCATACGTGGCCGGGATCAAGGCCATTGACGGGCTGCATCTGCTGGCCGAACCGGACCTGACCATCATCAATTTCGGAGCCCAAGACCGAAATAACGAGCTGGATATCTTCAAGGTGGCGGAGGGCATGGACCGGCGCGGCTGGCTGCCGGGCCTGACGCAGAATCCCAAGGGCATGCATGCCATGCTGTCGATGTTTCACGAGGCGGGCCGGGAAGATTATTTGGCCGATCTGGCGGCTTCGGTTGAAGAGGCCAAGGGGATGGGCGGCGATCCCGATCTGAAAGCGGTCTATTGACCCAAGCGGTTGCACCCGCCAGGGGGCGGGCCCTGGCGGGCCTGTTAATCGTTGGCCTGGGTACGACGATCGTGCCCTTGGATACCTCCGTCAATATCGCCTTCCCCGATATCACCACCAGTTTCGCCATTCCCATCGCCGATATTCAATGGGTCGTGATTTTCTATGTCCTGACCTACACATCGCTGTTGTTGGCCTTTGGCAAATTGGGGGATTTGTTCGGCCACAAGCGCATTTTCATGACCGGCTTGATGATCTCGACATGCGCCTTCGCATTCTGCGCCATGGCGCCGGCCTACCACTGGCTGCTGCTCGCCCGGTTCCTCCAGGGCATCGGCGCGTCGTTGGTCTTGAGTTGCGGCCCCGCCCTGGCGACGGCGCTGCTGCCCGAGGCGCAGCGGGCCCGGGCCCTGGGCGCCTATACCATGATGTTCGGCGTTGCCGCCGCCGCCGGGCCTTCACTGGGCGGCATGATGGTGCAGGCCTGGGGCTGGGAAGCGGTATTCTGGTTCCGTGTGCCCATATCCCTGGCAGCGTTGGCAGCCTTGCCCTGGCTGCGCCCCGATCAGGCCAGGAAACGCAGCGGCGGCTTCGATCTGCTCGGCGCGCTGTTGTTGGCTGTAAGTCTAGGTGCGCTGCTGCTGGCCTTGAACCAGCTTCAGGTGGAGGCTGGCCGTGCCTTGATAATCGCCGTGCTGGGCCTGGCCGCCGCCACGGCCTTTGTCTGGCGCGAGATGCGGGCGAAGGACCCGATCATTCCTTTTGCGCCGTTCCGCCGGCTGGATTTCTCGGTGTTGAATATATTCAACGCCCTGGTCATGTTCGTCGGTTTCGCGCCGCTGCTTCTGGTGCCTTACTATTTGGTTCGACTGACGGAGTATTCTCTGGCGGTCAGCGGCTTCATATTGGCCAGCAGCCCGCTGGGTCAGGCCGTGGCCGGACCTATTGTCGGCTGGTTGTTGAGCGTCCGTCCCTGGGCGCCCCGTTTGGCTCTGTTGGGCGCGGTCCTGGTAGGCCTGGCGACCATAACCATCGGCACCTGGGGGCCGGCGTCCGGCATCTGGCGCATGGTCCTGCCCATGTTCCTGCAAGGCATTGGCTTGGGCCTGTTCCAGGTCTGTATCCTGGATGTGGTCACCGGCCGGCTGGATGTGCGGGACCGGGGCGTCGCGGGCAGTCTGGCTCAGGTCAGCCGCACCATCGGCGTGGTCTTGGGCGCAACCGGCCTGTCGCTGATCTTCGCATCACTGAGCCAGGGCGCGGATTTTCTTTCCGCCTTCCAATCTACCTTCACTTATGCCGGCGTGGGCCTGCTGCTGTGCCTTGCCGTGACACTCTTGCGCCCGCGCCTTTGGTTCGGCGCAACCTAAACTCAAGGAGACCGCCATGAGTTACGAAACAGTCTTGTACGAACGCCGTGGCAGGGTCGCGTTGATCACCTTGAACCGGCCGGCCAGGATGAATGCCTGGACCGTGCAATTGCGCGATGAATTCCTCGATGCCGTCGCCAGGGCAAACGGAGACCGGGGGGTCGGCGCCATCGTCGTGACCGGCGCCGGGCGCGGTTTCTGCGCCGGCGCCGATATTGACGATACCTTTCGAAAGCAAATCGATGGCGAGATCGAGGATGATTTCATCACTGGCGGGGCGCCGGATTGGGTCGGTTTGATACGCCAGGCCAAACCGATTATCGCCGCCGTCAATGGTCCCTCCATTGGCGTCGGCCTGACCATGACCCTGTCGTTCGACTACATCATGGCTTCCGACCGGGCCAAATTCTGCTGCGCCTTTGTCAGGATGGGCGTGGTCACCGAGCTCGCCAGCTCCCATTTTCTGGTGCAGCGCATGGGCTGGGGCCGGGCCAGCGAGTTCGCCCTCTCGGCTCGCATGATCGAGGCGGTGGAGGCCGTGGAGTTGGGCCTGGCCGACCGCCTGGTGCCCCACGACAAACTGCTGGACGAGGCCCTGGCGGTGGCCGGCAGGATTGCCGAGAATCCATCGCGGCAACTGCAAATGGTCAAACAGCTTCTGACACAGAACGGCACGGAAACTGATCTGAGCCTGGTGACCAAGCGGGAATTCTCGATGGTTGCCGAAGCCTATGAGACGCCGGAGCACAAGGAGGCCGTGACCGCCTTCCTGGAAAAGCGGCCACCCGACTTCCGTGCCGTGGAAGAGTAGGCCGCGGTATCAGATTCGCGCCTGGTAATTGCTCTCGAAATCGCCCCATGGCGCAATGGGCATTTCGCCCACCGTGGCGCCGTTTCCGTCACCGTTGCCGTCGCGGCGGATGGTGATCCATTTGTGCCATTCGGGCGGGTCCATCTCCGGGTAGTCCAGGCGGTTGAAGTGCAGATGGGTGTTGGAAGCCTTGCGCGCCTTGCAGGCATGCACGATCATCCGATCGCAGGTCAGGATATCCAGCACATCCAGGGCCCGCATCAGCTTGTGCGGGTTGTCCGCCACCATCTTCGGCGCCTCGTTTTCGGCGATGTCATCCAGCCAGGTTTCCGCCAGGTCCAGCAACTCGGCGTTCTTCGGCTCGGAGCAATAGTTCTGCATCACCCGGCACAGCGCGGCATTCAATTCCTTCCAATCCATGCCGGGATTGCCATTGATGGAGCCGTTGCCGAGGGGTGCGTAAACCCGCTCCATCTCCGCCTCGATCTGTTCCTGGCTGCATTGTTCGTTCTGTTGGCTGACGGCGAAAAGTGCTGCCCGCCGGCCCACATAGCGGCCGGTGGCGGCCGCATGGGAATGATCCTGGCTGCCATAGATCAGATCGCCGGCGCCGAACAGGCCGGGCAGGGTGGACATCAGATCCCAATCCACCACCATGCCGCCGCAGATGCCCTGCTCGCCAAAGGTGCGTTCCTGAGGCGTGACCGGCTCCCGCATACCGCTGCCGCGCAGGAAGTCATAGGTCTGCAGCATATCCTGTTCGGGATCGAAGCCGGCCTCGGAATAGGTCTGTAGAATGGGTATCCGTGTCTTGCCTTCCTCGCCCACGTTCAGGCCCCAGATCACCCGGCGCTCGTGATCGGGCATGGAGGTCAGATCGGCATAGAAGGGTGGCGTGAATTCACCCTTTTCCATGCGCTCGGCCAGGTCCGGGGTAAGCTTGGGCCCAGCATATTCCTTCAGCCCGGGATGGGGATGGGAGGAGGATCCGCCGCCCATGATGAAGAATTTCTGGCCTCTGGCGGGGCGGTAGCGCTGGTCGAAATTGGTGATCACTTCGCCGTTGCAATCGACCCAGGGCACCTCCTTGCCGTTGGCGTCGACGATGTTGCAGGCGAACCAGGTATTGATGGCGTTGCCCACGCCGTAAGAGGGATAGGAATAGGGCGAGGCGAAGGGCGAGCGCATTGATTTTTCCATCATGGTGAACTCGGCCCCGGCCCGCCAGGCCATGGCGTGGCCGTTACCCACGTTGGTTGGCGGGCGGAAGGTAGAGACGCCCCGCATCTCCGAGGAAAAGGTCCAGTTGCGCTGGGGCCGGCTCATGCAGGAAATCACCGCGCCGGCCTTGAACAGGTTGAATTCACCGGTCCGCGTATTGACCCCGGTGGCACCGATCACCTGGGCGCCCGTTTCGCCGTCTTTCGTCAGCAGCCCGGTGACCGCGACCCGGTCGATGATCTTCACGCCCAGGCGCCGGCATTCCTTGCGCAGCAACAGCTTGTAGTCGTTGCCCCAGACGCGCAGGACGAAACGGGCATCGTAATCATAGGCGAATACCAGCTTGGAGGCGTCGTCCCGGAACGGCGCGCCCTTGAATTCATCGTCCACATCCCGGACTTTGCCGCCCATCTGCTCCATCTCCAGCAGGGCCTGATAGGCCGAGGCGCATTGGATGTAGGTGGAGACGCCATTGCGGTAGCCGCCCTGATTATCGATCAGGGCCTGGGTCAGTTCCTCCGGGCTGACGGAGGAACATGGATTGTCGGCGGCCCATTGCCAATGATCGCAGCCGGCCCCGCCGGCGCCGCTGCGGGCGGTGACGGTTTTCTCCACCAGGATCACCTTGGCGCCCTGCCGCGCCGCGCCGATGGCCGACCAAACGCCGGCAATGCCGCCGCCCAGGACAACCACATCGCTTTCGAATTTCTTCACCTGGCCGTATCGGATGGGATAGGGCCACACTTCGGCGTCCGCCGTCTCTAGTGTATCGGACATGGTCTAGCGGACCCGGAAATGTTCGCCGGTGGCCTTGCGCTTCCACCGCACCCGTTGCATCAGGGGATGGTTCAGGGCGATGGCGCCCGGTTCCGGGCAGTCATCGACGCAATTGCCGCAATACCAGCATTCTTCCGGATACAGGATTGTCGGCAGCGCACCCTTTTGCGCGGCGGGCATGAAAATATCCTCCATGCAGAAATGCACACAGATATTGCAGCCCGTGCAAATGTCCGGGTTGAAGAGGACGGGGCGTCCAGGGGTGGGGGCATTGGGTGTGCGCAACACCTGGGTGTTCTTGATCTGCATGGTCTCACCAGTTTTCGCGGTTAGCCGGTATTACGGACTAACCCCCATGCAGCCCGACAATGGCTCAAGTCTAAACCATTCCGGCAATTATGCAAAATCGCTCTACACCTCGGACAACCGTTCGTCGGGCGGCAGGGTATCGGTCACCAGATCGCGGATCAGGCGCTTGTTCGGCAGCGGCTCGATCAGCATCTCGCCCGGCCGCAGGGGCGTGGTACAGGCATAACCGGTGCGGCCGTCGATGCGCATGACGCATTCCTTGCAGGCATTGGCGTTGATGCAGGAATAGCGCACGGCGAGGGAGGCATCCCGGTTGCTCCTGATCCAGCGCAGGGCATCCAGCACCGATTGCCCGGCCTCGTACTCGAAAGGGAACACCTCGTACTGTTCCGGGTCGTCCGGCCGGCCCCGGCGGATCTTCAGATTTGTCGACAGGCGGTCACTCATGGACGAATTCCTCTTTGGCCAGGCGGCGGACCTCACCACGGCTCAGTTCGATCTCGTCACCCTCCAGGCGGATGATCTGGTTGTTGGCCCAGTCTTCATCCAGGCCGGGATAATCCTCCCGCTGATGGGCGCCCCGGCTTTCCGTCCTCGCCAGGGCGGCGGTGGCAATGGTTTTCGCCACCAGCACCATGTTGCGCAAGCCGAACCAGTCCGCCAGTTGCTGATTGAATGTTGGCGCGCTGCCCGTAGGCATATGGGGCAAGGCGACGGCCAGTTCGGACAGATCTTCCAAGGCCCGTTGCAGGCCTGCCCTGGTACGGAACGGCCCCACATTCCGTTGCATGATGCCTTGCAGCTTGGCGATGGCGGCGGTAGGGGTCATGCCATCGCCGGGGCGGTTCGCGGTGGCCTCGATCATGGCCAGCAACGGCTTGGCCGCTTCCCGGATATCAGGCATGGCCTGACCCGAAAATGCCGCGGCCGAGCGGCCCGCCAACTCGCCAAAGACAAAGGCCTCCGTGATGGCGTTGCCGGACAGGCGGTTGGCGCCATTGGCCCCGCCCACCGCCTCGCCGGTGGCGAACAGGCCGGGGACATTGCAGGCCAGGCTGTCATCGGTGCGCAGACCGCCCATGTGATAATGGGCAATGGGCGCGACCTCGATCGCCATTTTGGTCAGATCGATGCCATTCTTGGCCAGGCGGTCGATCACCGGGCCAAAGGCGGCGCGCAGATCCGCTTCCGCGATATGTTCGAACGACAACCAGGCCCCGCCATGGGGGGAGCCGCGCCCGGCCTCCACCTCCTTGAAGATGGCGTAGGTGGCGGTATCCCTGGTAACCACATATTTGCCGTCCTCTGGCGTGCCGTAGTTTTGCGTGAACTCCTCCAAATTGCCGTTCAACAGACGGCCGCCCAGTTTATAA
Organism: Alphaproteobacteria bacterium; assembly: GCA_030747035.1. Classification (GTDB taxonomy): domain Bacteria; phylum Pseudomonadota; class Alphaproteobacteria. The sequence goes on along the minus strand of JASLLM010000121.1, from coordinate 3,709 downwards.
CGGAATGGATCCCACATGATCGGGTCCATGCCGATCAGGCGCGGCGCCAGATGGCCGATGGGGAAGAACTGCACGAACTCCATATCGATCAGCTCAGCGCCCGCGCGCAGGCCCAGGGCAAAGCCGTCGCCGCCCATATTGGCGGAGGCGGAATTGCGGTTGTACATCCCCGTCAGGCCGCCGGTGGCGATCACCGTCGCCTTGGCGGCGATGCTCAACGCCTGGCCGGATTCCAGATGCAGCGCCACGGCGCCCGCAACCCGGTCATCCTGCGTCACCAGATCGGTGACGATCAGGTCCGAGACCCGGCGGATATTGTCATATTTGCGGACCTGGTTGCGCAGGGTGCGCGAGGTCGCCGGACCTGTATTGAGGAAATCCACATAGACGCAGCGCTTGCGGTCGTGGCCCGGTGCGTGAGCCTGGGTCAAATGATTGCCCGATCGGGCCCAGCCGACGCCCCATTCCTCCATCTCCCAGATCCTCTCCGGCGCGGTCTGGCAAAGAATCCTGGCCAGGGGTTCGTCGACCAGGTCCCGACCGGCGGCGATGGTATCCCGCAAATGGAAGCGCCAATCGTCCGGCTCCTCCTCGCCCACGGCGGCGGCCACGGTCATTTGCGCCATGATGGTGGCACCGGAGCGGCCGACGATGCTTTTGTCCAGCAACAAGACGTTCGCACCTGTTTCGGCGGCGGCGATGGCTGCGTACATGCCGGCGCCGCCCGCGCCGACAATCAAAACGTCTGTCTGTAAATACTGTGCCATGCCCTACGATAAATCCGCCACCGCGGCGCGGTAGGTTTCGATGCCGTCGATATGCTCCGACAATGTGCGGCCGGGGATGCGGGTGTGATGGTCGCCCCGGTTATAGGTGTTATTGACGGTGATGTGGGTAACGCCGGCATCGCGCCAGAATTCAAACTCCCGGCGCCAGTCGTCCGGGCCACCGGCGCCGACGGAAACCCAGACTTCAAGCCCGATTTCGGTGGCATCACGGCCCTCGGCCCTGGCATAGGCGCGCAGTTTTTCGAACTCGGCCTTGGCGCGCTCGCCCGGAGGATATGCCAGCATGATCCAGCCATCGCCCCACTTCGCGGTGCGCCGCAAGGTCTCGTCCACATGGCCGCCGAACCACAGCGGGATCTTGCCCCCGCCCGGCAGCGGGTTGATGCCGGCATCGTTGATCCGGTGCCACTTGCCGTCGAATGTGACATGGGGCTCGGCCCACAGGGCCTGCATGAACTGCACCTGTTCTTCCGAGCGTTTGCCCCGGTCGGAGAAATTTTCGTTCAGGGCCACGAACTCCTCCGGGTTCCAGCCCACGCCGATACCAAGCCGGAAGCGCCCGCCGCTCAATACATCCAGGCAGGCGGCCTGCTTGGCCACCAGAGCGGCCTGGCGCTGGGCCAGGATCAGCACCTGGGTGGAAAAGCCGATGGCCCTGGTGCAGGCGCTCAAATATCCGAACAAGACGAAGGGATCATGGAACAGATCGGCGGAGGTATTGCGCTCCCCCCAATCGGGCCGGCTCGCTTCGTTGACGCCGATCACATGGTCGGCGGCGCCCAGAAAGTCGAAGCCCATGTCTTCGGCTGCCTGGGAAAAGTCCCGCACCACATGCGGATCGCCGCCGATATCCCAGAGCGGCAGGTTCGCGCCCAGTTGCATCCTTCTCTCCCTCGCCGTTGCCCCTATTTCGGTGCCCTATTTCGGTGACAGTTTACTTAATAGGGACGTGCCAAATGGCTGCTGCAAGTTATTTCACTATAGAACACAGCTTCTCGTCCTATTAAGTAAACTGTCACCGAAATAGGTTGTCTGCCTAGCGCGCCTTCCAGACGGGCGCGCGTTTTTCCTTGAAGGCCAGCGGGCCCTCTTGGGCGTCCTCGCTCAGATAGACGTTTTCATAGGCCGCATCGCCGGCCTTCAGGGCCTCGCTCCAACCCACCTCGGCCACCGCATAGACCATCTGCTTGCCGGCCCGTACCGATAGCGGGGCGTTCTGGGCGATGACGGAAGCCATCTCCCGGGCCGTTTCGCCGAGGTCCGCCAGGGGCACCACCTGGTTGACCAGGCCAACCTGATAGGCCCGCTCGGCCGAGATCGGCTTGGCCGTGACCAGCAGTTCCATGGCGACGCGGGGCGGGATCAGCCAGGGCAGGGGGGCGGCCCAGGGCGCGCCGCGGCTCCATTTCGGCTCGGTAATGGCGAATTTGGCATTGTCGGCGGCGATGCACAGATCGCACATCTGCGACAGGTAGAAGCCGCCCGCATAGGCCAGGCCGTTGACGGCGGCGATCACCGGCTTATTGGTATGAATGTTCTTGTTCAGATAGGGCAGAAAATCCGCCGGTGGGATCTTCAGGGCCATGTCCGACATCTCCTTCAGATCGGCGCCGGCGCAAAACACCTTTTCGCCCGTCGCCGTCAGGATCGCCACCAAGGCCTCGTCCTCGTCCACGAAGCGGCGGAAGGCGTCCCACAAGCCTTCGCGCACCGCGGTGTTGATGGCGTTCATGGCATCGGGCCGATCCAGGGTGATGGTGGCGATGCCGTCGGATAGTTCATAGCTGATGGGGTTTTCACTCATGCTGACTTCCTCCAAAATTCGTTCTAGCCGTTGCCGGCAGTTATGTTGTGTTGCAGTCCGGCATCCACGTGCAGCAGCATGCCGTTAATGTATTTCGCTTCGTCCGAGGCCAGGAAGACGGCGGCGTTGGCCACGTCCCAGGATTCGCCCATGGTCCCCGTGGGTGACATGACGTCGCGCGACGCCATCACCGCCGCCATGCCACCGGCATCGCCCAGGTCCTTCAAGGCGTTGGCCACCATGGGGGTGTTCATCAGGCCCGGTACCACGGCGTTGCAGCGGATGTTGCGGCCGGCGAATTCCATGGCGATGTTGATGGTCAGGGCGTTGACCGCGCCTTTCGAGGTGGCATAGGCCAGCTCCGGCCGGATCGCCTTTACGGCGGAGAGGGAGGAAACATTGACGATGGCGCCGCCGCCCTGTTCCAGGAATAGGGGCAGCACCGCCTGGCAGGTCAGAAACATCGAGGTGACGTTGATGCGCAGCACCCGCTCCCACTGTGCCAACGTGGTCTCTATCGGCCCGCCCCGGCCCGAGATGCCGACATTGTTGTGCAGGATATCCACCCGGCCATAGGCCGCCTGACAGGCCGCGACCATGACGGCCACCGCACCCTCGTCCGAAACATTCGCCGCATGGGCCCTGGCCTCATTGCCCTCGCCCCTGATGATCTCGACGGTTTCTTCCGCTGCGTCCTGGTTCAGATCGACCGCGAAGACCTTGGCGCCCTCGCGCGCGAAAGCCGCCGCCGTCGCCTTGCCGTTGCCCCAGCCGGGGCCGATGGAGCCGGCGCCGCAGACCAGTGCCACTTTATCCCGCAGGCGTCCCGCCATTATCCGGCCTCCTTTTCCGCCGCCAATTGTGCGCGCAGCTCGGTCTTCAGCACCTTGCCGTAATTGTTCTTCGGCAGGGCATCGATATTGCGGTATTCCTTCGGCCGCTTGAAACGGGCGATATGGTCCAGGCACAGCGCATCCAGTTCCGCCTCGGGGGCGGCCGCGCCGGGGGCGCTGACGATAAAGGCAATCACCTCCTCGCCCCAATCCGCATGGGGCCGGCCCACGACCGAGCATTCGGCGACGCCATCATGGCGCAGCAGCACTTCCTCCACCTCGCG
>JASLLM010000120.1 GCA_030747035.1 Alphaproteobacteria bacterium | reverse complement strand
GCCGCAAGAAGGCCGTTGGCCGAACAGTAACCCCTGTTGCCATCGGAGCCGGAAACACCGACCGCCGCGCCGCCGACGGCATAGAGATTTTCTATCGCCGTGCCATCGTTGTGCAGCGGTTGCGCATTGGTGTCGACATCAAGGCCCCCTTGGGTATGAAACAGCCCGGCGGTTACCTTCACCATGGTGAAGGGGGGACGCAGCGGCGCACCGCCGAAGTCATCGCGCCCAAAGGGGTCAACACCACCGCGCGCCGCCGCGTTGTACTGCGTCATGGTGTCCGCAAGCGTGCGTCCGTCAAGGCCGCATGCCGCGCCCAGCGCCGCTATCTCCCCGCCCTGCCGGGCGCCGCCATAGGCGACAATGTCCCGGTAATCTTGGGCCTTGGGTTCAAGGTAGTGATGGATAGGCTCGTCGAAAACGACAAAGGCGAAATGCTCCTTTTGCGCCCGCACGGCGGAGGTACAGCCCGAATATCCCAGGGATTCATCAACGAACCTTTGTGCCTCGAGATTGACCAGAAAGCCGCCGCGTTCTATGGCGCTCCAGGTCATCAGGGCGCCTTGCGGATAGGAGACCGAGGCATGGCCCTGATAGGCCCCCATGTTCCGTAGCCGGGCGCCGAGCTCAAGGCCCCAAAGCATGGCTTCGCCGGTGTTGCCCTGATGGCCGAAATAGGGGGCATCCGCGATCTCGGGAATATGCTTCGCCAGCATCTCCCTGTTGGCGCCAAAGCCATTGCAGGCGAGGATAATCTTGCGGGCGCCGATCCGGTGTTCCGCACCGCCGTTCTCGATAACCGCGCCCGCGATTGCGCCGGCGTCATCCTGAACCAGCCGGCGCACCGGGTTGCCTGGCGAGATGAGGATGCCATTGTCGTGGGCCTTTTGCTCCAACGCGGCGACCACCGCCGCGCCCTGACGGCCGGCCGGCGCATGTGTGCGGGGTACCGAATGGCCGACCTTTTTCAGATCGGGTACCAACGCGAGCGGCACGTCCAGGCTATCCACCAGCCATTCCACCAGCGGTGCGCTTTCGCCCGCCAGGGCCCGAACCAGGTGCTCGGGCGCGCTGCCATTGGTCCGCCGCATGATATCATGCGTCAGCAGATCGGGGCTGTCATTGATGCCGGCGGCCTGTTGAAATCTGGTACCCGCTCCGGGAACGGAGCCGGAGCTCAGCGCCGTATTGCCGCCCAAGCGGTCGTATTTTTCAACCAGCGCGACCTCGGCCCCGCTTTCCCGCGCCGCCAGTGCAGCCACCAACCCGCCGCCGCCACCGCCCACGACCAATACATCCGTTTCCGCGTCCCAATTCATCCGTGCCTCATATCAACAGTTGCGACCTAGCGCTGCGCCGGCGCGCCGTGCCAGGCGTGGGAAAAATCCGGGCGTACCTCCGGCGTCCGGGCCAGCCCCTCGGCATGGAACTTCTCACGGATCAGCGCCAGGTGCTCGCGCCCAAACAGGCCGAGCCGCCGCCCTGACGCGTCGTCGTCAAAGACATAGTGCGGTACGCCAGTGAAGCCGGTGGACTCGGCCCTCGCCATGCAGCTTGCAAGCTCTTCGTCCCCCGCGCCGTCCGGGGCCATGAACGCCTCGAAGCCATCGCTATTGGCGCCCACATTCGCCAGGGTGCCGCGCAGCTGTTCGTGAGACCCGACTTCGTAGTCCCGCCAGCCGCTGCCCCAGCCCAGCACGTAAACCCGCATCAGGAACGGCACCTCCAGCCCTTGCCGCTTGGCGAACAGCAGAGCCTTGTTCGCCGGGAGGGTGTCGAGGAGGTGTTGCGGGCTGCGAAACGGCAGTCCCTGCAGGGCGGCATACTCCCGGGCGGCGGCATAGTACATCCGCGCTTTCCGATCAGCCGCCGCGTTGGGCGGGCGGCGTTTCATGTCGGGCTCCACGCTCGTTGTGATCCCCATCGTGGCATAGCTCAGGTTGTAGGGCAGGAAGTTCAGCCGCACCCTGTAGTCGCGCGCGACTTCCAGCGAGGGCCGCACTGCCAGGTAGGTGTGCGGGGATTTGATGTCCAGATAAACGGCCAGCTCTTTCTCGCCCTCCAATGCCATGATCCGCTGCCATTCGTCCGCCTCCGCCAGCACCGTGGCGGCGTCCGGTCCCATTGAGCCGACTGTCATATCGAAAACCCCAATCCTGTTCAGGCGCCGCCAATAGCCTAGCATGCCCGTTGCCGTGACTACATAGATCGACTACTATCGAACTATGAATGCAAATCAGGATTTGGCCAAGATAGCTGCCTTGCTGGGCGAGGACAGCCGCGCCGCCATGCTTGCTGCTTTGCTGGATGGCCGGGCCCTGACGGCGCGGGAGCTGGCCATTGGCGCGGGCATCACGCCGCAAACCGCCAGTTTTCATCTGGGCAAGCTGTGCGCCGGCGGTGTGCTGGCCATGTTGCGCCAGGGCCGGCACAACTATTACCGCATTGCAGGACCGGAGGTTGCCGCCGCCATCCAGGCCCTGCAGGTGATCGCGCCGAAAGCCGCGCCCCGGCCCGCCAAGCTTGATGACGTGCGCCTGGCGCGGACCTGTTACAGGCATCTGGCCGGCCGGCTGGGTGTCGCGGTGACGGCGGCGTTGGAGGAAAAGGATTTGCTGCGCCGAAACGGTGATGACTTTGATCTTACGCCGGGGGGCGAAGGGTTTTTCGCCGAACTTGGCATCGTGCCTGATGAACTGCGCAAGGGGCGCCGCCATTTCGCGCGCCAATGTCTGGATTGGAGTGAGAGGCGGCCCCATCTGGGCGGTGCCCTGGGCGTGGCCTTGACGGACCGGTTTCTGGCTCAGAAATGGCTGCGCCGGGTGCCCGGCGGCCGCGCCGTGCGCCTGACCAAGTTGGGCGCGGCGCAACTGCACGAGCGGTTGGGCATCACGGATTGGGATCGTTGATCTTGTCCAGGGGATAGATCGGCCGGCGCACGTTCTTGAAGTCCAGCATGTCATAGTCCGAAGTGCAGACACCCACGCCGGCGCATTCGATCACCTCCTTCGCCACCTCGCCATAGCCGGCGCGGTAGTGAATGCGGCTTTTCAGCATCAGGTAGCGTTTTGCCGTCGGCTCGATACCCAGGCTGCGGAAGCAGTTCAGATCGTTGGGTTCCTGATGGCGGCTGATCACCACGATCTCCACCTTGCCCGTATCCAGCACCACTGTGGGGCCCATATCCTGCAGGATGCCGGTCTGTGCCGGGCCCAAATTGCGGAACTGCCCGTTGGAGATCAATTTCACCGTGCCCGTGACCATGCGCGGCTCACCCTTGCGGCCGATGGAGGGCATGTCGATCTTGCCGCCCAGATTGATGGTGACCTGAGTGCCAACGCCGGCGGCGATCATCTCCTGCACCGCGCCGGGATCGTGAATGGCGAAGGCGGCGACATCTTCCAGGCCGGCATCCAAAACGCCGCCCAGCACAGTCATGGTATCCATAGTGCCGCCCGAGGCGGCGTTGTCGTAGTGATCCAGCACCACGACGGGGCCTTCCGTGGCGGCCTTGGCCCGGGCCAGGGAGTCTTCCAGGGGCTCGATCTGATAAACAAAGGCCTCCCGCTCCGCCCAGGCGAAGTCCAGCAGTTCGTCGCGGTAGCGCGCCGCCAGTTCGGGATCATTGTCGGTCACCACCACCGCCGACAGGCCGGCGTTGTGGATATCGGCATGGGGGAAGCCCACGAACAGGGTGGCGGTCAGGGCGCCCTCCGCCTCCATGCGCCGGGTCATCTCCTGCAATTCCTTGTTAGGGAAATTGTCCGTGCCCTGGCGCATCACATGCGGCAGCATGGGCCGGTTGCCCCAGGCCAGGGTAGGCTGGCCCTTGCCTTCCAGCATGGCAAACAGCGGCTTGCCGGCCCGCGCGGCGGTCTCGTAATTGTCAATGTGCGGATAGGTCTGAAAGCCGGCGATCACCGTGGCGTTGTCCGCGATGGCGTCATACATGTTGGTATGCATGTCCAGGGTCACCGCCATCGGCGTGTCCGGTGCGATGCCGCGTATGCGGGCCAGTAGATTGCCTTCGCCATCGTCATTGCTTTCGGTCACCATGGCGCCGTGCAGGTCCAGCAGGATGGCGTCACAGCCCGCCTCGATGGCGGCACAAATCTTGTCGGTGATGTATTTGTAGGCTTCGTCCTGTACCGGTCCCGACGGCGGCGCGTTGGCGGCGATGGGGAAGACCATTTCGGCGCCGGCCTCCTCCGCCAGATCAATATAGGCGCCAACGCCGCTGTTGGTGCCCTTGAAGGCGTCGTAAACCTCCTGTCCCTCGTAGGGCAGGGGCTGGGCCTTGGCGAAGCGCTCTATGGGCGTCGGCACCGGCGAAAAGGTATTGGTTTCGTGTTTCATCATGGCGATGACGACGCGCATGGCTGTCTCCTCGAACCTGTTGCTTTCGGCCTAGGCTGGCAGAGTGTCTTGCCGGAGGCAAGCGGCTAGTCCCAGCGGTACGCAAGCGGCTAATCGGTGCCGGACGTAGGACCCATCCCGACCGCTTGTGGCGCTGCCCCGGGCGACGTAAAGTGGCGCCATGTGGGCAGGTGAACAAAAATTCCGGCTGCGCGCGGTTCCGGCATTTGCTGCCTGCGCCGCGTTGTTGTTTATCATGACGCTGTCCGCGCCGGTCCTGTCGCAGTCGCCAGATCGGACTGTAGATCTGGCGCAAGCGCAGCGCCATTACAAGAACGCTGACTACCGTCAAGCGCGGGAGCTGTACGAAAGAGGCGCGGAGACTGGCCTGGCCGAGGCGCAGCATTGGCTGGGTTTGCTGTACGACCGCGGCCATGGCGTTGCGCGCGAATCCCGCACCGCCTATTTGTGGTTTTCCAAGGCGGCCGAGCAGGGCCATGCGGAGGCGCAGCGGGTCATCGGCGTCTTTCTTGAAGTGGGCAAGGTGGTTGCCAGGGATTTGGAACTTGCCGCCAAGTTTTACGCCCGCGCGGCCCGGCAGAATAATGCCAAGGCGATGCGCAATCTGGCCCAGCTGTATGTTTCGGGGCAGGGCGTGGAGCAGGATTTTTTCGAGGCCAGGCGTTTGCTGCACAGGTCCGCCGACATGGGCAACGCCAAGGCCATGCGCAATCTTGGCTATCTGTATTATTTCGGCAAGGGCGGTGCGCGCGATCGTGCCAGGGCCGCCTCGTTGTTTACCCAGGCTGCGGCGGCCGGTCTGGAAAAGGCGAAATACAATCTCGGTTTCGTCCATTACCATGGCGACGGGGTGCCGAAGGACTTGGCCCAGGCGGCCTATCATTTCGGCCAAGCCGCCGAGGGTGGCAATGGTGATGCGCAATTAATGCTATCGCGAATGTATCTGCTGGGCGAAGGCGTGGCGGCGGATCCGGCCAAGGCATTTTTCTGGGCCCTTTTGGGCGCGGTGCAAAAGCCAAGGCTGGCGGAGTGGCATTTTGACAAATTGCGCGGAAAATTGTCGTTGGCCGAGATGGACAAGATTCGCGCCCAAACCAGCGGCTGGAATCCAAAAGGCTAATAATAATCGAACGGAGGAAACCTTATGAGCGATGACCTGATCCGAATGAGCGCCGTCGATCTGCTCGACGGCTATCGCCAGGGCCGCTTTTCACCCGTTGATGCGACCGCGGCGGTGCTGGAACGCATCCATTCGGTCAACGATAAGATCAACGCCTTCATGATTATCGATGATGAGGGCGCCATCTCCGCCGCCAAGGAGTCCGAGCAGCGTTGGTCCAAGGGCACGCCAAGGGGATTGCTGGATGGGGTGCCGACAACCATCAAGGATTTGATGTTGACCAAGGGCTGGCCGACCCTGAAGGGTTCCCTGACCGTCGATCCCGACGGGCCCTGGGACGAGGATGCGCCCTGTGTCGCCCGGCTGCGCGAACATGGCGCCGTCCTCCTGGGCAAGACCACGACGCCGGAAGTGGGCTGGAAAGGTATCACCGACTGTGCCTTGAGCGGTATCACACGCAATCCCTGGAATTTGGCGAAGACGCCCGGTGGCTCCTCGGGCGGTGCATCGGCCGCTCTGGCGGCCAATATGGGGCCCTTGGCCGTCGGTTCGGACGGCGGCGGATCGATCCGGATTCCGTCGGGCTTCGCCGGTGTTTTCGGTCTGAAACCGAATTACGGCCGGGTACCGGTCTATCCCGAAAGCGCCATGCGCACGCTCTCCCACATTGGCCCCATGACGCGAAGCGTTGCCGACGCCGCGTTGATGCTGAATGTCCTGGCCGAACCGGACTACCGCGATCCCACCGCGCTGCCATACCAGGGCATCGACTTCACCCAAGGTCTGGATGACGGTATCGCCGGGCTGAAGGTCGCCTTCAGTCCCGACCTGGGCTACGCCTCGGTCGACGATGAGGTCGCCCGCATCGTCGCTGATGCGGTCACCGTGTTTACGGATTTGGGCGCAACGGTGGAGCGGCGCGATCCCGGCTTTGAAAATCCCAAGGCGGTTTTCCGGGCCCATTGGTGGGCCGGCGCGGCCGGCGCCTTCGCGCATCTGCCCGATGAAACCAAGGCCAAGCTGGAACCAGAACTGGCCCAGATTGTCGCCGAGGGGCAGGAATTGCCAATCCTGGACTACATGCGCGCCATGGAAGGACGGGCGGCGCTGTGCCTGCGGTTGCGGGAATTCTTCCGTGAGGTCGATCTGCTGCTGACGCCAAGCCTGGCGGTGCCGGCCTTTGATGTGGAGTTGCTGCAACCGCCCGGCAGCCCGCCCGACGATACCTACTGGACCGATTGGACGCCGTTCACCATTCCCTTCAATTTGGGTCAGCAGCCGGCCTGTTCCATTCCCTGTGGCTTTACCGAAGACGGTTTGCCCGTGGGTTTGCAGATCGTGGCGGACAACTTCCGTGAAGATCTGGTCCTCCGCGCCGCCAAGGCATTCGAAGCGGCCCGGCCCATGGACAGACAGCCGAATTTGTAGCGGCACCCGATGACGGAAGCCCAGTCGGAAGTCCAGTCGGAAGCCCTGTCGGAAGTTCTTTCGGTCGAGCAAATGTACGCCGCCGACCGTGCGGCGATGGCGGCCGGGATCAGCGGTGAGGTCCTGATGGAGGCTGCCGGCGAAGGGGTTGCCAGGGCGATCTTGCAGCGCTTTGGCGTACAGCCGACGGCAATTCTATGCGGCCCGGGCAACAACGGCGGCGATGGTTTCGTTATCGCCCGGCATCTACGGAAAGCCGGCGCCAAGGTGCGCCTGGCCCTCCTGGGCGACAAGGCAAACCTGAAAGGCGATGCCGCCACCATGGCGAAGCGCTGGCGGGGCAGGGTTTATCCGCTGGATGTGGAGGTTTTGGATGGTGCCGCCCTGGTGGTGGACGGTATCTTTGGCGCCGGCCTGGCCCGCGCGGTGAGCGGCCCGGCCCGGGCGGTGCTTGAGGCGGCGGAGCTGCGGAGCCTGGCCATCGTCGCCGTCGACACGCCATCGGGGGTGCAAGGGGATGGCGGCCAGGTTCTGGGTTATGCGCCCCGGGCCGCCATGACCGTAACGTTTTTTCGGCCCAAGAGCGGTCACCTGCTATATCCCGGCCGTGGCCACTGTGGTGAACTGCGGGTCGTGGATATCGGTATTCCGGCGGCCGTATTGGCGGAAATCCGTCCATCGGTACGGCTCAGCGGACCGGACATCTGGTTGCCGTCCTGGCCGCCGTTGCAGGCGGAGGGACATAAGTACAGCCGTGGCCACGCCGTGGTCTTGAGCGGCCCCGCCGGCAAGACCGGGGCTGGGCGCCTGGCCGCCGGTGCCGCCCTGCGTATAGGTGCCGGGCTGGTGACCGTGGCCTCGCCCAAGGGCGCGGTGGCGGAGAATGCCGCCCATCTGACCGCCGTGATGATCGATCCGTGGCGGGATAGTGCTGAATTCCGCCGCCTGTTGTCGGATCCACGGCGCAATGCGGTCTGTCTGGGACCGGGTGCCGGTGTCGGCAAGCAAGTGCGTGACCATGTCCTGGCGGCGCTTGCCTTGAAAAAGGCGGTTGTGCTGGATGCCGACGCTATTACCGCCTTCGCCAAGGCGCGCAAGGGCCTGTTCCGCAAGCTGCATGAAAACTGCATCCTGACGCCGCATCATGGCGAATTCAGCCGCCTGTTCGATGGTGATGGCGACAAATTGCAGCGCACCCGGCGGGCCGCCACCGCGTGCGGCGCCGTGGTTCTGTTCAAGGGACCCGATACGGTGATCGCCGCGCCCGACGGCCGCGCGGTGATCAACACAAATGCGCCGCCGAGCCTTGCCACGGCGGGTTCCGGCGACGTTTTGGCTGGTTTCTGTGTTGGACTGTTGGCCCAGGGCGTACCAGCCTTCGAAGCGGCGGCGGCGGCGTGCTGGCTGCATGGTGCCGCCGCGGAACGTTTCGGGCCCGGTCTGACGGCGGAGGATTTGGCGCCAACGCTGCCGGCCGTTTTGGCTGCATTGCAAAATAAATACGATTAATTCGAAGATAGTCCTCGAACGCCGTTGAACAAAATAGTAAGACTTCCCATGTCACTCTCTGGCCTGAGGAAATTCCGGATTTATAATGTTGCATAGAGACAGCCTTTTCGACCGCACATTCGCGCCCCTGCGGCGGGCGCTGTTTGGCGTCTCGGAGTCCGAGGAGCCAAGCGCGGCCCTGAGCGAGTCCGGGGTCGAGAAACTGAAGCAACGCATCGAGGATTGCCTGGAACGGCGCGGCGGCGAGGTTTCCGCCCGTGCGCGGGCGGCGGATCTGGGACATTTCTATCTGCAACTGGGGCCCGAGGGCCGGCGCCGTTTCCTGCTGCTCCTGGCCACCGACTACGGCGTTGACCGGGCCCGGGTGGAGGCGGCCATGGCCGCCCTGCATGCCGTTGAACCCGGTGCCGATACGGGCCGGGCGGAGCGTGAACTGCGCGCCGCCCTGGTTCATAGGAGAGTTGATTTATTAACCCAATTCAATGCGTTACCGGAAGGTGTTAAGTTTTTAGTTGATATGCGGGCGGAGATCATTTCCCTGCTGCCCGAGATGCCGGAACTACGTCCCCTGAACGATGACCTGAGGGAGTTGCTGACCTCCTGGTTCGACATCGGCTTTTTGGATCTGCGCCGTATCACCTGGGATGCGCCGGCGGTATTGTTGGAAAAGCTGATGGCGTACGAGGCGGTGCATGAAATCCGCTCCTGGGACGATCTGAAAAACCGGCTGGATTCAGACCGCCGCTGCTTCGCCTTTTTCCATCCCCGCATGCCCGACGAGCCCTTGATTTTTGTCGAGGTTGCCCTGGTCAGCGGTATGGCGGACAATGTCCAGGATCTGCTGGACCTGCATGCGCCCGAAGGTGATCCGGGCAAGGCCGACACGGCGATCTTCTACTCTATTTCCAATGCCCAGGCGGGGCTGGCCCAGGTCAGTTTTGGTGACTTCCTGATCAAGCGGGTGGTCGACGAATTGCGCCGGGAACTGCCGAACCTGAAGACTTTCGCGACCCTTTCGCCGGTGCCCGGTTTCCGGGCCTGGTTGGGCGAGCTGTTGGCGGCCGCGGAGGCAGCGCCGTGGGATCAGGCGCGGGATGCCGCCTTGATTGAAGCGGCCGGCATCGATAATGGCCACGAGGCCCTGCGCAGCCTTTTGGCACGTAGTGACTGGAGCCAGGACGAGGTGGCGATCGCCGCCATGCGGCCGGTCCTGGAAGCATTGGCGGCGCGTTATCTGCTAGTGGAAAAGCGCGGCAAGCGGGCCCTGGATCCGGTGCAGAACTTCCATCTTTCCAATGGCGCGCGGCTGGAGCGGATCAATTGGCTGGGCGATACCTCGCGCAACGGGCTCGACGGCGCCGCCGGCCTGATGGTCAACTACCTCTATAAACTGGGCGATATCGAGCAAAATCACGAAGCGTACCGTGGCCGGGGCAAGATTACCGCCGCCGCGCCCGTGCGCCGCCTTTTGAAGGGATAGGGCTTTCCAGGCCTCCGGGCTCTGTCGGAGCGCAGGCTGTGTGGACAATTTCGCCGCTATCCTAGTTGATTCCGTTGGCGCGCTGTACTTCCCGAACAAATTGGATGATGGCCTGTGTTTCCATGCGTCTGACCTGCGGTTGCGGCGGCATGTCGCCAAAAGGCCAATGGTGTTGCGGGGTGCCGGCGCTGACGGCGCGTAGAAATGAAGCGTCGCCATGATGGTTGGGTTCGTAGATCTTATGGATCAATGGCGGGCCCTTGTCGGTGCCGCCGGCCTGTACACCGTGACATTGGGCGCAGTTTTTCACAAATGAGCGCTGGCCAGCCTGGGCCATGGTGGACAATTTGGGCATCCGCACTTCCACCGCCTCGGCCTGCCGGGTCGTACCGGCATACCAGATCCCCGCCGCCGCGATGACCGCTATCAGCAGCGCGATGAGAGCGGGAGTCTTGGCGTTTCCTGCTTGCTTTTGCCCTGCCATTCGGCGCTTTCCTTCCGGACACAGACCGCCAATCAACGATTAGGCCTACTTTGCACCTTCCAGTCACTGGAAGGTCAAGCGCGGCGATAGCCTAATATTGCCGCTCAGGCACGCGGACGATCATGCCTTCCATGGCGTCGGTAATTTCAATTTGGCAGGACAGCCGGCTATTGCCCCGCACATCGGCGGCGAAATCCAGCATGCCCTCCTCCAGTTCGGAAGGTTCGCCGCAGGTATCCAGCCAGCGGTCATCAACATAGACATGACAGGTCGAACAGGCGCAAAGACCGCCGCAATCGGCCATTATGCCATCGATCTGATGTTCCAGCGCGCCGTCCATCAGGGTTTGACCCTGGCGCAACTCGGTCGCGCGCTCGGTGCCGTCGATTTCGATATAGGTTACTTTCACCATGACCACTCAAACAAGAACCGCCAAACATTCGTATTCATAGTTTTGGAATTTTCAATCCGCCATGATGTGGGTCAAGTGGTTGAGGTCTGGTCTGCCAGGCCGGAATTGGGGGCGGCGCCGGTGACGTCAGGCCTATGACCTCGCCGGTCTGATGTCAACTGCGCCCAGCGGCGGTTGCTGGTGGGCAAATCGCACAAAATGATATAACATAACAAAATGAATGTGCCGACGCAGCCCGATGCTCCCGGTGCCGCCCCGGGCCAGATCCGCGATCAGGCCGCCTTGGTCGCCGCCGAGGGGGTGGCGATGTCCTATCAGGGGCGTCAAATCCTCTCCGGCGTTGATTTGACGGTCAACCGGGGCGAAATCGTCACCCTGATCGGCCTGAACGGTTCCGGGAAATCGACCCTGGCCCGCATTCTTCTGGGCCTGATCCAGCCCGAGGCCGGGCGGGTCTGGCGGGCGGCCCATCTGCGCCACGGCTATGTGCCCCAGGAAATGACCATAGATCCGGCCATGCCGCTGACTTTACAGCGCTTTTTGACCCTTGGAGGCAAGGTGGACGGGGCCGGGCTTGACGCCACCTTGGACGAAGTGGGCCTGCAGGGCCGTTTGCAGGCCCAGGTCGCGCGCCTGTCGGGGGGCGAGTTGCATCGGGCCATGCTGGCCAGGGCCTTGTTGCGGCGGCCGGATTTCCTGGTCCTGGACGAACCCATGAGCGGCGTCGATGTGGCCGGGCAGGGGGCGCTCTATCAATTGATCGAAAATGTCCGGGACCGCTACAACTGCGGCGTTCTGCTGATCTCGCACGATCTGCACATTGTCATGGCGGCGACGGACCGGGTGATTTGTCTGAACCACCATGTTTGCTGCACGGGCCGCCCCGATAGCGTGGTCGGCGATCCGGAATTCCGGGCTTTGTTCGGCGCGGCGGCGGCGGACCGGCTGGCGCTTTATCAGCATCATCACGACCATAGCCATGATGCCGAGGGCGGCATCGTGCCCCTGGACCACGACCACGACCACGATCACGGGCACGCCCATGATTGAGGATTTCATGCTGCGCGCCGTGCTGGGCGGACTTGGCGTGGCCGGGGTGGCCGGGCCCCTGGGCTGTTTCGTGATCTGGCGGCGCATGGTCTATTTCGGAGCCGCCCTGGCCCATTCCGCCCTTTTGGGGGTAGCTCTGGGCTTGGCCCTGGGATTGCCGGCGGATCTGGGGATAGCGGCATTGTGCCTGTTGATGGCGTTGGGTTTTTTGGCCCTGGACCGCGGTCAATTGGTTGCTTCCGACACCTTGTTGGGGATCTTGGCGCATGCGTCCCTGGCCCTGGGTCTGTTGGCCCTGGCGATGATGGAGGAGTTGCGGGTCGATCTGATGGGCTACCTGTTCGGCGATATCCTGGCCCTGAACCAGACAGATCTGTTCGTCATTTACGCCCTGATGGCCGTGGTCTTGGGGATTTTGCTGCTGTCTTGGCGGCCCCTGCTGTCGGCCACCGTGGACGAGGATTTGGCCCGGGTCGAAGGGTTGGCCACGGGGCGGTTGAAGCTGATATTCACCTTGCTGATGGCGGTGGTCATCGCCATCGGTATGAAGGTGGCGGGCATCCTGATGGTCATCTCTTTGCTGATCATCCCGGCCGCGACGGCGCGGCGGCTGGCCGCAAGTCCTGAAGGCATGGCTCTTGTCGCCACACTCTTGGGCGCCCTGTCGGTTTTGATGGGTTTGGCGGGGTCCTATTTTTGGGATCTGCCCTCGGGCGCGGCCATCGTGGCGGCGGCGGCATTGCTGTTTTTACTTTCATTGCCAATAGGTTTTGCAAGGGGGAGGCGATAATTTGAGGAAACCGTACGTGGACAATCCATTCGCACCCCCGGGTCACGACCATGCCAGTTGTGTCCTCTCTGCGCTGGATGCGGCCGAAGCGGTCTGTGCCCGGCGTGGCGAACGTCTGACACCGCTGCGCCGGCGGGTTTTGGAGCTTGTATGGCGCGGTCACCGCCCGGTCGGCGCCTATGATCTGCTGGCCATGCTGCAGCACGAGCGGGGCAGGGTGGCGCCGCCCACCGTCTACCGGGCCTTGGATTTCCTCTGTGAACAGGGCCTGGTGCACCGTTTGGACAGCCTGCAGGCCTTCATCGGCTGCGGTCAGGCGGCCGATCACCAGGATGGCCGTGAAGATGGCCGGCACCGGGCGCATTTCCTGATCTGCCGGGATTGCGGCATTGCCGTTGAAGTGCGGGATGGCCAACTGGACGGCGCCATAAGCCATCTGGCGGGGCGCGCCGGATTCGCCATATCAGATGAAACCATTGAACTCAGCGGCCGTTGCGCCGATTGTCAAAACGAGTGGATCATGGGCGCTTGATTAGGGCCCTGGGAGCGGTTTTCTAGATGGGCGGCATAATCTGGCTGGCATCCTATCCAAAATCGGGCAATACCTGGTTGCGCGCGTTTCTGCACAATCTGCTGCAAGATCCCGCCCAGCCGGCGGAAATCAACAAGCTGGATCAATTCTGTCTCGGTGATTCCCAGGCCATCTGGTATGCCCATGTCGCCAACGGCCGTCCGCCCAAGGATATGCCCCCCGAAGAGGTTGCAACCCTGCGCCCGCTGGTGCATCAGGCCTTTACCAAGGCGCATCCGGATTCAGTGTTCGCCAAGACCCATAATCTGCTGGGCGAGGCCTATGGCGTGCCCCTCGTCACCATGGAACACACCGTTGCGGCCATTTATGTTATACCAGTCGTCTCAACTGCTGACTCTTATGGCGGGTTTTCATGAGCTTGCGGGTGTGATTCTCTTAACCACCT
>JASLLM010000011.1:22301-38500 GCA_030747035.1 Alphaproteobacteria bacterium | reverse complement strand
TCTCCTTGAAGCTTCTGTCTTTGCAAACATCAGCTTTTCAGAAGAGGATCGAATGAACAACTTCGTGAGAACTCACATCTAGAGGCTGTTACCAAGTTGAAGGCCAAATTAGAGGCCAATTGATACGCCTTTGTTCACCAAGAGTGCTGGGTTATCGGCACCCTATTCGCGAGAATCGGCTCCCGAGAAAATGGCGTCATGGCGATTGGGGTAGAGTCTGGCCACCGCTTTTTCAAGCCCACGGCCTCAACCCGCGCGCCGAACTTCCGCGCCGTTGGGACGCGTTGCGATCCAGATGGCGACGGGGGCCAGGGTGGCGCCGACCAGAAAGGTGATCAGCCAATCTTGGCTGTAGCTTACCGCGACATAGGCGAACGAGGCCGACATCATGGCAATGGCCAGCACCTTGGCCCGTGGCGGGATCGCCCGGTACAGATACCATTCCCGTATCGTCCGGCCAAAGCGGGGATGATGATAGAGCCATTGGTGCAGCCGCTCCGACGAGCGGGAAAAGGCCCAGGCCGCGATCAACAGAAACAACGTCCCCGGCAACAGGGGCAGGATAAGGCCCGCAATACCCACCGCCGTGCAGAGCAAACCCAGCGCCAGCATGAAATGCCGGGTGGATTTGCGCAACGGCGGCACCTCGACCGTCTCGGGTGCCTTGGACGCTGCCGCGCTGCCTGTCTCGCCACTGATGGGTTGATCCATTGTCATGGTCCCGATAATCCGGCAAGGGCATGAACAATCCCTTGATAACTGAAATATGGGCGCTTCGGCGGCAAAAATCCTAAAAACCTGGTTTGCCGCCCACGGGGCCATGGCCGATAATGGGCGGCGGGATAGCAGGCAGGGAATTGCGGAACATGGCCGAGCAACAAAACATCACATGGGACTGCCTGTCCTGCAGCTACCGTTATGACCCCGCCATCGGCGCGCCCGAGGATGGCATCCCGCCGGGAACGCCGTTCGAGGACCTGCCCGGCGACTGGACCTGCCCCGAATGCGGAGTCTACAAGGGCAACTTCGCCGCCAGCACATCCTCCGCACGGGCGCAGCATTAGCGGGCTGTTGAAAAACCAATCCCGGCGTCAGATACCGCAGTAATCTTCTTATTCCCGTGAAAACGGGAATCCAGGAAACCGTTGAGAACGGCGAATGTTATCGCGCCGTCTGGATTACCGCGAAGCCTGTCCTCGCGAAGGCGGGGGCGGGAATGACGGCGAAAGATGGCAATTCGGACCATTCAGCGGCAGATTTACTCCGTCGCCGCCTTGTTGCCGCCAAGCAGCGTGCGCAGATGTTCGTTCACCTGGCCACTGTGATGGCGGGCGGTCTTGCCCGTGGGCTCCAGGGTCTCGTCATAGAAGAACGACGGCAATTTGTCGTCATCCTCGGTGAAGCCGGCCTGGCGGTTGAACTCCCATTCCATCTGCAGGGCCTGGCGGCCCAGGTCCTTGAAGAAAGACTCATCGAAATTCGTCCCATGGGCGTCATTCAGGGCCTCGACGATCAGGCCCTGGTTGACGTTGGTGACCGAACGGCCAAACAGGCATAGGCCCAGGGAATCCGCCGCCGCGCAGTCTTCCTGGATATCCAGGCTGGCCTCGGTCAATTCCTCGCTCGTCATATCGGCGCTCTTGTGGCCGGGAATGTTGCCCGCCGTGTGGTCAGCACCCTGGGCGGTCAGCATCATGGAAATGCCGGTCACCTCGATGGTCCGGGGATCATAGGCGGAGATGCCCTGGTTCTTGATCACCGGCACGCGGGCGACCTCGTAATGTTCACCGACCCGGCCGGTACCCTGGGCCAGGATGCGGCCCCTCTCGTTGCCCGCGCGAATATCGTCAAGTGCCGCCAGCATGAAATCGATATCGCCGAATTCGGCCTGGCCGGCCTCCATCAACACGCCCAACATGGCGCCGACCTCGATCGTATCAATGCCCAGATCGTTGCACTGGTGGTTTGCCCGGGCCACGTCGTCCGGATCCTTCAGGCCGCAATTGCTGCCCAGCAGGCCAAGGGATTCATACTCCAGGGGCGAAACCATCTCCTCGCCCTTGTCATCGACATAGACATTGCTGCATTTGATCATGCAGCCCGGCATGCAGGCATGGGTGGTCTCGCCGCCGCGTTCCAGGGTCAGATCACGGATGTAGGAGCCGCCCAGCTTCAAGGTCTCCTCACCCGCATCGACCAGCCGGCCGTCGGAGAAATTGCGGGTCGGCAGACCGCCCAGCTGGTTGGTCAGATCGCTGACCATGGCGGTGCCGTACATACTGAAGGCCTCGATCGCCTTGTCCTCGCGTAACAGCTTGCCGTATTCACGGACCCGGCCCATGACTTTCTTGCGGTCGTGGAAGGTGGGCATCTTGTTCATATCGACGACGATGGCCTTGACCTTTTTGCTGCCCATGACGGCGCCAACGCCGCCGCGCGCAGCGATCCGCACCGGCCGCCCCTCGGGATCGGGGAACGAGATGCCGGCAACCAGGCCCTGGTATTCACCGACCGGCCCGCACAAGCCCATGCTGACCTTGTCGCCGTATTTTTTGAACAGCATCGCCGCCGTCTCGATATTGCCCATGCCGAGAAACGGCGTGGCGTCTTCGAAACTGACGTTGCCGTCCTTGGTGATGCGGATGATCACCCAATCGGCGGATGCGTTGTGCAGCGTCAAACCGGCAATCTCCAACTGGCCCAGGGCAAAGGCAAAGGTGCCGCCCGCGTTGGCTTCCTTGACGCCGCCGGTCAGGGGGCTCTTGCAGCCGACGCTGATGCGGTTGGCGTTGGAGAAATTCGTACCCGCCAGCGGACCGGCCGAAAAAATCAACGGATTACCCGGCGACAGCGCATCGACCTTCGCCGCGCCGTTTTCCAAAAGGGTTTTTGCGATGAAGTGGCGGCCAACCCGAATGCAGCCCGCGCCGGTCAGCTCCTCGGTCTCGATGGATTGATTTTCGAGGTTTATCTGCAAATATTTCCGCATTGTGACATCGCCTTGTCTTAGAGGTTGATTGGTTTCATGTAAGCCGCGTGGGTCGGTCCGTATCGATCATCGTTCTTGATCCACATGCCGGTCCACTCACGCTTTATGCCGGTCCAGTTCAGTCATGGTGCAACATATCCTGTTTTTTTACACTAGCACATTCCGGCGGCAAGGCTAGATACGCGATTGCGGGGCGCCGGTCCGGGGAAGGGCAACAACAGCCCTTGGAACCGCCGTATTTTCCGCTACTCTCTGGCATTATTCCAGCGCGGTGCGATATCGGCTGGATTACCGGGGGAATACAATGGGCAACGGCAGGGCTGTGGATTTTGATCTGAAGACGCCGGAGGCGATCCGCGATCCCGGCCCCATATTCGCCGCCCTGTTGGCGCGGCAGCCAGTCTACTACAGCGACAACCTGAAGGCCTGGGTCGTGGCCGACTATGAAAATGTCAAACTGGCCCTGACCGATCCGCGCTTTTCGGTGGAGAAAATCTCCCCCTTCGCCGACCACATGGCGGGCGGCGCCGATGCCCATAAAATCCGGGAGTTAGCCCGCATCCTGGGCGGTTGGATGGTGTTCAAGGATCCGCCCGCCCATACCCGCCTGCGCTAGGTCCTCCAACAACCCTTCAAGCCGAGGGAGATGGAAAAGCTGCGCCCCGCCATCGTCGGCATCGCCGAAGACGTGGCGGCGGACATGGCGGAGCAGGCCGGCGAAGTGGTGGATTTCATCGCCGCCTTCGCCAACCCCCTGCCGGCCCGCGTTATCGCCACCCTGATCGGCGTTGATATCGCAATGGTGCCCCAGCTGACCGCCTGGTCAGCCGATATCGCCAAATTCATCTTTTCCGCCCGGGCCACGCCGGATAAATACGACCGCGCCTACAAAGCGCTGATGGAGATCGAAGTTTTCTATCGCCAGGTCATCGCCGATCACCGGGGCCGGCCACGGGACGACATGCTGAGCCAGATGATCGCCCATGAAGGTGAGGACGGCGACGGTCCGTTGAGCGATGACGAGATCGTTTCCATGCTGGTACTGTTCCTCTTTGCCGGGCACGAGACCACGACGAACCTGATCACCAACGGCATGCTGGCGTTGCTGCAAAACCCGGACCAGATGGAGTTGCTGCGCGACGATCCTGGGCTGCTGCCGGGCGCGATCGAGGAATTTCTGCGCTACCAGGGCCCGGTGCAGACCGTGGTCCGCCTGGCGAAGGAGAATATAGAGATGGCCGGCGCCACAATACGGGCCGGGGAGCGGATCTTCGCCCTGGTCGCCGCATCGCACCGTGACCGGGCCATCTTCGAGCGGGCCGATGACGTCGACATTACCCGGCAGCAGAACCCGCACGTGGCCTTTGGCTTTGGCATTCACATGTGCATCGGCGCACCCCTGGCCCGCATCGAGGGGCAGGAAGCCTTCCGTACCCTGCTGACCCGGTTCGATAATTTTGAACTGGCCTCGCCGGAGCTTTCCTGGCGCGACGATTTCGTCACCCGCGGCCTGGAAACCCTGCCCGTGACCTTCCGTCAGCGCGGTGCCTGAGAGACATTCAAGAACGCTTGCTAATGGGGAGAGAGGCTTTGACTTTCGACAATCGGACGATCGTGGTAACCGGCGCCGCCGGCAATCTGGGCCAGGCCGTAGCCGCCACTTTTCACAGCGCGGGCGCAAGGGTGATCCTGGTGGATGCGCAACAGGGCTATCTGGATGAACGCTTTCCCGGTGAAGACGGGCGCTACGTCAAGCTGGCGGTCGATCTGTTGGACGCCGAAGCGGTGAACGCGGCCTTTGCCCAGGTTCGGTCAGACCATGGCGGGATCAATGCGCTTTGCGCAATCGCGGGCGGTTTTCATATGGGGGAAACAGTGCACGAGACGGCGGACGATAATTGGGATCTGATGCATGACCTGAACGTGCGGACCATGCTGCACGCCTGCCGGGCTGTCATTCCCGGCATGATCAATGCCGCCGGCGGCAAGATCGTGACCGTGGGCGCCAACGCGGCCCTGAAAGGCGTACCGGGAATGGGCGCCTATTGCGCCTCGAAAAGCATGGTCATGCGCCTGACCGAGTCCATGTCCGGTGAACTGCGCGACAAGGCCATCAACGTCAATTGCGTCATGCCCTCCATCATCGATACGCCCGTCAACCGAGCCGACATGCCGGACGCGGACCCGTCAATGTGGGTGGCGCCGTCCGATCTGGCAGCGGTGATCAAGTTCCTCTGTTCGTCGGAAGCTACCGCCGTGCATGGGGCGCTGATACCGGTGGTCGGGCTGTCCTAGCTTGCGGCGGCGTTAGCTCTCACCGATACCGTCCAGGGGCACGCCGAATTCGACCTTCGAGCGTCTGAGCACGGGCGCGGTCTTCACGGAAGCGACATTGGGCGCCGCGATCAGCTCCGCCGTCAGGAAGTTCTGCCAGGCGTCCCAGTCCTGCGCCACGACCTTCAGGATGAAATCCGCTTCGCCGGTCAGCATATGACATTCTCGTATCATCGGCAGCCCGGCCATCCGTTCCTCGAAGGCCGACAGGTCGTCCTCGTGCTGGCTGTCCAGGCCGATCCAGACAAATATGGTCAGACCATAACCAAGCTCTTCGCCGTTCAGCTCCGCATGATAGCCCCGGATCAATCCCGCTTGTTCCAACGCGCGGACTCGGCGCAGACAGGGCGGTGCCGAAATACCAACGCGGCGGGCCAGTTCCACATTGGTGATGCGGCCGTCGTCACGCAGCTGCTCCAATATATGCCGGTCGATAGCGTCCAGCTTTACCTTTGCCAAGGGGCGTCGTTCCTCCATGCGGGCCAAATATGGTATCGGCGGGTCGCATCAACGTGTGGTAAATGGGCGGCCCGCGCAATAATATTACTCACGTAACAATATTTCACAACCAGTTCCGGTTTGTAACAAAGATAACCATGGCGACAAATCCATCCGCGGAAACTCGAGACTGCTGGGTCGTGACCCCGGGCCACGCCGGCATGGAGAACCAGGCCATCGCCCTGGCCGAAGCCGTGGGCCTGCCCTTTGTGGTCAAACGGGTACATCCCCGTCCGCCCTGGACCTGGTTGCCACCGGGTTGGTGGCCCCGGCCCCTGGCCGCCCTGGGCCATGACAGCGACCCGATTGCGCCGCCCTGGCCGGACTTGCTAATCTCCTGCGGCCGCCGCGCGGTACCCTATGCCCGTTGGGTCAAGCGCCACAGCGGCGGCGCGACCACGACGGTCCATATCCAGAACCCGCAATCCAGGCTGTCGGCCTTTGATTTGGTGGCGCCGCCGCGGCATGATCATCTGCGCGGTGCCAACGTGGTCGAGACCGAAGCCTCGCTACACCGTATCACGCCCGAGCGCCTGGCGGCGGCGGCGGCTGACTTCGCACCGCAATTGGCGCACCTGCCCCGGCCCCTTGTCGTGGTCCTGATCGGCGGCAGTAATTCCTGTTACGAGCTGACGGCCGTAGCAGTCTCGGCCCTGGCCGAACAGCTCCGCTCGTTATGTTTGGAACTGGGCGTCGGGCTGGCCGTGACGCCATCGCGGCGTACCGGCGCCGACAATGTCGAAACCCTGCGCCGCGCCCTGGAAGGTTTGCCGGCGGTGATTTGGGATTTTCAGGAACCCAATCCGTATTTCGGCTTCCTGGGCCTGGCGGATGCGCTCATCGTCACCTCCGATTCGGTAAACATGGTCACCGAGGCCTGCGCCACCGGCAAACCGGTGCATGTGCTGCACCTTGCCGGCGGCAATCGAAAATTCAATGAATTCCACGCCAGCATGCGGCAGGCTGGCTATACGCGGCCGTTTCAGGGCGTACTTGAAGATTGGCGGTACCAGCCGGCGGACGACGTTGCTAAGATCGCGGCACGGGTCCACGATCTGCTGGCCGTGAAAGAGAAAAGGCCCGCCTGACTTGAAGCTGGCCGGGTCGGACTATACATAGCATGGGAGCCACCCTTCGGCGGGGGTTCATATCGTACAATCAGTTTCGAAGAGTGAGGAGTGCGGAATGTCGCAAACCCATCATAGCCGTGTCATGATTCTTGGTTCAGGCCCGGCGGGCTGTACCGCCGCCATCTATGCCGCGCGCGCGGGCCTGAAGCCGATGATGGTGCATGGTCTGCAGCCGGGCGGACAGATGACCATCACGACCGATGTGGAAAACTATCCAGGCTTCGCCGAGGTCATCCAGGGGCCCTGGCTGATGCAGCAGATGGAGGAGCAGGCCAAGTCCGTCGGCACCAACATCATCCATGATATCATTGTCGATGTGGACCTGGCGGCCCGGCCCTTTCGCTGCACCGGCGATAGCGGCGATATCTACACCGCCGAGACGCTGGTGATTTCCACCGGTGCGCAAGCCCGCTGGTTGGGTTTGGAGTCGGAACAGAAATTTCAAGGCTTTGGCGTCTCGGCCTGTGCCACCTGCGACGGTTTCTTCTATCGCGACAAGGAGGTCTGCGTGATCGGCGGCGGCAATACGGCGGTGGAAGAGGCGTTATACCTGACCAATTTTGCTTCCAAGGTCACCTTGATCCATCGCCGCGACAGCCTGCGGGCCGAGAAAATTCTTCAGGAACGGCTTTTGCGTCACGACAAGATCGAGGTTCTTTGGGACCATGTGCTTGAAGAGGTCCTGGGCGACGATCAACCCCCCGGGGTAACCGGCGCCCGTGTCCGCAATGTCAAAACCGATGCCCTGACCGATCTGCCCGTCGACGGCGTGTTCGTCGCCATTGGCCACGTGCCGCAGACCGACCTTTTCAAGGGCAAGCTGACCATGGATGACGAAGGCTATCTGCTGACCGCGCCGGACAGCACGGCGACGGAAGTACCGGGCGTATTCGCCGCCGGCGACGTGCAAGACAAGATCTATCGCCAGGCGGTCACGGCGGCGGGAACCGGCTGCATGGCGGCGCTGGAGGTGGAGCGTTTTCTGGGTGCGCTTGATGACAAGAATGATGGGGCGGCTGAGGCGGCCGAATAGAGCATGGATTGGGATAAGCTGCGGGTTTTTCATTCCGTTGCCCTGGCCGGCAGCTTTACCCATGCCGGCGAGGATCTGAACCTCAGTCAATCGGCCGTCAGCCGCCAGATCTCGGCGCTGGAGGAAGAGCTGGGCGTGCAACTGTTCCACCGCCATGCCCGTGGCCTGGAATCCACCGAGCACGGCGATTTGCTCTACCGCACCGCGCACGAAGTGTTCGACAAACTGGCCGCCGTCAGCGCGCGGCTGACTGACAGCAAGAACATACCCGCCGGTGATTTGCGGATTACCACCACGGTTGGCCTCGGCTCGACCTGGCTGACACCGCGCACCCACGATTTTCTGGAACTCTATCCTGATATCCGCCTGTCGATCATTTGCGATGACCGGGAGTTGGACCTGGGCATGCGGGAAGCCGATGTGGCGATCCGGATAACCGAGCCACGCCAACCCGATTTGGTCAAGAAGCGGCTATTTACGGTTCATTCGCATCTGTATGCCTCGCCGGACCACCTGAAGCGATTTGGCACACCGCACAGCATCAATGATCTGGATGACTGCCCGCTGATTGCCTATGGCGACCACGCACCGACCACATTGCGCAATGTCAACTGGCCGCGCACGGTTGGCGTCAAACCGCATGGCCAGCCACGCAGCACGATTCTACAGGTCAACAATATCTACGGGCTGCTATTGGCAATCGAAAGCGGCATGGGCATCGGCGCCCTGCCCGACTATATGATTACACCAGACCGGCCCTTGCAACGGATCCTGCCGGAAGTGGACGGACCGACGACTGATGCTTTTTTCGTCTATCCGGAAGAATTGCGAAATACAAAGAGAATCGGGGTGTTCAGAGATTTTCTTGAAGAGCAGGTTCGGCAATGGCGGTTCTAGCATTAACCAAGCTATGCAAATTACGCATATCTAACATGCAGAACTTTCAGTAGCGAAATTGCCGGTTGGTGCTTAAATTTTAACCTAGAATGTTGCGATGCAGCATTCTCGGCGAACCCTCTCACACCCCCCCATGTAGATTTGGTTTGCCTAGCGTCTCCCAAGACGTGAAGCCTCCCTGTTAGACTGGCCCGGGAATCTGCGATTCCCGGGCCTCTTTTTTTGCCTTTTCGCGGCTATCGCGCCATCAGTTGCGCTATCGCTAAACAGTCCGCTCTTGACCAAATGATAACATGATCGAGCCAGCGCAGAATCAGGTGATTCGGTAAGGTATGTTGATTATGGCAAATAATAACATCTCTATTACAATTAATTCGCCCTATAATTAGAATATTTATTGATAAATACTAATTATAGTTAGGCCATTTCGCGCCAAACCAGCCACGAAACCAAATGGCGCCAAACTTCCTCCTTGCATCCAGGCATCGGCATTTTCCGATCTCGGATCTCGATATTCAGACTGTTCGTTGACTCCTTGCCTTACCTGACGTATCGATACTCGAATTACGTACGAATATACGTATTTTGAATTCCGCCTGAATTGGACAGGCCGCACAGTTGGATCAAGGATTGAAGACATGAAGAACCCCATGAATCTCGAAGGCCACAACATCATCGTCACGGGCGCCGGCCAAGGCATCGGTGAAGCGGTTTCCCGCCTGGTCGTGGAGCTTGGCGGCAAGGCGATCATGGTCGATGTGCAGGGCGACAAGGTCAACGCCCTGGCCGACGAACTTGGCGCCGGCCAGGCGGATGTGCATGTTGGTTCGGTCGCCGATCCGGGTTTTGTCCAGGACATGGTGGCCAAATCCATCGAAGCGAATGGTGCCATCCATGGACTGGTCAACAATGCTGGCATCGTCCGCGCCGCGATGATCAACAAGATGCCGGTGGAAACCTGGCAACAGGTGATCGATGTCAACCTATCAGGCGTTTTCTACTGCCTGCAGGCCGTGGGCCGGCATATGTACGAGCGCGCCAGCGGCGGTGACACCTCACCGGCTTCGATCGTCAATATCTCATCCGATGCGGGCCGTCGGGGCACCATTGGCCAGATCAACTACGGTGCGGCCAAATCCGGCGTCATGGGTATCACCATGAGCGCGGCGCGGGAATATGCCGGCAAGGGTATCCGGGTCAATTCCGTCTGTTTCGGCGTCGTGGAAACCGAAATGACAGAGACCATTCGCGGCGAGAAATTCCGCGATGGCGTCATGGCACAGGTGCCCATGGGCCGGTTTTCCGATCCGGAAGAGGTTTCGCAGCCGGTCTGTTTCCTGCTTTCCCAGGCGGCGAGCTATATCACCGGCCAGCACCTTTCCGTCAACGGCGGCTACACCATCGGCGTTTAGCGGCGGTCCCGGGCGCTGGCATGGCTAGTCCAAACCATGCGGCAAGACCGACGTCGCCCGCCGGGCGCAGCGGTCCGCAGTCGGTCGGCCGAATTTTCGCCATGTTGGAAGCATTGGCGAGCAGCGGCAACGGCGCCACCCTGTCGGACCTGGCGCTGAACACCGGCGCGCCGAAGAGCAGTCTGGTCGGCCTGCTGGCCGGCTTGACGGCGGAGGGTTGCCTGGCCCGCGATGAAGCCGGGCGCTATTTTCTGGGACCGCGATTCCTGTCGTTGGCGATGCGAGCCATCGCCGGCCGTGAGCTGCTGGTACTGGCCCGGCCGATCCTGGCGAAACTGGTCGAGGCGACGGGGGAGACCGCCGTCATAGGCGCCCTGGCCCCGGATGCGGATTTGGCGATCTATCTGGACAAGGTGGAGAGCCATAATCCGATCCGCTATGCGGTCACGGTGGGCGAGCGGCGCGAATTGTATTGCACCGCCCTGGGCAAGGTTCTGCTGGCGCATTTCCCGGCCGACCGCCTGCGGCGATACTTGCGGACCAGCAGGCGGCAGCAGTTTACCGCGACGACCATCACCGATGCAGCCGAACTGGATGCGGAGCTTGATCGGATCCGCCGCGACGGCATCGCCCGGACCCGTGACGAGCGCATTACCGGCGCCAGCGGCCTGGCCGCACCGGTTTTTGCCAACGATGGCTCCATCGCCGCCGTCCTGCTGATCGCCGGCCCGTCCGAACGCATGCAGGCAAACACAGGCGATAACGAGCGCTTTTTGCAACAGGCGGCGGTCGAGTGCACCCAGGCGATGGGCGGCGTTCCCGGCATGGCCGAACCGACAGAATGACAGCCCTATAGCAGGAGAATTCAAACCATGAGCCTTAATTTCACGCCGGAGCAACAGCAGATCAGGGACAGTGTCCTGAAGCTGTGCCAGCAATTTGACGATCAGTATTGGCTGGAGCGCGACAGCGATGGCGTCTTTCCCGAGGATTTCTGCCAGGCCCTGGTGGATGACGGCTGGATGGGCATCGCCATGCCCGAGGTATACGGCGGCAGCGGCCTCGGCATCACCGAAGCCGCGATCATGGCCCAGGCAATCACGGAATCAGGCGCCGGTAACGCCGGCTTCGCCGCCATTGCCATCGGCATTTTTGGCCTGAACCCAGTGGTGGTGTTCGGCACGGACGAGCAGAAGCGCAAATGGCTGCCCCCCGTCATCAAGCGCCAGGATATCGCCTGTTTTGCCGTGACGGAACCGAACACGGGCCTGGACACCACGCGCCTGAAAACCAAGGCCGTGGACAAGGGCGACCACTACCTGGTGAATGGCGAGAAGATCTGGACCTCGACCGCGCAAGTTTGCAACAAGATGCTGCTGATCGCCCGGACCAAGGATGAATCCGAGACCGACAAACCCATCAACGGCCTGTCCCTGTTCTATACGGATCTGGACCGCAATCATTGCGAAATCCGCCCCATCGACAAAATGGGCCGCAAGTGCGTGGATTCCAATCAGGTCTTCATCGACGATCTGAAGGTCCCCAAGGAGGATCTGATCGGCGAGGAAGGCAAGGGTTTCCGCTATCTCCTCCACGGCCTGAATGCGGAACGCATTCTGATTTCCGCCTCCATGGTCGGCCTGGGCCGCTGCGCTCTGCGCCATGCCGCCAACTATGCCCGCGAACGGGTGGTCTTCGACCGGCCCATCGGCATGAACCAGGCGATCCAGCATCCCCTGGCGGAATCCTGGGCGGAACTGGAAGCAGCCCACCTGATGGCGTTTCAAGCCGCCGGCATGTATGACGCCGGCGAGGAATGCGGCCTGCAGGCCAATGCCGGTAAATATCTGGCCGCTGAAGCCACCTTCAAGGCCTGTACCAATGCGGTGATGACCCACGGCGGCATGGGCTATGCCAAGGAATTCCACGTGGAACGTTACCTGCGGGAATGCCTGATCCATCGCCTGGCCCCGATCAGCCCGCAACTGATCCTAAGTTTCCTGGCCGAAAAGGCCCTGGACCTGCCAAAATCATATTAGCCGAACGCAAAACAAGGAAGAATCATGAGCCGAAGCAGCAAGGCCTATATCGCGGGTGTCTACGAACATCCGACCCGCAAGGCCGTCGACAAGACCATACCCCAACTACATGCCGAAGTTGCCCTGGGCGCCCTTCAGGACGCCGGGTTGAGCAAGGAAGATGTGGACGGCTATTTCTGCGCCAGCGACGCACCGGGTCTGGGCG
This sequence comes from Alphaproteobacteria bacterium, assembly GCA_030747035.1. GTDB lineage: Bacteria > Pseudomonadota > Alphaproteobacteria. Next base: position 25,963 of record JASLLM010000011.1, on the reverse strand, counting down.
GCATGTCCATGGCCGAATATATGGGGCTGGACGTGGTCTACACCGACACTACGGAAACCGGCGGCTCCTCCTACGTGGTCCATGTGGGCCACGCGGTCAACGCCATCGCCATGGGCAAATGCTCGGTCGCCCTGGTCACCCTGGCCGGCCGGCCCCGCGCCGAAGGCGTCGCCACCCTGGGATCGCGGGACTATGGCAACGCACTGCCCGATCTGGGTTTCGAGCTGCCCTATGGTCCGGTCATCACCAATCAGTACGGCATGGCGGCGATGCGCCATATGTACGAATACGGCACCACTTCGGAACAGCTGGCCTGGATCAAGGTGGCGGCATCCCAGCATGCTCAGCACAATGAACACGCGGTGCTGCGCGACGTGGTGACGGTCGAGGATGTGGTCAATTCGCCCATGATCTCGGACCCGCTGCACCGGCTGGACTGCTGCGTGATCAGCGACGGCGGCGGCGCCCTGGTGATCGTCAGCCCGGAAATCGCGGCCACCCTTGGCGACCGCTGCACGAAGATTCTCGGCCATGGCGAGGCGATCAAGCATCTGAAAAGCGGCCAGGTTGATCTGACCTACACCGGCGCCGTGAAATCGGGGTCCATCGCCTTTGAGGAAGCCGGCATCAGCCCCGCTGATATCGACTATGTCTCCATCTATGACAGCTTCACCATCACCGTTCTCGAGACCCTGGAGGACCTGGGTTTCTGCGAAAAGGGCCAGGGCGGCAAATTCGTCTCCGACGGCAATTTGATCTCCGGCGTCGGCAAGCTGCCCTTCAACACCGACGGCGGCGGGCTGTGCAACAACCACCCCTCCAACCGCGGCGGCATGACCAAGGTGATCGAGGCCGTGCGCCAGTTGCGCGGCGAGGCGCACCCGAAAGTCCAGGTACCCGACTGCACCCTTGCCCTGGCCCATGGCACAGGCGGCTCCATCGCCACCCGAATGGGCAGCTCTACCGTTATCTTGGGGAGGAACGACGCATGACCCAGTCCAACAGAACTTATCCCGAACCCAGCATCAACATGGAGACCGAGGCCTATTGGGCCGCCGCCAAGGAGGGCAGGTTTCTCTTGAAGAAATGCAATGCCTGCGGCGAGACCCATTACTATCCCCGGGCCATCTGCCCCTATTGCCTGAGCAGCGAGACGGAATGGTACGAAGCCAGCGGCACGGGCACGATCTATACCTATTCGGTGATGCGCCGGGGCGATACACGTTACGCCATCGCCTATGTCACCCTGGACGAGGGCATAACAATGATGACTAATATCGTTGATTGCGACCTGGATACGCTGGCCATCGGCCAGGCGGTCGAGGTTACCTTCAAGCCCACCGAAGGCGGTCAGGCCCTGCCGGTCTTCCGCCCCGTTTAGAAATCCCGAAAGAAAGGAACATTCAAATGTCAGGCCTATATTTCGAAGAGTTTGAAGTGGGCATGGAGTTCAACCATCCCCTGACCCGCACGGTGACGGAGATGGACAACATCATGTTCTGCGCCATGACCCATAACCCCCAACCCCTGCACCTGGACGAGGAATTTTCCAAGAAGACCATGTACGGCCAGCGTCTGGTCAACAGCATGTTCACCCTGGGCCTGGTCATCGGCGTTACGGTAGGCGATACCACGCTGGGCACCACCCTGGGCAACCTGGGCCTCACCGACGTGCGTTTCGTCAATCCAGTGTTCCACGGCGATACCATCCGCGCCGTGACCAAGATTACCGACAAGCGGGAAAGCAAATCCCGCCCGACCACCGGCATTGTAACCTTCGAACATTTCGGTTTTAACCAGCGGGATGAAGAGATCGCCTTCTGCGTCCGCACCGGTTTGATGATGAAGCGCCCGGCATGATCATTCGCTCGTGGTTGTTCGTGCCCGGAGACAGCGAACGCAAACTGGCCAAGGGCCGGGACAACCCGGCAGATGCCTTGATCTTGGATCTGGAGGATTCGGTCTCCGATGACCGCCAGGAGATCGCCCGGGAAATGACCCGGGACTATCTTCTGGCCCATACCGACCGTTCGAAACAGCAGCTTTGGGTGCGGGTCAATCCGTTGGATACGGATCTTTCCCTGCCCGATCTGGCCGCCGTCATGCCCGGCGCTCCGGACGGCGTGCTGCTGCCGAAGGTCTATTCGGCGGCTGACGTGAACACCATGGCAAACTATCTCTCGGCCTTGGAAGCGCGGGAGGGCTTGCCCTTGGGCTCCACCAAGATCCATTGCGTGGCGACGGAAACCGCCGCCTCGCTGCTGACCTTCCACACCTATCTGGACAATGTCAGCGACCGCCTGTCGGCCATGACCTGGGGTGGCGAGGATCTGGCGGCGGCCCTGGGCGCGTCCGACAACCGCAACCCGGCCACCGGCGAATACGACGATCCGTATCTGATGGCGAAGTCTCTGTGTCTGTCCACGGCACGGGCCATTGATGTGCAGCCGGTCGGTGTGGTCTATGTGGATTTCCGGGACCTGGAAGGTCTTGAAAAAGACTGCCTGCGCGACCGCCGGGCCGGCTTTTTCGGCAAGATCGCCATTCATCCGGCGCAATCCGAAATTATCAACCGCGCCTTTACGCCCTCGGATGAAGAAGTCGCCCATGCCCAGCGGGTGATTGATGTGTTCGAGCAGAACCCCGGCCTGGGTACCGTCGGCCTAGACGGCAAGATGCTGGACATGCCGCATCTGAAACAGGCCCGCAACGTGATGGCCGTGATGGAACAGATCAAGGGCATGCAATAGGACGAAAGAGGAAAGAGGGAGGCGATGATGAGCGACTACAAGGATATTCTGTTCGAAATCGAGGATCAGGTGGCGACCCTGACCCTGAACCGTCCCGATGCCCTGAACGCCCTGACCTTCGATATGATGTACGAGGCGCAGGACGCCCTGGCGCATATCGAAGAAAACCGCGACATCCGCGCCCTGATCGTGACCGGGGCCGGGCGCGGTTTCTGCTCCGGCCAGGATCTGCGCAACCGGCCCTCGGGCAACGTGGATATCGTCGAGGCGGTGATGGATTGCTATTTCGGCGCCATGAACGCCATCCGGACATCCCGGGTGCCGGTCATCGTGGCGGTCAACGGCACCGCCGCCGGTGCCGGCTTTTCCCTGGCCATGGTCGGCGACATCGCCCTTGCCGCCCGGTCCGCCAAGTTCATCCAGGTCTTCAGCCGCATCGGCCTGGTGCCCGATTGCGGCTCAACCTATCTGCTGCCGCAAATCATCGGCCGGGGCCAGGCCTTGCGCGCGATGATGACCAACGATCCCATCAGTGCGGAAACGGCCCTGGAATGGGGCCTGATCAGCGAGTGCCTGGACGATGACGAACTGATGCCGGCGGCACGAACCCTGGCGGCCCGTCTGGCCACGGGCCCCACGCGCGCCCTGGTGGCCACCCGGCGCCTGGTGGACGAGACCGAAGGCGATGCTTTCGAGCGGCAATTCCGCCGGGAGCTGGAAGTTCAGGCCGAGATCCGGGTAGGCCATGACGGCCAGGAAGGCGTCGCCGCCTTCGTCGAACGACGCCCGGCGGTCTTTCGCGGCGAATAGACGGCGTTTTTTGGCGGGTGAGGGTTTGGTACGCCCGACAGGGATCGAACCTGTGACAACCTGATTAAAAGTCAGGTGCTCTACCAACTGAGCTACGGGCGC
>JASLLM010000011.1:0-22292 GCA_030747035.1 Alphaproteobacteria bacterium | reverse complement strand
ATTGGTACGCCCGACAGGGATCGAACCTGTGACAACCTGATTAAAAGTCAGGTGCTCTACCAACTGAGCTACGGGCGCATCGGGGCGGAACTTATGTCGGGGCGGGGCCGGGGTCAACGTTAATTCGGCGCCCCGGCGCTGAATCTTTCATACTGGTTCGATATCGCCTAACTCAGCCGCCGCGGCATGGGCGGCGGCGAAATCATCAAGGCGGTTTTCACTGATCGCCAGGCGCAATTCCGCCATCAGATCCTGATAATGGGTCAGGTTGTGCCAGGTTGCCAGCATGGAGCCCAAAATCTCCTTGGCGCGGAACAGGTGATGCAGATAGCCCCGCGAATAGTTGCGGCATAAGGGACAGCGGCAGTTCTCGTCCACCGGGCGCGGGTCGTCGGCGTGGCGGGCGTTGCGGATATTCAAGGTCGCGCGCGGGGTGAATAGCTGCCCCGTGCGGCCGGACCGGGTGGGCATGACACAGTCGAACATATCGATACCCCGTTGTACCGCGCCGACGATATCGCCGGGCCGGCCCACGCCCATCAGATAGCGTGGCTGTTCTGTGGGCAAATGCGGTACCGTGACATCCAGGGTGGAAAAGGTCAGCGCCTGTCCCTCCCCCACCGCCAGACCGCCGACGGCATAGCCGTCAAAGCCGATTTCCCGCAACCGCGCGGCAGATTCTGCCCGCAGATCGCCATACATGCCGCCCTGGACAATGCCGAACAGGGCATAGCCGGGTCGCTCCACAAAGGCCGTGCGGCAGCGTTCCGCCCAGCGCATGGATAGCCGCATGGACGCCGCCGCCTCCTCCTCGGTCGCCGGATAGGGTGTGCATTCATCAAAGGCCATGGTGATATCGGCGTCGAGCAGATGCTGCACCTCGATACTGCGTTCCGGGCCGAGGAACATCTCTGTGCCGTCGATATGGGATTTGAAGGTCACCCCGTCCTCGTCCATTTTGCGCAGATCGCTAAGGGAGTAGACCTGGAAACCGCCGGAATCGGTCAGGATCGGGCCCTGCCAGTTCATGAAATCATGCAGGCCGCCCAGGCGGTTCACACGCTCCGCACCGGGCCGCAACATCAAATGATAGGTATTGGCCAGAACAATATCTGCGCCGGTCTCGCGCACCGCTTCCGGCGTCATGGCCTTGACCGTCGCCGCCGTGCCCACGGGCATGAAGGCCGGCGTTTCTATGTCGCCATGGGCGCTGTTGATCCGGCCCACCCGCGCCGCGCCGTCCTGGGCCAGAAGCTGGAAATCAAACTTCATCAACCGGCGCCCTCCAACTCCAACAGGCAGCCGTCGCCGTAGGAGTAAAAACGATAACCGCTTCGAATGGCATGGGCATAGGCCGCCCGCATGCGATCCAGACCGGCAAAGGCCGAAACCAGCATGAACAGGGTGGAACGGGGCAGGTGAAAATTGGTCAAAAGCACGTCAACCGCCTGGAACCTGTAACCCGGCGTAATGAAGATATCCGTTTCGCCGGAAAACGGCTCCAAGGCGCCGTCCCGGGCGGCACTTTCCAACAGCCGCAGGGATGTGGTGCCCACGGCGACGATCCGGCCGCCTTGTTCCCTGGTCTCGTTGATCTGTCGAACGGCCGCCTCGCCAACCTCGCCCCATTCGCTGTGCATCGGATGATCATCCGTGTCATCGACGCTGACAGGCAGAAATGTACCGGCGCCAACATGCAAGGTAAGCTCCACCCGCGCCAGGCCCGCTTCCGACAGCCGTTGCAGCAGTTCATCGGTAAAATGCAGGCCGGCGGTGGGCGCGGCGACGGCGCCGTCGCGTCGGGCCAGAACGGTCTGGTAGTCTTCATTGTCGCGCGCATCCACGGCCCGGTGTTTGCGGATATAGGGCGGCAGCGGCAGGGTGCCATGGCGCGCCAGGGCGGCCATCATAGCGGCCTCGGACAGGGCGAAATCCAGGGTTACCTGGCCATCCTGGTGCGGCCCCTCGACCCGCGCCTCCATGTCATCGGCAATGACCAGGCGGGTGTCATCGGCCCGCAGGCGCCTGGCCGGGCGGGCAAAGGCCCGCCAGCGGCCCTGGCCGAGATCTTGCAGCAAGGTCAGCTCCATGCGCGCCGCACCGCGCCGGGCTTCCAGTTGCAGGGGCAGGACCCGCGTATTGTTGAAAACCAATAGATCACCGGCCCGCAGCACATCGGGCAGATCAGTGATTATGCGGTCATCCACGCCGCCGCCCCGCACATGCAGCAAACGCGCGCTATCGCGCGGCCGCGCCGGACGCAATGCGATCGCCTCGGAGGGCAAATCGAAATCGAATAGATCGACATCCATGGGCCGGCGCTCCGCTAAACCCAAGTATTGGCCGGCGGCACGGCAGGGGCGTTATTGCACGTCGGCGGCGACCCGCATGGTAATGATCTTGTCCGGGTTGTCGACGGCGCCGCTGCCCGGCGCGCCCATCTTGATCTTATCCACCGCATCCATGCCATCGGTGACCTGGCCCCAGACGGTATACTGCCCATCCAGCCAGGGCGCCGCCTTGAAGACGATGAAGAACTGACTATCGGCGCTGTTGGGATCAGCCGCCCGAGCCATGGACAAGGTACCGCGCAGATGCTTTTCGTTCGAGAACTCCGCCTGCAGATGCTGCCCCGAGCCACCGGTGCCGGTGCCCGTGGGATCGCCGGTCTGGGCCATGAAATCCTCGATCACGCGATGGAAGACGATGCCGTCATAAAACTTCTGCCGCACCAGCTCCTTGATGCGATCGACATGATTGGGGGCAAGATCGGGGCGCAATTCGATTGTCACCCGTCCGTCCTTTAGTTCCAGATAGATCGTATTCTCCAAGTCAGCCGCTCCCGCTGCAATGACCGGCAATGCCAAGGTCATGATTAATCCAAAAAAAAGTCTTCTTAACAGCATCTCGCCGTCCCTCTTTCCCGCCAATTTCGCCATGCGATACAGCACCGACGTCTGAAACGCCTCAGGTCCGGCCAACCCGTTCGTACAGCCGGTTCGCCACCCGTGGCGAGACAAAAGCCGTGACATCGCCGTCCAACCGGGCGATTTCCTTGACCAAACGCGAGGCGATGAACTGATACTTGTCGTTGGCCATCAGAAATACCGTTTCGATCTCGGAATTCAGGCGCAAGTTCATGCCAACCATCTGAAATTCATATTCAAAATCCGACACCGCCCGCAAACCGCGGATAATGATGCCCGCACCGTGTTCCTGCGCACAGTGCATCAGCAGGTTGTCAAAAGGCCGCACCTCGATCTCGCAGTCATTCAATTGGCCTTCGATGGCATCCAGTTCGTCCTGCACCATCTCCACCCGTTCATCCAGCGTAAACATCGGGCCCTTGTCCCGATTGATGGCGACACCAATAACCAACTTGTCAACCAGCTTGGTAGCACGCTGAATTATATCGCTGTGCCCCAAGGTGATGGGATCGAAAGTACCTGGATAAAAGCCGATACGCTCCTTAGACAAAACCGCCTCCTAAAACCAACAGATCGAACTCGATCGGATCATTAGCCTTTCACGGCCACCATGGAAAGGGTGAAAACGTACGTCGGCGCCAATTATTCCCCACCAACACCGCGCAATTCACCGTCAAATCGGGCCCGGCCCGACGGTGGACTATGCCTCATCCCCATCATCCGCAGTGCCGCCGCCGTTGTCGCCATCGCCGTCGCCGCCATTTTGTTCCGACAACCAAGCCACGGATACAACGCGCTCATTCGGTTCCACATCGAACAGGGTGACCCCTTGGGTATTACGGCCGGCGATACGAATGTCGTGCACCGGCGTGCGGATCAAGCGGCCGGTGTCGGTGACCAGCATGACATGGTGGCCTTCTTCCACCGGTGCGGACGCAATCACCGGACCATTCCTGTCCGAAGCCTCGATATTGATAATGCCCTGGCCGCCGCGTCCCGTGACCCGGTATTCGTAGGCCGAGGTCCGCTTGCCATAGCCGTTTTCGGTGATTGAAAGCACGAACTGCTCCGCCGCCGCCATCTCCTCGGCCTGACTGGGCGCGCTTGGCAAGGGGGCATCGCCGTTGCCTTCCCCTTCCCCCTCGGCCCGGCGCCGGGCGTTGGACCAGCGCAGGTAACGGTCCCGCGTGTCGCTGTCGAATTCGGCATGGCGCACGATGGACATGGCGATCAACTCGTCATCTCCCACCAGACGTATGCCCCGCACGCCGACCGAATCCCGGCTCTTGAACACCCGCACATCGATAACGGGGAAGCGTATGCATTTGCCCCGGCGCGCCGAGAGCAGAATATCGTCATTGGCATCGCAAATCGCGACCCCGACAATGCGGTCGCCCTCGGGCAGCTTCATGGCGATCTTGCCATTCGCCTGCACCCGCTTGAAATCGGCCAGGTCATTGCGCCGCACGGAGCCCGAAGCGGTCGCGAACATGACATAACGGTCAGCCCATTCCGCCTCGTCCTCGGGCAGGGGCAGTACCGTGTGGATAGTCTCGCCTTCTTCCAACGGAAAGAGGTTGACCATGGCCTTGCCCCGGGCCTGGGGCGCCGCCATGGGCAGACGAAAGACCTTGAGGAGATAGACCTTGCCGGTTGAGGAGAAAAACAGCATCGGCGTGTGGGTATTGGCGACGAACAGTTGAGAGACGAAATCCTCGTCCCGCGTGGCCATGCCCTGGCGCCCCTTGCCGCCCCGGCGCTGGGGCCGATAGGTGGACAGGGGCACTCGCTTGACGTAGCCATTGTGCGACACGGTCACCACCATGTCCTCGCGCTGGATCAGGTCTTCATCCTCCTGATCCGCTTCCGCCTCGACAATTTCGCTGCGCCGCGGTGTGGCGAAACGTTCCTTCATGTCGGTCAGCTCTTCCCGGATGATCCCGGTAAGGCGCTCCCTGGAGCGCAGAATGTCCAGATAGTCCAGAATCTTTTCACCCAAGTCCCGAAGCTCTTCACCAACCTCGTCGCGCCCCAGGGCGGTCAACCGCTGCAGGCGCAGATCCAAAATGGCGCGGGCCTGGGTTTCACTCAGGCGATAGACACCATCGACCACCCGGCGCCCCGGCTCGTCGATCAACTGGATCATCGCCTCGACTTCCGTGGCGGGCCAATCCCGCTCCATCAACTGGGCCCGTGCCGTTGCCGGGTCCGGCGCGCCCCGGATCAGGGCGATGATGGCATCGATATTGGCCACGGCGATGGCCAAGCCGGCCAGTACATGTGCCCGCTCCCGCGCCTTGCCCAGCAGATACTTGGTGCGCCGGGTGACCACAACCTCGCGAGAATCCACGAAGGCCGCGATCATTTGCGCCAGATTGAGCAGTTCCGGCCGGCCATGATTGAGGGCCAGGCTGTTGACGCCGAACGAGGTCTGCAGCGGCGAGAAACGATAGAGCTGGTTCAGAACCACATCCGCCATGGCGTCACGTTTCAATTCGATCACCACGCGGACGCCGGTCCGGTCGCTTTCGTCACGCAGATCGGAAATACCTTCGATGCGTTTGGCGCGAACTGCTTCGGCGATCTTCTCGATCATCCCGGCCTTGTTCACCTGATAGGGCACTTCCGTGACGATGATCGCTTCCCGATCCTTGCGGATGGTTTCTACATGGGTGCACCCGCGCATGATCACGGAACCGCGCCCGGTACGAAACGCCGATAGAATGCCGGCCCGGCCCAGGATCAAGCCGCCGGTGGGGAAATCCGGGCCCTGGACATGCTCCATCAAGCCTTCCAGGGTAACAGCGGGATCTTCCAGATAGGCACAGCAGGCATCGATGACCTCGCCCAGATTATGGGGCGGAATATTGGTCGCCATGCCGACGGCAATGCCACCGGCGCCGTTGACCAGCAAATTGGGTATCATCGACGGCAACACAACCGGTTCCGAGGCCGAGCCGTCGTAGTTGTCCTGGAAATCGACCGTATCCTTGTCGATATCCGCCAGCAGCATCTCCGCCGGCTTGTCCATGCGGACCTCAGTATAGCGCATGGCCGCCGCGCGGTCGCCGTCCATGGAGCCGAAATTGCCTTGGCCGTCCAGCAACGGCAGACGCATGGCAAAATCCTGCGCCATGCGCACCATGGCGTCATAGATCGCGGTATCGCCGTGGGGATGGTAGCGGCCCATGACATCACCCACCACGCGGGCCGACTTGCGGTAAGGCTTGTCCGAGGTATAGCCCGATTCATGCATGGAATAGAGGATGCGCCTGTGCACCGGCTTCAGGCCGTCGCGGGCATCGGGAATGGCCCGGCTGACGATCACGCTCATGGCGTAATCCAGGTACGATTTGCGCATCTCCTCTTCTATGGCGATGGGCAAAACGCTGTCACTTCCCTCCCCGCCCGCAGGGGGTCCCATGGGCGGATCCGCCGGTGGGTCGGCGGGGGGCGGAGTCTGGCTGTCGTCAGTCAATTCAATAGGTCCTGATAGATGCGTTTCGACGGCCCCTGGCTAACAATGGCCGAACTGTGATCCAAGACATTTTTCCGGTTGCGAAGCTTGAAACAGCAAGCACGAGATATTGCGGCGTGAACTTGGGAATTATACCAAGTCTTGCGGTTTTCAGCAATATTTCGCGGCCAGATTCAGGCCCTAAAAACGGTATTTTTTGAGCCTTTTTTGCGCCTTCGGCGGCGCCACCAAGAGTACCAGGTTCGGGCCTCGCCAGCGGGCTGGACGAAGCGTTCGCCGGTCGGTGCAAAACGGGCCTTGGGCTTGCGTTCACGCAACAATATGGCCGGCAACATGGCGAAAAAAAAGCACATGCCCAAAAACAGAAAAACATCCCGGAACGCCAGCATGGAGGCCTGCGCATGCAGGCTGCTGCCGAGCAGATGCAGGGCGGCAGCGGGATGCATTTCCACCGGCCAGCCCAACTGTGCCAACAGGCCCGAAAGGCGCTGCATCAATTGCTGGGTCAGGATGTTGTCCGCCGTTTGCAAACTAGCGAAGGCCTGGCTGAACACCGCCGTCCGTTGCTCCAACATGACCGCGATCAGATTGACCCCCAGGGCGCCGCCCATCTGGCGCATGAAATTCACCGCACCCGAACCCTGGCTCACTAAATCGGTGCTCAGGCTTTGCAACGCCGTGACGTTGATGGTGGGGATAACAAAACCCATGCCAATACGGCCCAAGATCATCCAAAGGGCAAAGGTCCAGAACGGGGTGTCGGTATGGGCCCCGGTCATCAATATCGAAGAGACGCCAAAGGCAAACAAACCCCCCAAGATCAACAGATAGCGGGGAAAGTGGTCCGCCAACCGCCCGCCGATGGGCATCAAGAACATCATCGTCAGGCCCGCCGGTACCATCAACAGGCCGGAACGGGTCGGCGAATAACTTTGCACGGTCTGCACGAACAGCGGGATCAGATAAGTGGTGCCATACAGGCCAGCGCCCAAGGCCATGCGCACCATGGCGGCGGCGGCGAATTGACGGTTGAGGAACAGACGCAACTGCAGGATCGGCTCATCGGTGCGCCACTCCCACCACAGGAAGGCGCAAAAGGACAGCAAAAAGGTGGAAAAATAGACCGCGACGATCGGCGCATGCCAGCCCTCGCGCTGACCCGACGACAGACCGACCAGCATGGAACAGACGAACACCACCAACAGCGCCAGGCCAGTCCAATCGAACGCCGGTTTGGCCTCATCACCCTCGCGCCAGGGCATGAACAAGGTAGCCAGAATGCTGCCCAATATGCCCACGGGGACAGGCGCAAAAAATACATAGTGCCAATTAAAGGCATCCAGCAGCACGCCGCCAAATGTCGGCCCCAGGGTCGGTGCGACGACCACGCCCAGGCCAAATAATCCCATGGCCCTGCCCCGCTGGTGCATGGGGAAAACCTGGTACATCAAGACCATGGACAGAGGCTGTATCAAACCGGCGCCCAAGCCCTGCAACACACGGGCCGAAATCATGATATCGATATTGTTTGAAAGTCCGCCCATGAACGCGCCAAAGACAAAGACCGCCATGGCCGCAAGGTAGGTATTGCGCATGCCGAACGAGCGCACGAACCAGTCGTTCAACAGCATGGTCACGGTCATCGAGGCGATATAGCCGGTGGCCAGCCAATGCACCGTGTCCTGACCAACCCCAAAAGCGCCCATGATGACGGGAATGGCCACATTGATCATGGTGGCGTTCAACAACATCGTCACGACGCCCAGGATCGCGGTGATAGTCACGATGATCCGATACTTCGGTCCATAGCGCTCAAAAAGCGTCTTGATCGCAACGCTCTCCACGGACTATCGCGGCCGCGGCTGCAATTGCGGCCGGGTCTTCCTCTTGGTTCTTGGGTCACGCAGCAACAGTACGGGTATCATCATCCCCACATAGACTACCCCAATCAGCATGAAGACGTCGCTGAACGCCATCATGGAGGCTTGAGCATAGATGCTGCGGCCAACCAGATAAAGCGCGCCAGCCGGCGTCATCTCGAATGGCCAGCCCAACTGGCTCAGAACACGGCCGAACTGAACCATCAACAATCGCATTGAATCATTGTCGGGTGTCTGCAATCCAGCGAAGGCATCGGAAAAAAAGGCAGTGCGCCGATCCAGCCCCAACGAGATCAAATTGATGCCCAAAGCACCGCCCAGTTGGCGGGTAAAGTTGATGGCGCCGGAGCCTTGGCTCAATTGTTCCGGCCGCAGATTGGAGATGGCGGCGACGGTCAGGGTCGGCATCACGGACGCCAGGCCGACGCGCCCGATCATGATCCACACGGCAAAAACCCAAAACGGTGTATCGGTATGCGCCTGCATCATCAGAAATGACGATACGCCGTAGACGAACATGCCGAACAGGATCATCTGATAGTGGGGTAGGCGGTCGGAGAGCCGCCCCGCAATGGGGAAAGACAACATCATGATCAGCCCGCCAGGCACCATCAGCAGACCGGAGCGCGTCGGGCTATAGCCCTGGACCATCTGAACGAACAGGGGAATGATATAGATCGAGCCAAACAGTCCAGCCCCCAGAACCATGCCGACAAGCGCGGCGACGGCAAATTTCCGGTCAAAAAAGACCCGCAACTGCATAATCGGATTGGCGGTGTTCAGTTCCCAATAAACAAATGCCATCAAGGAAATAATCGAGACGCTGAAATAGACCGCGATGATCGGCGCCTGCCAGCCCTCGCGCTGGCCGCTGGACAGGCCCGTCAGGCCCATGGAGATGAACAGCGCCACCAGGATCAGCCCGGTCCAATCAAAGCTGGGAAGCGGCCCCCTGATCTGCTTGCCGGGTATGAATATGGTTGCCAGGATGATCCCCACCACCGCCACCGGTACCGCCATGAAGAACACAAAATGCCAGTTGAAGACATCCAGCAGCACGCCGCCCAGGGCCGGGCCGACGGTGGGTGCTACGACCACGCCAAGGCCGAACAGCCCCATCGCCTTGCCCCTTTGTTCGGGGGGAAAGACCTGAAACATCACCACCATGGCCAGCGGCTGCACCACGCCGGCGCCAACGCCCTGAAAAATCCGGGCCGTGATCATCATGGAGATATTCGTGCTTAGTCCGCCCATCACGGCGCCCAGGCAGAACACGATCAAGGCCCCGATATATGTTGCCCGCATGCCGAAAGCGCGGACGCACCAATCGTTGATCAGCATGGAAACGGTCATCGCCGCGATGAAACCCGTGGACAGCCAATGAACGGTATCCTGGCCGACACCGAAGGCCCCCATGATCACCGGCACCGCGACATTGATCATGGTCGCCGATAGCACCATGGCGACCGTGCCCAGCATCGCCGTGAACGATACGTAGTACTGATAGCGCGGTCCAAAGCGCGCGAACATCGCCTCAATGCTGGAACTGTTCATGTCGTGCCGAAATTACTCATACAGGGAGGGAAGCTATCCAGGCCGCGGCCGCAGGACCGGCTGTTTTCTTGTCCGGTTGCGCCGGTCTATCAGAAACAGTGCCGGTATCATGGTGACGAAATACAACAACGCCATGCCCAGGAAGGCATCGCCGAAAGCCATCATCTCGGCCTGCGAATAGACGCTGCGGCCCACCAGATAAAGCGTCCCCGCCCGCATCATTTCAAGCGGCCAGCCCAATTGGCCCAGGATATGGCCGAACTGCGACATCAGATGCAGGGTGGCGCTGTTGTCGGGCGTCTGCAGGCCCGCGAAGGCGTCAGAGAAAAACGCCGTACGCTGACCCAGGGTCAGGGCCAGAATATTGACACCCACCGCGCCGCCAAGCTGCCGGGTGAAATTGAGCGCACCGGACCCTTGGCTCAATAACTCCGGCTTCAAGGTCGACACGGCGCTGACGGTCAAGGTCGGCATCATGGCCGCCAGACCGATCCGGCCCAGCATGATCCAGGAGGCGAATATCCAAAACGGCGTGTCGGTATGGGCCTGCATCATCAACACGCAGGACAGGCCGAACACTGCCAAACCGAACAGTATCATCTGATAGCCAGGCAGTCTGTCCGACAGGCGCCCGGCGATGGGGAACATTGCCATCATCAACAGCCCGCCCGGGATCATCAACAACCCCGAACGGGTTGGGCTGTAGCCCTGTATGGTCTGTACGAACAAGGGAATGATGTAGGTGGAGCCGAACAGCCCCACGCTCAGAACCATGCCGATCATGACAGCGGCGGCGAATTTTCGGTTGAAGAAGACGCGGAGCTGCAGAATGGGATTGTCCGTCCGCAATTCCCAATAGATGAACGTCGCGCCGGAAATGATGGCAACGGAGAAAAGGATTGCAACAATCAGCTCGCCCCAGCCCTCGCGCTGCCCGGTGGAAAGCCCGATCAATGTGCCGCCAATGAACAACGTCACCAGGACCAGGCCGGTCCAATCGAAGGCCGGCAGGGGCCGTTGGCGTTGGCCGGACGGCATGAATACCGTTGCCAGCATGATCCCGACGACGGCCACGGGGGCCGACATGAAAAACACGTAATGCCAATTGAAGGCATCCAGCAGTACGCCGCCAAAGGTTGGGCCCAGGGCCGGGGCAACGATAATGCCAACCCCGAACATACCCATTGCCCGGCCGCGCTGTTCCACCGGGAAGACCTGAAACATCAGGATCATCGACAACGGCTGCACCACCCCCGCGCCGGAACCCTGCAATATGCGGGCCAGGATCATCATGTCGATACTGTTGGAAAGCCCGCCCATGACCGCACCGAAAATGAAAACGGTCATGGCGCCGATATAGGTCGTCTTCATGCCGAAGGCGCGGACGAACCAATCGTTCAGCAGCATGGAAACGGTCATGGCGGCGATAAAGCCGGTGGACAGCCAATGCACCGTGTCCTGACCGACGCCAAAGGCGCCCATGATGACGGGGATGGCAACGTTGATCATGGTCGCGGTCAGCACCATCGACATGGTGCCGAGCATGGCGGTGAACGAGACATAATAGCGGTAACGCGGCCCGAACCGCGCGAACAGCGCCTCTATGGCAGGGTTCGACATATTAGCCGGTCCGTGCCGCCGGCACGGGGCGGGCTTTGGGCTTTGGCCGCGTCTCGCGCAGCAGCAGGGCAGGAATCATGGCGGCGAAGAACGCCAGGGCAATGAAAAGGAAGACATCCTTGAAGGCCATCATGGAGGCCTGGGAATGGACACTGCGGCCAACCAGGTAAAGCACACCGGACCGGGTCATCTCGAACGGCCAGCCCAATTGGTTCAGGATATGGGCAAACTGTAGCATGAAATGCTGGGTCGCGCTGTTGTCGGGCGTTTGCAGTCCGGCGTAGGCATCGGAGAAAAATGCGGTGCGCTGGCCCAGCAAGACAGCCACCATATTGACCCCGACGGCACCGCCCAAATTCCGCATGAAGTTGAGCGCCCCGGCGCCCTGGCTCAGATATTCCTGTTTCAGCGTGGAGACGGCGGTGACCATCAGCGTCGGCATCATTGCCGCCTGACCAAGCCGGCCGAGCATAAGCCACGAGACAAAGACCCAAAACCCGGTGTCCGTCGCCGCCTGCATCATCAACAACGACGAACAGCCGTAAACACCGAGCCCAAACAAAGTTATTTGATAGCTCGGCAGCTTGTCCGAAAGCCGTCCCCAAATGGGCAGTATCAGCATCATGAAGACACCGCCCGGGATCATCAACAGGCCGGACCTGGTCGGACTATAGCCTTGCACCGTTTGTACGAAGACCGGCACCAAATAGCCGGCGCCGTAGAAACCAAGGCTCAAAACCAGCCCCACTATGATCGAGGCGGAAAATCTGCGGTTAGCGAAGACGCGAACCTGAAGAAGCGGGCTGGGTGTTACCAGCTGCCAAAAGATGAAGGCGGCACCCGAGATGATGCCAATGGAAAAAAGCACTGAAATAATCGGGGCGCCCCAGCCCTCGCGCTGGCCGCTGGACAACCCGGTCAGGGAACAGGCGATGCACAGGCTCACTAGCACCAGGCCGGTCCAGTCGAAGGCGGGCAGCTCCCGCCTGCGCTCGCCGCCTGGCATGAAAACCATCGCCAGGATTATCCCGACCGCGGGCACCGGTGCGGACATGAAAAACACATACTGCCAATTGAAGCTATCCAGCAGCACGCCGCCGATCGCCGGGCCCACGGCCGGCGCGGCCATGATACCCACGCTCATCAACCCCATGGCGCGGCCACGCCATTCAACGGGAAACACTTGCAGGATCAGAACCATCGCCAAGGGCTGGCCAATACCCGCGCCGGCGCCTTGCAGAACACGGGCGACGATGATCAGATCGATGCTGTTGGAGAGCCCGCCCATGATGCCGCCGAAAATGAAGACAGCCATGGCGCCGATATAGGTCACCTTCATGCCGAAGGCGCGCACGCACCAATCACTAAGCAGCATGGATATGGTCATGGCGGCGATGAAGCCGGTGGAGATCCAATGCACCTTGTCCTGGCCGACACCGAATGCGCCCATGATCACCGGAACGGCGACATTGGTCATGGTCGCCATCAACGCCGTGGCCGCGGTGCCGAGCATGGCGGTGAAGGTCACATAGTAGCGATAGCGCGGCCCGAACCGCGCGAACAGTGCCTCAATCGCGGGTGATTGCAATCTCGACCTCGACCATCATGCCTGGGCGCAACAAGCCCCTTGTCTGCGGCACGGCAATCTTGACTGGCAGACGCTGTGTGATCTTGGTGAAGCTGCCCGAGGGATTGGGGCTAGGCAGCAGGGCGAACTGATTGGTTGCGGCATTGCCGATGCGAACCACCTCGCCAATGACTTCCAAATCGGGATAGGCATCGACACCGATCTTGGCCTTGGCGCCCAATTTGACGTCACGGATGTCGGTTTCCTTGATATTGGCTTCGACCCAGATCACCGCCGGGTTGTGCAACAGCAACAGCCGCTGCCCCCGGGCCACGTATTCGCCGGGATCAATGAAAACACGATCCACCATGCCGTCGCTGGGTGCCTTGATGGTGCGGTCGGTCAGATCGAGTTGTTGCCGCTGCCGCTGCGTGGTCAGGCGCTCTTCATCAAAACTCAAAGAGGCGATATGGCCCCGCAGCACATCCATGCGCTGGCGGTCGGCCTGGGCTTCCATGACGGCGGCGTTTGCCTTGGCCACATCCGCCTGGGCCTTCAGTACTTCCTGCCCGGCCAAACGATAGGCGGTGCGCAGCGACTCCCAACGCTGCCGCGAGATGACCTTTTTCGCCAGCAAAGATTGCCCCCGCTCGAAATCATTGCGGATTTGCTCCATCTCCGTGTCCATGCCCGACTTGGCCGCCTGGGCCGCCGTCAGGGCCGCGCGGGCGGCCTCGAACCGGCCGCGGGTTTGCTGATCGATCATGCGGATCTCCGATTCGATCCGCTGCCGCTCGGCGTGCAAGGATTTGCGCTGGGCTTCGATTTCCTGCAGCCGCAACGACGACTCCCGGTCGTCAATCATGATCAATGGCTTACCGGTAGTGACCTGATTGCCTTCGGACACCGGAACTTCCGTGACCCAGCCGTCTATGCGCGACGAAATCATGATCATGTCCGCCTTGATCCGGGCGTCGTAGACGACGACGTTGGTGTAGCGGCCATAAACCCAATACATCAGGGCCGCCACGCCCACCGCAACCGCCGCCACCAACAGCATCCGGCCCACACCCCGGCGCAGGGCCGACGAGCGCGTGGGCAGAGCACCGCCGGGCGCGGATGCGCCACTATTGGATTGCTCGCCGGACTGGGCGCCGGAAGGCTGTCCGCCCCGGTCCGAGCCAAGATCCGCGCTTTGATTTTCCGCCGCCGCGCCGGTCTGTTTGTCGTCTTCCGGCTGCAACTGTTGTGTGCTCGATTTGTCGTTCACCTGATCAATCCGATCCTGCAGCTTCATATTCCAAGTTCATTTCTTCGTCGTCCTTCGATACAGCCGCCTCCGCCTGGCGCTGAATGCGATCAAATATGGCCAGGCAATGGGCCAAATCCGCATCGGAAATTCCCGCCAGATGCACGCGCCTCAATTCCGCCGAGACGTCGTCCAGCACCTCGATCATCCGCCAGCCCTCGTCCGTCAAATGCACGGTCTTGCCGCGCCGGTCGGCTTCGTCGGGTCGACGTTCGATCAAGCCCTGGCTTTCAAGATTGTCCAGGATATGCACCAAAGTGGGCCCTTCGATGCCGACAAAGCGGGCCAGGGCTTTTTGCTGATAGCCGTCAGCTTCACGCCGCATATGCATCATGACCACCCAACGGGCCTGGGTAAGTCCGTGGGGCCGCATTTTTTCATCCAGACGGGAACGCCACAGACGCGCCAAACGCCCAAGACGGAAACCGAACTGTTCCCGGTCGGACATTTTTCGGCCAGCCGCGTCGGTGCGCGTAGGACTGTCCATAATTGGCTCACCATGATCCATGGTTTTGAGTTTGATACCAATTAATTAGCATACTATTAATTCGGTAACAATTTATTTGGCTGCGAACTATTCGCAATCAAATGAATGGGACCGGCATGTTTCGCCATGGGAAAGCCGCCGGTCGTTGGCGTAGACTGCATGGGAATCGAATCCCATGACAAAGGAATTTCCCATGCTACTTGACGTCCGCACCTATACTTGCCGCCCCGGCACGATTGGCAAACATCTGGAACTGTATGCAGAAAAGGGCTTTGGTCCGCAGAGCCGAAATCTGGGTCAGCCACTGGCATATATGAAGACGGAAACCGGAAACCCAAATCAATACATGCATATTTGGGTGTACGAGAATGCCGGCGACCGCGAGGCGAAACGCGCCGCTTTGTGGGCAGATCCGGACTGGATCGCCTATACCCAGGCCTCGGCCCAATTGGGTGCGTTGGAAAAGCAGGAAAACATGCTGATGATTCCGACGGACTTCTGCTCCATCAAGTAGCAGCCAGGCTGCGTGGTGACGGCGGGGCGGCGAATTCGGATAATGCCGCCCCCCAAAACCCTTGGAGGCCGATCCGAAAAGGACCTGCGGTAAGGCCGCCCATCGCCACCGCGGACGGATAACGGATATATGAGAATTCACAGTACAAAGGACAGCGGCCATGCCCCTGCAACTTGATGCGACATTCCGCTTCGGCGTTCAAACCATGCACCGGCGGACCGAGCCGGCGGTGGGCCTTTGGCTGCCGGAGGCCGAAGACGGCCGCGCCATGGTCGAACTGATCGACCGGTTGGGCTATGACTCCCTTTGGGTCGGCGATCATTTGTCCTTTGCCATACCAATTCTGGATCCGTTCATACAACTGGCCCAGGCCGCTACCTATAGCAGCCGCCTTGCCCTGGGTATCGGTGTTTACCTCCTTCCCCTGCGTCATCCCGGACCGGTCGCCAAGCAGGCCGCCACCCTGGATCACCTATCGGGCGGACGCCTGATCATGGGTGTGGGCGTGGGCGGCGAATTCAAGACTGATTTCCAGGTTGCCGGCATCGACCCATCGGAACGGGGCGCCCGCCTGACGGAGGGGATCGAGGTCATGCGCAAGCTGTGGAGCGGCGAAGCCGTCTCCCATCAGGGCAGGCATTTCAGTTTCCCCGAATTGACCATGTCACCCCCGGCGCGCCAGGCCGGCGGCCCGCCCATCTGGTGCGGCGGACGTTCGCCGGCCGCCCTGCGCCGGGCCGGTGAAATCGCCGATGGCTGGCTCTCCTACGTGGTGACCCCGGCGATGTACCGGGACTCGTTGGAAAAAATCAGCGAAGCCGCGGACGCAGCGGGCGGTTCTGACAGGCCTTTCGGCACGGGACATTTGCTGTTCGCCACGGTTGATGACACCTACGAAGGCGCCCTGGACAAAGCCACCGAGACCCTGAGTGTCCGTTACGCCATGGACTTTCGCGAAGCGGCCAAGAAATACTGCGCCCTGGGGCGGCCCCAGGACGTGGCAGAAAGGTTGTTGGAATTTCACGAGGCCGGCGTCCGGCACGTCATCATGGATTTCGTTGGACCCTACGAAGACCGGGACCGGCAATTCGTCCGCTTCGCCGAAGAGGTTCTGCCATTAATGAAGGATTTGCGTTGAGGTCCGGGCGATCAGGCCGGCGGCTTTGCGCCGCGCTATTACGTGCGCTCGATCAGCGCCGATAGTTCCGCCGACAACTCCCGGCCAATGGTGCCGCCATCGCCCTTCAACGACTGTTTCACACAGGCGGTGAATGCATCGATATGAGCCTCGATGACCTGCAAATCGACTTCTGAAATGGTTTCACGCCGGTTCAGACAATAACACAATGAACCACCAACTTCGCCCGCCAGGTCGTAGCCAAAACCAGCCGCCTGACCTTTAATATCGTGCGAGATACGAAACAGTTCCGCCTTCACGGCCTGATCCTGCGGCACCTCGCACAATTTCCGATATGCTGCCGCAAGGTCCTCCAAATCAGCCTGCAACCATTTGGGATAGCTTTTCGCCATTGCCGCCATTACCTGGTTGGCCTTGGCCATCAACTCGGACACGGTCAAATCCGAGAGCCGCATCTTGACCTGCAACCGGTTTGCCGGGCGGATTATCCGATGCTGGCTTGAACCATTTTCGACATCACCGCGTCCCATTATTCACCTCTAGGGCGGCAAAGGACGGCGACCCATCCCTCCTGCGGCGGTAAGGACCCTGAAATTTGCCCGCCTCCCTGCGGCGGCGGTCGGGGCCAAAGAAGCTTCTTGTTTCCACATAGGGACGGGGCTGGCGGACGATGGATGTCAGCCGGGCGTACAACGCCTCCGGCGAAACCGGCTTAGTCAAGATCTCGTTGACGCCGCAATCGCGCGCCAGTTTGACCCTGGCCAGTTCGCTGAACCCAGTCAGCATGATAATCGGCAGAAATGGATCGGGACTTGTCGCTTCACTGCGGATCTGGCGGATGAAATCGAGGCCGTTCATGGGCTTCATGTGCCAATCCAAAATGGCGATATCGACACCGCCAATCCGAAGCTCCTCCAGCGCGGCCTGGCCGTCACCAGCATAGCGGATATCCACGAAGCCAAAGGACCGCAACAACTGGGTCAGAATACGGCGCATGTTTCGGCTGTCGTCGACGACCAGCACACTCATGCCGCCAAATGTTATCGCGTAGTTCTTTTCCACCAGAATTTCTGCTTCGCCCGGACGGCGCCAGCCCCTGATTCACCTGAATATCGGCCGCTACGTTACAGTGCGTTACAGTCTGTGGGCGGAAACGTATATTTTCCGTTAAGGCATACGACTTTGGCGCCATTTCAGCCGGATGAAAATGTAGTGATTTTATTGCGGATAGGCTTGCGGCCGTGCAATCCAGCCGCCGCCCAGGACCCGGTCGCCGTCATAAAGAACACAGGCCTGACCCGGCGCCACCGCCTCTTCCGGCTGCAGTAACTCAATGGCAAATTCACCGCTTTCGGCGATGGCTATGGTGGCGCCGACCGGCGGATGAGTGGAGCGAATTCGTGCCTGCACCAAGCGGCCATCTTCCGGCCGGTCATGATCCAGCCAATTGATCTCATGCAGGCCTATCAGGCGCCGGGCAAGGGCCGCCCTTGGACCGACCACCACGCGACGGGCCTCGGCCTCCAGGCGTAAAACATACAACGGCTCCGGCCCCGAAAGGCCCAAACCCCGACGCTGGCCGACGGTAAAATTGATGACGCCTTCGTGCCGGCCCAATACCCGGCCATCGGTATCCACGATATCGCCTGGTTCCACCGCACCGGGCCGCAGCCGCTCGATCAATTCGCCGTAGCGTCCATCGGGAACGAAACAGATATCCTGGCTGTCGGGCTTTGCCGCCACCGGCAGGCCGAACGCTTGCGCCAGATCCCGTGTCGCGGATTTCGCGGCCAGGTCGCCGAGGGGAAAGCGCAGAAACTGCAATTGCTCCTGGCTGGTGGTAAACAGGAAATAACTCTGATCCCGCCGCGGGTCGGCGGCACGGTGCATCTCGGCGCCGTTCACCCCCTCTAGACGGCGAACGTAGTGGCCGGTAATCAAGGCGGCCGCGCCAAGTTCCCGCGCGGTGGCCAACAGATCCTCGAACTTGACCCGCTGGTTGCAGCGGATACAGGGGATCGGCGTCGATCCGGCCAGATAATCGTCGACGAATTCATCGATCACGGCGGCGCGGAAGCGGTCTTCGTAGTCCAGCACATAGTGCGCAATACCCAGACCGTCCGCCACCTGCTTGGCATCATAAATATCAGCGCCGGCGCAGCAGGCCCCGGCCCGCTGTATGGCCTCTCCGTGGTCATATAGCTGCAGGGTAATGCCGACCACTTCGTAGCCGGCGCGCTGACACAGCGCCGCGCAAACGGAGCTGTCGACACCGCCGGACATGGCGACGACAACACGCGCGCCGTCAGCCACCCCGTCCAGGCGGATACCGTCGGCGCTCATCCGTTGCAGCATCGATGAAGCCGGTTCAAGCATGGCCGGCAATATAGGCCCACGTCCCCCGGCAACAAGCTATTCCTGAAGGCGCGACGTTACAACCAAGGTCAATTCAGGAAATTGTTAACCATATACGTCGATTATCCCGTGATCATGAGCATGGATCAACAATCGCCCCAACCCGAAACCCTATGGACGGAAGCCAACGCGCTGGTCGGACAGGGAAATCTGCTGGATGCCATTCCGCTGTATCTGCAGCTATCGGACCTTTGGCCTGACCGGGCGGCTGTCTGGTTAAATCTCGGCATCGTCCTCGGCGCCCTGCACCGCCACGGGGAAGCGGCGCAATGTCTGCAGCGGGCCCTGGAGATGGAGCCTGACAGTCCCATGGCTCACTACCAGTTGGGCCAGATGCAGGAACATCTTGGCGCGCTGGACGAGGCGGCGCGGAGCTACCTCATGGCGGCGGAACTGGATCCGGGATATCTCGACGCCTGGAACAGCCTGGCGGACATCGCCCTGCAGTGCGAAGAATTTGATCTGGCCCGGCAGTATCTGGAACCGGTCCTGGCGATCGAACCCGAGGATGCGCCGGGTAACTTTCTGATGGGTAACCTGTTGCAACAGCAGGGCGATGATGAGGGTGCGGCCCAGCATTTCGCCGTTGCCTACAAATTCGCCAACGATCCGGCCTGCGGCAACAATCTTGCCTCCGCCCTGGCGCAGTTGGGCCGGACGGAGGAGGCCGTCGATCTGCTGCACAGACTGCTGCAGATGCATCCCGACTTCAAGTTGGCCTGGAACACCCTGGGCGGTCTGTTGATGCAGGAGAAGAACTTCTCCGCCGCCCGCGATGCGCTGGAACGGGCCATCGCCATCGATGAAGATTTCCATCCAGCCCGCCACGGCCTGGCCCGCTGCCTGGTGCAAATCCGCGATCTGTCGCATCAAGTTTGAAGGATGTTCAGTAGATGACACAGATGGCTAATCAAAACCCGGACCGCATCATGGGTCCCTATGGCGAACAGATCACCATGAACGATCTGCCGCCTTCCAACACCAAACGCTGGGTGATCCGGCGCAAGGCGCTGGTGGTTGCCGCCGTTCGTGGCGGTCTGATCAGTCTGGAGGAAGCCTGCCGACGCTATGCGCTCTCGGTCGAGGAATTTCTGTCATGGCAGCAGGCGATCGATCGTCATGGCCTGCCCGGTTTGCGCACCACGCGGACCCAGCTCTACAGGGACAGCGATCAGGAACATGCACAAAGGCACGAGGAGTTCGAGCCCGGCAATGGATATCCTTCTCCCTTGTCCGCCTAACCCCGGCCCGTGCGAACCAAATTTCTTGCAGCCGACAGCCCGCTAGAACCAATTCAATAATTCCAAAAAAATTGGCCGTTTCCGGCACCTTTGGCCGGAAACTCCGGCGATGTTCGCCGCCTGCGGCGGCAATAGCCGGCTTTCCGTTCGGAAATGCCGAAGATTCTCACTTGTGTTAACCCTTTTTTATCTCCCGCTAGGCATGATTTGCCTAGGCACAGGGACAGAACACCCATCGACCGCCTAACAGACAGAAAACTGGCCAAAGACATGGCCGCATCGCATGGCGTAACAGTGTTGGTGGGGAATTCGTGAACAGTATTTTCGACGCAGTCAAGGCATTGGGGCCAGCGCGAATTTTGGCCACCGGCGTGGTCCTGGCTACTGTCATCGCCTTTTTCGTGGTTTTGACGACGCGTCTTACATCACCCAATATGGTGCTGCTCTACGGTGAGTTGAATCAGACGGACGCCGGGCAAATCACCTCCAAGCTGGAAGCGATGGGCGTGCCCTTTGAATTGAAGGGCAACGGCACCATCATTCATGTTCCATCGGATCAGGTCTTGCGCCTGCGCATGTCGATGGCCACGCAGGGTCTGCCGACGGGCGGCTCCGTCGGTTATGAATTGTTCGACCGCTCCGATTCCCTCGGCACCACTAGCTTCGTGCAGAACATCAACCATCTGCGCGCCATGGAAGGCGAGATGGCGCGCACGATCGCCACGATCGATAAGGTCGCTTCGGCCCGGGTACATCTGGTTCTGCCGCGGCGCGAACTGTTCAGCCGCGAACGGCGCAAGGCCTCGGCCTCGATCATTCTGAAGGTACGCGGCAACCGATTGCTCGATCTCAATCAAGTGGCCGCAATTCAGGCCCTGGTATCGGCCGCGGTGCCGGGACTGAAGGCTGAAATGGTCTCCATCGTCGATGACCGGGGAAACCTGCTTTCGCGGCGAAGCAATCCAACCGATCCGTCCGGTGTGGGCACCATCGGCAAGCACCGGCTGTCCTACGAAACGCGGGTCAAGGAGGCGCTCGAATCAATGATCGAGCGCTCCGCCGGTCTCGGCAGCGTGCGGGTCGAAGTCTCGGCAGAAATGAACTTCGACCGCATCACCACCAATTCGGAGCTTTATGACCCTGACGGCCAGGTGGCCCGTTCGACCCAGAGTGTCGAACAATCGGAATCATCGGCGGAAGCCGGCAGCAGCGGCACCGTATCCGTCTCGACCAATTTGCCCGACCAGGATGTGGACTCCGCCGGCGGCGGCAATACCCAGAACAAATCCGGCCGCGTCGAGGAAACCATAAACTACGAAATATCAAAAACCGTACGCACCCAGGTCCACGAATCGGGAACCGTCAAGCGGCTCTCGGTCGCGGTCTTGGTGGATGGCACCTATGAAACCGAGGGTGAGGGTGACGAGGCCAAGCGCGTCTACAAGCCGCGTTCCGAGGAAGATCTGAAACAGATCGAGGATCTGGTGATCTCCTCGATCGGCTTCGACGAAGCCCGTGGCGATACCGTAAAGGTCATCAACATGCGCTTCGCCCGGGTGGAAGACGATCCCGATTTCGTGGTTGACGAAGGTTTCGCGCTGACCAAGGGCGATATTTTCCGCCTGGCCGAAGTCGGCTCGTTGGCGGTCATTGGCATTCTGGTGATCTTCCTGGTTCTGCGCCCCCTCATCTCCAGGGTTCTGACACCCGGCCAGCTCGTCACAGCCGAGGGACTGCCCGTCCAGCTTGATGAAGAGGGGCAGCCCGTGGTCAAAGAGGAAGTCAAGGTCGCCAATCAACTGCCGGCCGTACTAACGTCTCAATTGACTAATCCGGATGTCATCAAGGCCGTGGAATCCGGCTCTCTCGCCGATGACGAGGCCCAGCAGCTCGTCCAGGCCGCCGTTGCGCGCCTGCAGGGCGGCTCGGCGACCGATCAGATTGACATGGCCGAGATAGAGGGGCGGGTAACCGACAACTCAACCCGCAAATTGATCGAAATGGTGGAAAACCACCCTGAGGAAGCCGTCGCGATCATGCGCACTTGGATGTACACGGAAGTTTAGGAAGAGCCAGCATGGCAGGCGAACTAGCTGTGGAGTCTCAATAGGTTGTTCACATCCAAGCCTGAACGGCTGATTGGTGGTTTTCTTTTTATCCCG
>JASLLM010000119.1 GCA_030747035.1 Alphaproteobacteria bacterium | reverse complement strand
ATGTTGATGGTCAACTCGCCGTAGTTTTCCTGGATCAATTGCTTCAATGCCTTCACCGCCGCGCCGTTATTGGCGACGCCGCCGGTGAAGGTGAACTGATCGCGGATGCCGCCCGAACGCGACAGGATCGACATCGCCCGCAGAATAATCGCCCGGTGCAGACCGGCCAGGATATCCTCCCGTGCCTCGCCCAGGGACAGCCGGTCACGCAACTCGGCGCCCGCGAACACGGTGCAGGGGGAGTTGATGCGCACGTTGCGGGTGGATTTCAACGCCAAGGGTCCCAGTTCGTGCAGGCCCAGGTTCATCTCGTCGGCGATATAGCCCAGATAGCGGCCACAACCGGCGGCACAGCGGTCGTTAATCTGAAAGTTTTAGACAAGGCCGGCGGGATCCACCTGGATCGCCTTGGTGTCCTGGCCGCCGATATCCAACACCGTGGAGGTGTCCGGGTACATCACGTGGGCGCCCAGGCCATGGCAGAGAATTTCAGAGCGGATGTGATCCTTGGAGAACGGCAACCGGGCCCGGCCATAGCCGGTACCGATGACAAAGGTTTCCTCCAACGGCGTATCCAGCACCTTCCTGATGGGCGCATGCACCGCATCCGATGCCTCCGCCAGATCAGCGTAGGCGGCAAAGGTACGGTCAAGGGCCCGGAGCAGTTTATCCGACAGGCTTTCCTCGGAAATGCGGTTCTCCACATCGATGATGGAACGGTCATAGACGTTCAGCACATGATCGAAGGACAAATCGCTTTCGTTGGCCACGGCCTCGCCCACGGCGAGATAGCGGGAGCCGGCGATGTCCCGGAAGAAATCGGACTTCCGTTGTGCGCCGGGCGCGAACTGTTCCGGTGCCTCTATGTTCAGGCGGCGAAAGACTTCGGCCAGGGCTGCGTGCAAGGCATCCGTCTCGCCGCCGAAGCGTTCTGGGTCGGCGTTGGCGATGCAGGTTTGCTCCAGATCCGCCAATTGCTCCAAAAACTGCTCCAGCCTGAAATCCCGGACCAATTGATCGAGAAAATCATCCAGGCGCCCGTCCAGGGCCGAAACCCCATCCAGGGTCTGGCGGAACAGATGAAAGCGGGCGTTCAGCAGCGCCTCCTGCTTGGCGACTTCCGCCGCCACGTCATAGTTGGAGCGGGAATTGGTGATACCCCGTCCCAGAACCTGCTGGCTTCCGTCCATCACCACCGCCTTGGTGGTGGTGGAGCCCAGGTCGATACCGATAAAAGTTTCCATGGCAAAATCCTCGATTCTTGAGTTCGAGCAATTGAACCGTTCACCTGGCGGTGAACGAAAATTGCTCTAGGCCGCCTGGGTGGCGTTTTTCTGTTCCAGCATCTGGAAATAGCTTTCCATGCGGTTCTTCACGTTGGCGGCCGAGAAATAGCGCGGGTCGACCAGATCGGTTTCGATGAATGCGCCGGGCTTGCCGGTACGTTTTTCGATCTCGCGCAGCATCAACACCTGGCCGGCGGAGAAGCTGTTACAGCTTTTCACGGAATTGACCAGCAAACCGTCGGCCTGATAATCGTCGATGTAGTTGCTCAACATCTTGATCCGGGCCGGCAGGCTGAGGTTGGTGTAACAGCCCAGGCAATAATCAGCCAGGGACTCCAGCGGATTGTCCGGATCATGCCGGAAGCCAAGGTCATAGACACCGCCAACCTTGGTGTAGGTGGAGGCGACGACGACCGCACCTTCGTCATAGAACATCTTCCAGAATTCGCGGAAGTTGGTGTAATTCGGCGTGCCTTCAACGACCAGGCGGAATTTCTCCTTGCCAAAGTCGCCTTCCGGCGTGACGGGCCCCAGGCCGTCGGCCAGGCGCTGTTTGATCTCGCCCCGTAGGGTTTGATAGTACTCCGTCGCCGCCTCGGTGCCGCGGAAGGCGGTGAAGATCGGCCCGATGTAATAGACGCCGCCAAAGAAAGCGTCGATGGGGGAAGGCTTGTTCTTGGCCGATTGCAGGATCCAGACCAGGTCGTCCTCGGCCTTTTGTGATTGCCGCAGATACTGGCGCAGGCGGTCGATGTCGAACTTGACGCCGCTGGCCCGTTCCAGGGTGGGGATGACATCGTCCTTCAACTGCTTGACCACATAGTCGCGCATGTTCTGGGTGATCGTGCCGTCGGCCTGATAGGGCACGTGCAGCATGATGGTCTCGCAGTCGTATTTCTCGCGCACCAGTTCGAACCATTTCATGAAGGTGAAACAGCCGGTGTAGGACAGCAACAGGACATCCGGGTCGGGCAGCTTGTCGCCGGTGGGTCCTATGTTTCCCTGTTCAATCATGCCCAGGTCTGATTTCACATAGGTGCAGACGTCTTCGGACTGGCCATTGCGCTCCGCCTCCATGATCAGGCGGCCGGATTTCTTGCGCATGCCATTTTGCAGGGCGTTGATCTCGGGGAAATTGCGGTCGACATCAAAGCACATCAGCAATTCGTTCAGGTTGCCCGGCACGAAGGTGGAGACCACTTTGCGGCCCTCCTCATTCGAAGTGGACAGCCGTTGGAAATTCTCGTCGATCATCACCTTTTGCTTCAGCATGGAAGCTTCTTTAATCACCTCGGTGGAGGGTTTTCTGGGGGCGGCTGTGTTCATCATGCGCTCCATAGCTTGATTGAATCGGCGAAGGTGCCCGCCTGTTCGCGGATCGCCTGCATCTGTCCGGTATTTTCGGCGTACTTGAAGGCGGTGAAGGGAATGTCATCCCGGTTCAGGGCCTCCTGCAGCATCGGTCGATCCAACAGCGCCGGGTCGCAAAAGCTGGGTGCGGCAAAGACCACGCCCTCGGCACCACTGTTGCGCACCTGATTGATCAGGAACCTTCCCTTGTCAGCCTTGTTCGGCTCGAACTTGGCCGAGGTGGCGGCGGAATGATGCAGGAAAGCTTTCGACAGGTTCTCCATGGGATCGCCCGTTGTGGGCACATCGTCGATCAGCCAGCGGGTCACCAGCAGGAAATCGTCGTCCACTACATAACAGCCGGCCATCTCCAGGGACTTGATCAGGCCAAGCGGCGGTTGTTCGCAGAACACGCCGTTGACCACCACCCGGCAATTGTCCCGCCGGGGCCGTTCCTCCGCCTGGACCGCATCCATATAGTCGCGCAGCAGTTGCGTATGCTCTTCAACCGGCAAGACCATGCCGGCCCGCAGCAGCAGATAAATCTCGGACGTGGGCGCCTGCCATGGCTGTTTGGCGCGCAAATCATAAAGCTCGTTGATGACCTGGCGGTTCTCGTTATAGACCGCGATGGAGTTCTGCAGATCCTCGTCAGTGATTTCGTGCCCGCCCAGTTTGCCCAGATCCTCGCGCAGGGCCTGCATCTCGTGGATATAAAAGGCACCGCCGATCTCGTCCCTATAGGTCTGGGGCACGTCGAAATATTTGACGTATTTGTCCTTGAACAACAGCTGCCACATGCCGGAAAGATTTCTGATCACGTCGCAGATGCTGGGAAACAGCATGCCGTCCAGACTGTCCAGGCGCCCGGTCAGCCCCAGTTCGATGGTGGAGCGGGGAATGCGGCAGATATAGCTTTGATAATAAGCATCGCCATGGATCACTTCCAGCTGATCGCCGCCGCCGAAGATACCGACGGGCAGCATGCCGGCGGCATGAATGATCTCGCGCGGCACATAGATCGGCAGGTAGCCGATGGCCTTGCCGCCTGGGTTGGCGGCCTTCCAATCCTTAACTGCGTTGAAATCCAGGTCGTCGAATAAGGCCTGGCAGCGGTCGACAATTTCTTGCACGGTCATCTTGGATAATCTCCCAGTGTGTCGTCATGACCTCTTCGTCTTCCCCTGACTGGATCATTCCCCAGAATCTTTCTTTCACATCGCCGCTCCGGACTTTTCTGCCGCCGCCGCCGAAAAAGCCCCCCAAAGACCCTTAAAAGCATTGACGAAATCCGTATGGATCAGCTAATATGGTATTTGAGTACCACAATACGGTTTTAGCCGTCAAGTTTAATTCGACAGGACGATACGTACGGAGGACCCCTCGATGAACCAGATTGAGACCACTCTGGACAGGCCGGCCGTCTCCGTGACCGATGTGCAGACGGAGGCATTGACCGTTGTCATGTTGGGCAGTGGCGGTTCCGGCGTCATGACGGCGGCGGAGATTCTGCTGCGGGCGGCGGCGCGGGCTGGCTATTACGGCCTGATGACCAAGTCCTTTGGTCCGCAGATTAGGGGCGGCGAGGCCGCGGCCTTCGTCACTCTGTCCGCCAATCCGGTTGAGATCCAGGGCGACCGGGTCGATCTGTTGTTTGCCATCGATTGGAAGAACGCCCAGCGCTTTGCGGGCGAGCTGCAACTGGAGGCCGACAGCCTGGTTGTCTCCGGCGAAATCGACGCCGAGCTGCCGGAAATCGTCACGGGCGCCGGCCCGCGTCTGGCCGAGATCAATCTGAAAACCCTGACCCGTACCCACAAAGGCACCCGGCCCAATATGGTGGCCCTGGGCGCGGTGGCGGGTGCTATTGGCTTGCCACGGGATGTGGTCGCGGCCCTGGTTGGCCAGCAACTGGTGAAAAAGGGCGAGGCCGCAATGGCCCAGGGTCAGACCGCCGTTGATCTGGGTTATGGCGAAGCGGCGAATTTTGCCCTGGCGAAGCTGGACCGACCGGCCGGGGATACGGCGCGCTGGATCATCTCGGGCAATCAGGCGGCGGGTTATGGCGCCATGCGCGGCGGCGTGCGTTTTGCAGCCGCCTATCCCATTACCCCGGCCACGGAAATTCTGGAATGGCTGGCACCGCGGCTGCAAAAGGCCGGCGGCCTGCTGGTTCAGGCGGAGGACGAACTGGCCTCCATCAACATGATTGTCGGCGGCTCCTTTGGCGGATCGGCGGTCTTGACCGCGACATCGGGGCCGGGGCTGGCGCTGATGAGTGAATCCATCGGTCTTGCCGTGGCGGCCGAAATTCCAATGCTGGTGATCGATGTCATGCGCGGCGGGCCCTCCACCGGTATCCCGACCAAGTCCGAGCAGACCGACCTGAACATCGCTGTTTATGGTCTGCATGGCGACGCACCTCACGTGGTGACGGCACCGAATTCCATAGCCGATTGCCTGTTCACGGCGCAGTGGTCCACCCATCTGGCCGAATCCATGCAGGTGCCCACCATCATGCTGTCCGATCAATCCTTCGGACAGGCCCTGGGCATCGTGGAGAAACCGGCCGAACTTGCCTTCGCCACACGCCGCCTGGTGGCCGAGACACCGGGCGAGAACTACAAACGCTATGCCCTGACGGAGACAGGCGTCTCGCCCATGGCTCTGCCGGGCACGCCGGGCGGGCAGTATACCGCCGATGGTCTGGAACATGCTGAAAGCGGTACGCCGTCTTCCGGTGTCGCCGATCATAATCAGCAACTGGAGAAACGCCTGCGCAAGGTGGTGGATTTTGACTACGGCGATCACTGGGCCCAGATCGAGGGCGACGGCCCCGCCGCCATCATCACCTGGGGCTCGACCACCGGACCGGTACGTCAGGCCATGCGCCGGGTCGATCCGGACGGGAGGCGCCTGCGGCTGATCTCATTGCGCTTGATCTCGCCGGCTCTGCCTGGAGCATTGGCCGAGGCCCTGGACGGCAGCGACAAGATCCTGGTCATCGAACAAAGCCAGATGGCGCAGTTCTTTGGTCATCTAAAGGCGCAGTTCGATCTGCCGGCCATGGCCGACCTTTACGCCCGGCCTGGACCGCAACCGTTTCGGGCGGCGGAAATCGCTGCCAAGTTGGAGGAGTGGCTGTCATGAGCGTTGAGACCGCATGCGCGCTGACGGCGCGGGATTATAAATCCGATCTGAAACCGGTCTGGTGTCCCGGTTGCGGTGATTTCTCAATCCTGATGGCGATTACCATGGCCATGGCCGAAGTGGGCCGGCCGCCCGAGGACGTCGCCGTTATCTCCGGCATCGGCTGTTCCTCCCGCGTGCCGGCCTATACCTCCTGCTACGGCTTTCACGGCGTGCATGGCCGGGCCCTGCCGCTCGCCACCGGCCTGAAGTTAAGCCGGCCCGATCTGCTGGTCATCGCCACGGGCGGTGATGGCGATGGCTATTCCATCGGCGGCAATCATTTCATGCATGCCTGCCGGCGCAATGTTGATCTGACCTATATCGTCATGGACAATCAGGTCTATGGCATGACCAAGGGCCAGCCTTCACCCACCACACCGCCCGAATGGGACAGCGCCCTGGTGCCCGGCGGTACGGGCCTGAGCCCGTTTCATCCCCTGGTCATTGCCCTGGCGGCGGGCGCCAATTTCGTCGCCCGGACTTTTTCCGGCGACCCCAAGGGCACGGCGCAAACCATCGTCGAGGCGATCAATCATCCGGGCTTTTCCCTGATCGAGATTCTCAGCCCCTGCGTCACTTTCCGGCCCGAGGAGCGGGAGTGGGCCAAACAGGTGCATCCGGCTTCGGTGGATCCAACCGACGACCGGGCCCGGGCGGCACGCCGGGTTCTGACGGACGACGGCTTCAACACCGGCATTCTGTACCGCGGCAAGCGGGCGCCCTATCAACCGGCCTTCAATCCGGACACGTCGGCGAATGTTGATTTCGAAGCGGAGTTCTTGCCATGAACGCCAACGACCGTGAAACCCTGCTGGCCCACGCCTACGCCATCGAGAACGAGGCGGCGGAACGCTATCAGGATCTGGCCGATCAGATGTATGGCTGCAACAATAGCGAGGTCGGCGATCTGTTCGCCAAGCTGGCGGAGATCGAAGCCAAGCATGCCGCTGAATTGAGCCTGGAACATGGCGCCGCAGCCACGCCCATGGCCGCCGCCGACTATTCCTGGGGCAATCTGGAAAGCCCCGAGGCGATCCCGTTTGGCGAGATGCATTATCTGATGCTGCCGCATCAGGCTTTGACCCTGGCCCTGGCCGCGGAGCGCCGCGCCCTGGCCTTCTACGAGGAAGTGGCGGCGCAATCACCCAACGAGGAACTGCGCGCCCTGGCGGCGGAATTCGTGGCAGAGGAAGCAGAGCATGTCGCCCTGGTCCAGGAATGGCTGCAACGCTATCCCGAACCGGACCAGGATTGGGACCGGGACGACGACCCCCCAGTACAGCCATGAGCGGGACGGCTACAATCTTCCGGGATGCCGTTTCCGGTGATCTCGAAACAGTCATCCGGTTGGATGAAATTCATACCGGTCTGGCCAAGCCGGACTATTGGCGGGAGATGTTTCAGGCCTATGTGGCGGAAGAGCATTTCGGGCGATATTTCCTGATCGCCGAAACATCCAACCAGATTGCCGGTTTTATCGTTGGCGAAATCCGCACCTGGGAATTCGGCTCGCCGCCCTGCGGCTGGGTCTTCGCGGTCAACGTCTCGCCTGATTGCCGGGAAGGGGGCATCGGCAGCGGCCTGCTGGATGCGGTCTGTAGCCGCTTTCGTGACTGCGGCGTCTCCACCGTGCGCACCATGGTCTCCCGCAACGATGGCCTGAACCTCTCGTTCTTCCGCAGCCAGGGCATGACGGCGGGACCGTACATGGAGTTGGAAAAGAGTTTGGAGCGGGGCTGAAAAGATGCGCCTGCAGAAATCAACGGAATTCGCCCTGTATGCGGTCCTCGAACTGGCCGCCGAGCCTGAGCGTCAGATGTCCACCGCGGACATTGCCGTGCGCTATGGCATCTCGGCCCATCATCTGGCCAAGGTGATGCGCCGGCTGGTCCGCGCCGGCCTGATCCAGTCCGTGCGCGGGGTGGGCGGCGGCTACCGCTTCTGCGGCAATGTCAGGCGGGTCACCCTGTGGGATGTCATGGAGCTGTTCGAGCCCGACTTCCAGGGCGCCGACGACGATGAAGCCGTCATCGGCACACCGATCAGCCGGGCCCTGGACAACGTCCGGGCCGAAATCGACGACCTGACCCGCGCAACCATGCAGTCGATAACCCTGAATTCGCTGCTCAAATTCGCACCGAAAGAGGCCGTGACGGAGCAACTGTCCCGGCTTCAGGCCGAAGGCGTTTAGGCGGACCTTTCTAGCGTCCCTCGAAATTCGCCTTGCGCTTCTCCTGAAAGGCTTTCACGCCTTCGGGAAAATCGTCGGTCTTGAAGGCCTGGCCCTGGCAGGCGGCCTCGAACCGTAGGGCGTCGGCCATGGAGCCGGTTTGGGCCAGGGCGATTTGCCGTTTGATCAGGCCCAACGCCACGGTAGGTCCGGTGGCGAAGCGGCGGGCCAGTTTTGTGGCCTCGTCCATCAGGTCTTCGTCCGGCACCACGTCCCAGACCAGGCCCCAGTCCTTGGCGGTCTGGGCGTCGATGGCCTGCTCCGCCAGAAGGGCCATGCCCATGGCCCGGGCCGGGCCCAGTTTGTTGGTCAGGGACCAGGACATACCGCCATCCAGCACCGCGCCGATGCGGGCAAAGGCGGTCAACAGCTTGGCCGATTGCGCGGCGATGATCATGTCGCCGGCCAGGGCCAGGCCACAGCCCGCCCCCGCCGCCGGGCCGTTCAGGGCCACCACCACGGGCACCGGCACCTCGCGGATCGCCAGGATCAGGCGGTTGATGCCCGCCATCATGCGGCCTTCGATGCTCTCCCGCGCACCGGTCAGGCCGCCGCCGGAGAGATCGGCGCCGGAGCTGAAGCCGCGGCCGGCGCCAGTCAGCAGGATGGCGCGGGCGGATTTGTTCTCCACCACATCCATCACCGCCGCCGTGGCGCCCTGCACCATTTCGCCGGACATGGCGTTCATCTGCTCCGGCCGGTTCAGGGTCAGGGACAGCAGACCATCGTCATTTTCGATCAGCAGATCGTTCATTGCGCCCGACCCCCTATATGCCGCCAGTGACTTCAACCATCTGGCCGGAGATATAGTCCGACTGTGGCAGACACAGGGCCACAACGGCGCCGGCGGCCTCGGTAGGTGTGCCGGCCCGGCCCATGGGTATCGACCGCATGGAGGCCTGGACGTTCTGCACCGGCACGCCCACGGGGATTTCCTTGCCCTCGATCTCGATGATTTTCTTTTCGTCCGTGGCTTCGGTCAGGCGGGTTTCAATGAAACCAAAGGCAACGGAATTGACGGCCACGTTGTAGCGGCCCCATTCCTTGGCCAGGGTTTTCGACAGACCCACCACGGCGGCCTTGGCGGAGGAATAGTTGGTCTGCCCCGCATTACCCCGGGTGCTGGAGACGGAGGAGATATTAACTACCTTGCGCACAATGGTTTGGCCTTCCTGGGCCTCGCCCTTGGATTTGACCCGGATGAACTCGGCAGCTTCTTTCAAGATCCGCCACGGCGCCTTCAGGTGCACGTCGATCATGGCGTCGAACTGTTCCTCCGACATATTCTGGATCACCGCATCCCAGGTATAGCCGGCATTGTTGATAATGATATGCAGATCGCCATAGGTATCGATGGCGGTGCCGACAAAGCGCTCGGCGAAACCGGTTTCGGTTACCGATCCAGCGCAGGCCACGGCCTCGCCACCGGCGGCCTTGATCTCGGCCACGACCTCATCCGCCGGGCCCGCGTCCAAATCGTTGACCACGACCTTGGCACCGTGGTCCGCAAGTTGCAGGGCGACCTCCCGCCCTATACCCCGGCCCGATCCGGTGACGATTGCCACCCGTCCGTCTAACAGTCCCATGATGTTTCCTTTCCTTCTATCGGTTGTTTGAGTTTGTTTCTTGCGAAGGGTCTACCTGCCCTTGAAGTTCGGTTTGCGTTTTTCCATGAAGGCGGTGCGGCCCTCGGTGAAGTCCTCGCTGTCGAAGCAGGCCTTGATCTTCTCTTCCAGGGCCTCCAGGTCACGCTTGTCGGGATCCTTCAGGACCTCGACCACAGTGGCCTTGGCGGCGCGGATGGTCAGCGGCGCGTTCTCGCTGATCATGGCGGTATATTCCGCCACCGTCGCTTCCAGTTGATCCAGCGGCACCACCCGGTTGACCAGGCCCATGGCCAGGGCCTCCTGCGCATTGAAGCGCCGGGCCGTGAAAAAGATCTCCTTGGCCATGGCCGGGCCCACCAGGGCGGTCAGGTTGCGCAGGCCGCCGTAGCCATAGCCCAGGCCCAGTCGGGCGGCGGGCACGGCGAATTGACTGTTGTCGGCGACAATGCGGATATCGGCGGCCAGGGAGACGGCGACGCCGCCGCCGACGCAATAGCCCTGGATCATCGCCAGCAATGGCTTTTGCAAGGTCATCATAGCCTTGTGAGCCGATGCGGTGGCCGCGTTGTAGTTCTCCTCCGCCGCCGCTGAGTTGCGGTTCTCCGCGAATTCGGAAATATCGGCGCCCGAGACAAAGGCCTTGTCGCCCGCGCCCTTCATGACCACGACGCGTACATCATCGTCGGCGCCGAAATCCGTCATGATGTCGCCAACCGCTTCCCACATGGACAGCGAGACGGCATTGCGCCGTTCCGGGTTGTTGAAGATCATCCAGCCAACGCCGTCTTCCTTGCGGGCGATCATCTTGTCGGTTTTCAGTTGCAACTCAGTGGACATGGGCTCTCGATCTTTCAAATTGGGAACGCGAAGACGCCCTTTGTAACCCAAGGTTCGGCAAGACGCCATTTGCATCTCGCACCGCCTCGGGCATCATGGGCAAAAGCAAACGTGGGCGGGAGAGACAATCATGCGGGCACTCATTTGCCGGGCCTGGGGCGAAATCGACACCTTGCAGATGGGCGAAATGGCGGCTCCGGAGCCGGCAGAGGGCGAGATCCTGATCGACATCGTGGCCTCCTCGGCCAATTTTGCCGATACCATCATGGTCGCCGGCAACTATCAGACCAAACCGGATTTTCCCTTCGCGCCGGGCCTGGAGGGCGCCGGCCGTGTCGCGGCGGTGGGGCCGGGCGTCGAGGGTTTCAAGCCCGGCGATCGGGTCATGGCCACCTTGGCCCACGGCGGCTTCGCCGAACAGGCCATCGCGGTAGAGGCGGAATGCTGGCATCTGTTCGACGGCATGAGCTTCGCCGACGGCGCCGCCTTTACCATCGCCTACCTGACCGCCCACCTGGCGATCCGCTGGCAGGGCCGCCTGGAAGTGGGCGAGACCATGCTGGTACTGGGCGCGGCGGGCGGCTCCGGCCTGGCGGCGGTGGAAACCGGCAAGGCCATGGGGGCCCGGGTGATCGCCGGCGCCAGCAGTGATGAGCGCCTGGCGGTGGTGCGGGAACATGGTGCGGATGAGGTGGTGAACTATGCCGACGAAGACCTGAAGGACCGGGTCATGGAGATAACCCAGGGCAAGGGCGCCGATGTCTGCTTCGATCCCGTGGGCGGCAAGCTGTTCGACGGTGCCCTCTCATCCCTGGGCTGGGGCGGACGTTTCGTGCATTTCGGCTTTGTCGGCGGCGTGCCGAAGGTTCCCGCCAACCGCCTGTTGGTCAAGCACCGCGCGGCCCTGGGTTCATCCTATCGTTATTTCCGCTGGCACAAACCGGAACTGATCGTCCGGTCCATGGCGGAGCTGGGGGAGTTTTACGCCCAGGGCCAATTGCGTCCCATCATCACCCATCGCCTGCCCCTGGAACAGGGTGTGGAGGCATTGCGCCTTTTGACCGAACGCCGCGCCATGGGCAAGGTGGTGGTGGATGTGGCGCCGCAGGAGGAGCACAGCTAGATGACCCTTACCGTCAATGATCACGGCCCTCATATCGCCATCATCACCATGGACAATCAGGCCAAGCGTAACGCCTTGAGCCGTGACGATCTGCGGCAGTTGGGGGAATTGTGGCTGAAACTGCAGGATGCCCCCTACCGTTGCCTGATTCTAACCGGTGCGGGGGAGCAATCGTTCTGTGCCGGGGCGGATCTGTCGGGCGATCTCTCCGCCAGTCCGGAGCTTTCGCAAACGATCTACAAGGGCCTGCTGAAATACGGTGCCTACCGCAAGCCGATCATTGCCGCCGTCAACGGCGATTGCGCCGGCGGCGGGGTGGAATTGCTGCTCTCCACCGACATCCGCGCCGCCGCGCCCGAGGCGCGGTTTGGCCTGCCGGAGGTCAAATGGGGCGTCTATCCCTTCGGCGGCGCGGCCTTGCGGCTGCGCCAGCAGATCGGCCATGTGCATGCCATGGAACTGATCCTGGCCGGCCAGTTGATCGACGCGGCGGAAGCCGCGCGTATCAATCTGATCAACCGGGTGCTGCCGCGCGATGAATTAATGCCCTGGGCCATTCAAATGGCCGAGACCATTGCCGCCAACAGCCCCGTGGCGGTGCAGGCGGTGAAGGAACAGATCAGCACCACCGACGACGCCATCAATCAAAGCCGGGAGGGAATGGAACATGTCCTGGGCGACCGCGTCCGCGCCAGCCCGGATTTCACCGAAGGCGTCGCCGCCTTCCAAGAAAAGCGCCCAGCCAAATATTAGCGGTATGTTGACGGGATGATGTCCTAGGCGGAAACCCGGGCCTTGTCCATATTGGCTCCGTCCAGGCGGCCCCCTTCCAGGTTTGCCTCATGGAACGAGGCGCCGGTCACATTGGCGCCGCTTAGATGGGCATCATGCAGATCGGTGCCTTCGAATTCAGCGCCCTGCATGTCCGCCTCGCACAGGGTGGCGTTGCGCAAGACGGCGTCGGTGAAGTCGGTGTGTACCGCCCGGATACGCTGCAGATCGGCGCCGGTGAAGTCAGCATCGGACAGATTCGCCCAGGTCATGTAGGTCGTGAAACGACAGGTTGGCGCGCTGTCCCCCGGGCCGGCCGGCCTGAAGCGTGTGGTGCGCGCACGATGGCTGCGAACTCGCTCTGCGATAGCCTCTTCCTGTCAGGCATGGCCTGTTACTTGTTGGTCATTTGCTGCTGGCGCCAAGGAGCCGACAGCTTTGCACGGCACGGTTAGTGTTCGAATAACCGAATTCGCGGAAACCCTTGGACGAGCTGCGGAAAAATCCGAGTGGCGTGTCATTCAAGGTGCCAGAAATACGAAACGGGCAAGATCCCTCCGGACGGCAAGCAAGATTTTGAAACCCCGACAGGTAGGTTTGAGACCACCTCGGATTAGTTGCGCGGGCGCGCCTGCGGGCCATTATCGGTCTACACAGTATCGCTCAAGGGCTGTCGGCTGGTTTGACTTGGCCAGCGTTATCCGCTGGTCCTTGATTCCGGCGTCCGCACCAGGTCCGGCTTCCGTTCACGACTCTACGATATTTCATCGCTAGTGCGACGCCGGCCGAAACCGGGAGCTCATATAATTTCCAGCGACGCTGCGCGACCGCGACCGGTTTTGGGCCAAAGTCAAAGACAGCGTTGCGCCCGGTGCGGCTTGATTGAACAGGCGTGGAGACGGGGACATCGGCACCAAGGAATGGCGCCAGGCCAACGTCAACCTGTTAACAGATGATAAGAACCGCGATCCAATTTCCGGCTTCCCCGTCATCAGGGCGCTGCCTAGCGCAGCTTAGATATTCCGGCAATGGTTGCGCCGGGTTGCCCTATTGGAATGGCTCCGCCCGTTTTATCAGTTCCGCCAGGTTTGCTTCCTTTAGATTGCGCGGCTTGCCGGGATGAATGATCGAGACCTGACAGGTCTCCGCTGCTTCCACCATATCCTTGAAGCTGCCCGCGTCGATGTCCAGGATATAGGCCTGTTGGTTGTCGTTGTAGGCGAATAACTGGTTGTTGAGCTCGGTGCATTCGTTGCACGTGGTGCAGCGGGGGGTCTCGATCCAGGCGACATCGGGA
>JASLLM010000118.1 GCA_030747035.1 Alphaproteobacteria bacterium | reverse complement strand
ACAGACCAGACAAAATAGCCTCAATCACCCGGAGAGAATGGGCGATCGTGTCATGACTTATGGCGACTGGTATTATCCGCATTTAATTGGATCCAATTGAATGCGGGTTGCTCTAGGCGGTTCTTAGGAGTCGCCGAGCCAGCCGCGCAGGCGGCGGCAGGCCTCCGCCATGTCCTCGGTCGAGCCGGCAAAGGAAAAGCGGATATACGAGGCGCCGTCGACGGGATCGAAATCGTTGCCGGGCGT
This sequence comes from Alphaproteobacteria bacterium, assembly GCA_030747035.1. Classification (GTDB taxonomy): domain Bacteria; phylum Pseudomonadota; class Alphaproteobacteria. The sequence goes on along the minus strand of JASLLM010000118.1, from coordinate 13,537 downwards.
TGCCGCTATTCCCGTCTGTTCCAGCATTTGGGCGCAGAAGGCAAGGGCATCATTGGTGAACTTGCGCACATCGGCATAGATGTAAAAGGCGCCATCGGCCGGCGCGAATTCGTCCAGGCCGGCCTTGGGCAATTCCGCCAGCAATAGCTCCCGATTACGGGCGTAGCGGTTTACGTTGCCGTCCAATTCCTCCCCGCACTCGAAAGCGGCGACGGCGGCGTGCTGGGCCAGGCTGGGGGCGGAAATAAACAAATTCTGGGCCAGGCGTTCGACCGGCCGCAGCATATCCTCGGGCAATACCATCCAGCCCAGGCGCCAGCCGGTCATGGAGTAGTACTTCGAGAATGAATTGATGACCACGGCGGTATCGTCAAAGGCGGCGGCGGTTGCGGCGGCTTCGCCATAGGTAATGCCGTGGTAGATTTCGTCCGAGATATAGCGGATCGAATTGTGCCGGCAATAGTCAAGAATCCGACGCAGCTCATCCTCCCGCAACATGGAACCCGTCGGATTGGCGGGCGAGGCGATCAACAAACCATCCAAGGCGCTGCCACCCGCCGCCTCGAGCATATCCAGCGTCGGTTGAAAGCGGCTTTCCGCGCCCACCGGCACTTCAACCGCCTCGATATCCAGGGCGCCGAGTATATTCCGGTAGCAAGGATAGCCGGGCCGCAGAATGGCGACCTTGTCGCCTGGATCAAAGGCCGCCAGGAAAGTCAGCAGAAAACCGGCCGAGGAACCAGTGGTGACGCAAATCCGCTCTGCCGGAATTTCAACGCCATAAAAATCCCGATAATGGCGCGCGATACGCCGCCGCAGAGGCTCTATCCCGGTGGCCAGGGTATAACCCAGGACATCGCCATCCAAGGCCTGCTTGGCCGCCGCCACCACGCCTTTTGGCGCCGGTGTGGAGGGTTGGCCGACCTCCATGTGCAAGACACCTTCGCCCGCCGCCTCGTGCTCGGCGGCTGCCTTCATCACGTCCATGACAATAAAAGGCGGAATGTCGCCGCGTTTCGAAATTTTCATCTCGGCCTCAAAATTTGTCGAACGCGGCCAGTCCGAACGCCTGGGGATCGGCGGCGAATTTGCAGCTTCCCGCTCCGGTGCGGATGCCTTTGGGGCACGAAAAAGCCTGCACCGACCCTGCCTCGGCGCTCTTGCGCCCCGGTACCAACATGGCCTGAGCCAATGACTTGCCGTCAATCATTGCCGCCACGGTGACCGCGATCGCCGCCGCCGCGCCAGCCGGCCCGCCCGCGCCCGCTGTGGCCAGGACCGCCTCTTGCACGTGTTCATTTGCGGCCACCAGGGGCAAGGGATAGCCGGACCAGCCGCCGCCCTGGGCCTCCGCGATGTTGGGTGACAGGAAAACACCCATGTTGGGCGCCACGACACCGTTGCCGAAGGCGCCATTCATTTGAAAGACGCATGCGGCGGCGGAGCCAAAACTGTCGCCGACCACAATTCCCGCCTCACCTCGGTCCTCGGTCCTGGCGAGATCGGCGCCGCCGAAGACCTGGGCGGCCGCCGCGCCCACGGAAGCGGAGTTCAACAGCCGGCTCAATTTCAGTGCCGGGCTCTCACCCAGCGCCAGGCCTGGGAAATGCAGGATGGCATTGCCGATTTCCCGCCGCTCGGTCTTGCGCCAATCGGCGCGGTAACGGCGCAAATCCTCAATCGTAGCCTTGCCGCCCAGGCTAGTGGCGGCTGCCAGCCATTGCCGCCCCATCACGCCGCCATACAAATCACTCAGCCCCCGGGTCCGAATGCGGGTCAGGATGGAGGCAAGCTCCACCTGAACCAGATTTTCAGACTCTGCCAGCGGCCTGCCGTCGGCCCGCAGGAACAGCTTGGCCGCCGTTACGTCGGCCCGCAGTTTTTCGGCCTGTGGCGTCAGGCGCTTTGCCAGGGCGCGGCTGATGTTATGGCCGAAACGGGCCAGCGTTTCGCTTGGCGCCACCAGTTGCCCCCAGGGCAGACGGCCATAGCGGCTGTGCAGCAGCGCCATGCCGCGCAAGGCGCCTGGCACCGCCACGGTTCCGCCGGCGGCCGGCGGCCGGGCCCGAAAATCCAGTGTCTCGGCTTTGTTGCTGCGATGATCGTAGTAAAGGCAGATCCCGCCGCCGCCCAAACCGACGGCGACCGGGTAAGTTACCGTCATGGTGAAAAAGGCCGCCGTCGCTGCGTCCGCCGCCGTTCCGCCGGCCGAGAGCATATCGCGGGCTACCAAAGCGGCCCGCGGCTCCCCGGCGACAGTGCCGCCCAGAAAACCCGCGACCGCGCCGATTTCTCCGACTTTCGGCGGCGGCGCGGTGCAAGCCGCCAGGGTCAACAGCAGAACACCGAGGCCCGCGCGTTGACGGCGCCGAATGACGGACCTAGTTTGGGACAGCTTGGCTGATGGAGCGGTGGGCTTGCGATACATAATTGGGCTTCTACTACTTTCTATCTCGATGCTTCCGATCCTGGCCGGACCGGCTCAGGCGCGAAAGTTCAGCTTCATCCGCGACGCGGAGATTGAGGATACCATCCGGCAGTTCGGTGCACCACTGTTCGCGATCGCCGGCTTGGAACCCTCGGCGGTGCGCGTATACCTGGTCAACGACCCCTCGCTCAATGCTTTTGTCGCCGGCGGGCAAAAGATATTCATTAATACCGGCCTGCTGATTGCCTCGGACAACGCCAATCAGGTCATCGGCGTGATCGCCCATGAAACCGGCCATATCACCGGCGGCCATCTGGCCCGTACCCAGGACGCCCTGCGCGATGCCTCGGCCCAGTCGATCATGGCGCTTGTTCTGGGCGCCGCCGCCGCCATCGCCGGCCAGGGCGGCGCCGGCCAGGCCATCATCGCCGGCGGAACGCAGGTGGCGCAGCGTTCCTTCCTGAAATACAGCCGTATCCAGGAAGGTTCCGCCGATCAGGCGGCCATTTCCATGCTGGAACAAACCGGACAGTCGGCCCGGGGCATGCTGGCGTTTTTTGACAAGCTGGGTGATCAGGAGGCCCTGTTGACTTCCAGCCAGGATCCCTATGTGCGCACCCATCCCCTTACCCGGAATCGGGTCAATGCGATCCGCGCCCATGTGAAGCGGTCACCATATTCCAATGCGGCGGAGCGGCCGCTATTCGTCGAACGGCACAGCCGCATGCGGGCCAAGCTGATTGCGTTCCTGCAATCGCCCGTGCAGTCCCTGCGCAAATACCCACCCAGCGACAACAGCCTATCAGGGCGCTACGCCCGGGCCATCACCCGGCACAAGAAACGTGAAACCGACAAAGCTTTGGCTTTGATGGAGGATTTGCTGAAGGACCGCCCCGAAGATGCCTATTTCCATGAACTGCATGGCCAGATCCTGTTTGAAAGCGGTAACGTGGAGGCCGCCGTAGCGCCATATGAGCGGGCGGTGGCCCTGCGGCCGAATGAAGTACTGCTGCGCATCGGCCTGGGGCAGGCCCAGGTTTCCATTCAGAGTGACCGTCATATCGAAGCCGCTGTTGCGAATATGCGCCGGGCCGTGCGCCTGGACCCGGGCAATCCGTCCGCATGGCGCTGGCTGGGCATGGCTTATGGCCGCAACGGCGATGTCGGCCGCGCCGCCCTGGCCACGGCGGAACGATATATACTGACGGGCAAGTTCCGCGATGCGGTGGGTCAGGCAAGCCGGGCCGAGCGCCTGCTGCCCAAGGGCACGCCGGGCTGGCTGCGGGCTCAGGACCTGAAGGCGGCGGCAAGCCAAGCGATGAAGAAACGCAAAAAACAATGAGCCTGGTTTCATGACCCAGAACGGCCTGATTCTCGCCCTGGACCAGGGCACCACCTCCAGCCGAGCTATTCTGTTCGACCGGAACGGCGCGGCCCTGGCCAATGCGCAACAGGAGCTGCCGCAGATTTTTCCGGCCCCCGGTCTGGTCGAGCACGACGCCGAACAGATCTGGCGGGATACCCTGGCCACGGCCCGTGCAGTGCTGGACAAAGGCGGCGTCGGCGCGGGAGAGATTGCGGGCATCGGTATTGCCAACCAGCGGGAAACCACCGTGATCTGGCGCCGGGATACGGGCCTGCCGATCCACAATGCGATTGTCTGGCAGGACCGGCGCACGGCGGATCTTTGCAATGGCTTGCGCCGCTCCGGCCACGACGCCCTGATCCAGTCGCGCACCGGCCTGATTGTTGATCCGTATTTTTCCGCGACCAAGATCGCCTGGCTGCTGGACAACGTTGAGGGCGCCCGCGCCTGGGCGGAGGCGGGCGAACTGGCGTTTGGTACCATCGACAGTTGGCTATTGTGGAAGCTGACCGGCGGCGCGGTACATGCAACCGATGCCACCAATGCCTCGCGGACGATGCTGTTCGATATTCACCGGCAGCGCTGGGACGAGGAGCTTTGCCAACTGTTCAATGTTCCCCCTGCCTTGCTGCCAGAAGTGCGCGATTGCGCCGCTGATTTCGGCCAAACGGAAAAGGCTCTGTTCGGCGCTCCCATCGCCATTGCCGGCATCGCCGGCGACCAGCAGGCCGCGACGGTGGGGCAGGCCTGTTTCACGCCCGGGATGATCAAATCGACCTATGGCACCGGCTGTTTCGTCATGTTGAATACTGGTGTCGATGCCGTGGCCTCGAGGAATCGTATGCTGACGACCGTCGCCTATCGCCTGGCGGGGCAAACCACTTATGCGCTGGAGGGCAGCATTTTTGTCGCCGGAGCCGCCATGCAATGGCTGCGCGACGGCCTGAAGCTGATTGATGCCGCCCCTGATTCGGAAGCCCTGGCGCGGGGCCTTGAGTCCACCGATGGCGTGGTCATGGTGCCTGCGTTCACTGGCCTGGGCGCGCCCTATTGGGATGCCGATGCCAGAGGCGCCATCGTGGGTCTGACCCGTGACAGCTCCATTGCCCAGATCGTCCGTGCCGGTCTGGAAGCGGTTTGCTATCAGACCAGGGATTTGCTGCTGGCCATGCAGGCCGATGCGGCGGCCGCGGCGTTGCCGACGGGGAATCTGGTATTGGATGTGCTGCGGGTTGACGGCGGCATGGTGGAAAATGACTGGCTGATGCAGTTCCTGGCCGACATCCTTGATCTCGGTGTCGACCGGCCCGCGGTAACCGAAACCACAGCGCTGGGGGCGGCCTATCTGGCCGGATTGCAGACGGGAGTCTATCCCTCCATCGAGACCATTGCATCCCATTGGCGGCGGCAGGCCAGCTTTACACCTGGGATGACGGCGGCACGGCGGCAGCAGTTGTATGGCGCCTGGCAGGAGGCCGTGGCGCGGGTGCGCACAGTTACGTGATGCACCCCCGATCGGCCCTTGCGCGCGGTGGATTCCCACGACATGATCGGCGCAATGTTTCCTGGCCGGGTTCGGCCGGCGTGCTTACGGAGGGACCATGGCAGTCCTAAGGCTATCAATTTTCCGCCGCATCGGCCTGCTCATCGGCTGCGCCGCCGTTGCCGTCATGCTGGTGCATACGCCGCCGTCAGCGGCGGAAAGTGGCAAGGCGCAACAGTCCTCCGACCCGGAAACCGCCCGCATCGAAAAAATCATCCGCAATTACCTGCTGCGGGAGCCGGAGTTGATGCTGGAAGTCATGCAGAAACTGGAAGCCCGACAAAAGGCCGAGGAAGAGGCCGACATGATCGGCAAGATTCGGAATAACCGCGATGCTCTATTTGCCTCGGCTGATGATTTTATTGTCAACCCGAAGGGCAAAATCCCGGTGGTTGAATTTTTCGATTACCAGTGCGGCTATTGCAAACGTTTCCTGCCGACCATGACGCGGCTGCTGAAGACGGACCGGACCGTGCGCTTCGTGTTCAAGGAATTTCCAATTCTGGGCGAGGTGTCATTAACCGCCAGCCGCGCCGCGCTGGCGGCCAAGATGCAGGGCAAATACCGCGTCTTCCACGACACCTTGATGGCTCTGCGCCGGCGCTTGACGGACGGGGCGATTTATCAGACCGCCAAGGATGTGGGGCTGGACGTGGCGCGCCTGAAACGGGACATGCAAAACCCGGAGATTTCACGGATCATCAAGACGAATCGGGAGCTGGCCGCCAGCATGGGCATCCGTGGCACGCCCAGCCTTGTGGTCGGCGAAAAGTTTGTTCCCGGTGCCATCGGTTACGAGCAACTGACGGCGCTGGTGGAAGAGGCGCGCGCCAACTGCACGGTCTGTTAAGCGAAATCGCTGCTCCAGACCGCTTGCAAGCCTTCGATAACATTACCGGGCAACGGCCCCATTTCCGCCGCGGTGAAGGACTCTTCGAGGCGGGATAGTTCCGCCAGGCCGATCGCAGCCTGAGACCGGTCCGGTCAATCAATCGGCTGGAAGTTCGGCGGCCGTTTTTCATGGAAAGAGGCGGTGCCTTCGGCAAAATCCGGCGAGCGGTTGGTCTCCAGCATGATTTGGTTTGCGTCCCTGACGGATTCCTGCAGAGATTGAAACGGCGTATCCCAGGTCTGCTGCTTGATATGGCGCATCGCCGTCGGTGAACACCAGGTGACCATTTCCCTGGCATAGGCCAGTGTCTCCTGGCGCAGCTTGTCGGGCGGGAAGATCTTGTTGACCAGGCCCAGTTGCAACGCCTCTTCAGCGCCGATCGTTCGGGCCGACAGCAGCAGATCCATGGCGTTGGCATGGCCGACGACCCTGGGCAGCAACCAGGACATGCCGAATTCCGCCGCCAGGCCGCGTTTGGCGAAGGCTGTCGTGAACAAGGCACTGTCGGCGGCGAAACGGATGTCGCAGCCCAGGGCGTAGAGCAGGCCCAGGCCCGCCGCCGGTCCGTTCACCATGCCGATGACCGGTTTGCGCAAGCTGGGCAGATAGGCATGCCGGGTTTGGTAATCGGCACGAATGTTCATGTTGAAGAGCGTAGGGTTTTTGACGATCAGTTGCTCGGGCACCAGGTTATTGAAGCCATGGATATCGCCGCCGGCGCAAAAGCCGCGCCCCGCGCCGGTCAAAATAATAATCCGCACCTCTTTGTCCTGGTCCGCCTGCTGCATTACCTGATAAAGCTCCGTGACCAATTCGTCATTCAGCGCATTCAGACGCTCCGGCCGGTTCAAGGTTACGGTCGCGATGTTGTCTTCGGTCTCGTAGAGTACGGTGTTGCTTGTCATCCCTCGGCTCCTTTCCGGCTGGCATCACGATCCAGTCTTCAGGAAAAGTGCCCAGCGTGCAAATGCGAGGTGATGTATTTGGAGTTCAAGAATTGGCCCGTAACCAGGATTACCAACTTCTCTTGCTCACCTCGGTACCGGGAATCATCGAGGGGATCACCGCCCTGGCGCGCGAACATTTCGCCAATGTGGACAGCATCTATTGGCAAATGGGCAACATGGAAACCAAGGCGGATGTCATGCGCCGGATCGAGGCCAGCGGCCATAATCTGATCATCTCGCACGTCAGCAGCATTATTCTAAAGCCGCATCATCTTGCCCAGGCAACATTCGGCGCCGTCAACATTCATCCCGCGCCGCCCGAACACCCGGGCGCCTGGGGCATTTATTGCCAGCCCGTGATCAGACGGGATGTCCGCAGCCATCACGGTGTTACGCTGCACGAGATCAATGAAACCATCGACAGTGGCCCTATCTATGCCGTCGAGCGCTGGCGGGTCGGAGAACATGACAGCATCAAATCCGTCATGAAGAAAAGCATGCAGCGATCCGAGGCGATGCTCACCTTCGCCGTGAAAACCCTGGCGGCCAGTGCCAATGGCTCCAAATGTTTTACCCAGCTTGACGAAGACTGGGACGGAAGCAATGGCCATCATGGCATCGTCGATGTTCGGACCTGGTTCGATGACCTTGACCCCGCGCACCCGGCCCACCAGGAAAGGGTCGTCCTGAACCATCCCAAAGCCATCATGGCGCCGCCGTACTTCTCCGATCCTGGTCGGGTTGAAGGCAAGGATTGCCGCCCCTAACCTTTTGTGGCAGCGTTCAAATTGGGGAATGCTGGAGGAAATACCTGATGGAAAAGAGAAGTTTTGGCAACACCGGTCTCGACGTCTCCCGCTTGACGTTTGGCTGCGGCGCCGTTGGCGGCCTGATGACCAAGGGCGATGCCGCCGATCAGGACCGCGCCATCGCCTGGGCCCGGGACAACGGCATCAACTTTTTCGACACGGCGGCGAGTTACGGAAACGGCATCTCGGAGACGAACCTGGGCCGGGCGCTAAACGGCAACACCGACGGCATCGTGGTCAGCACCAAGGTTGGTCTGAACACCGACGATTTGACCGACGTTGCCGGCGCCGTGGCCAGGTCCCTTGATGCCAGCCTGACGCGGCTGAAGCTCGACCACGTGGACATCTTCCAGTTACACAACACCTTGGGCCGTACGGATTTCCGCGGCACGCTCAACGTCGAACAGGTGTTGGATGACGTTATCCCGGCCTTCGAAAAACTAAGGGATGCAGGCAAGACACGCTTCCTGGGCTTCACGGCCAAGGGCGAAGCGGATGACCTGCACAAACTCGTTAAATGCGGCGCTTTTAGCAGCGCACAGGTTTTCTACAATCTGCTTGTTCCCTCCGCCGGCGAAGCGGTGCCCGCCGATTATCCGGCCGATGACTTTCGCCAACTCCTTGATGCCGCCTTGGACAATGGCGTCGGCTCAATTGGCGTGCGCGTCCTTGCCGGCGGCGCACTATCCGGCAGCGAGGTGCGCCACCCGCTCGGGATGCCGTCAGTTGAACCCATTGGCTCAGAGACCGACTATGGGACGGACGTGCGGCGCGCCCTTCAGTTCGCCCCGTTGGTTGAGGCGGGCTATGCCGCAAGCTTGCCGGAACTGGCGATACGCTATGTCATTTCCAATCCGGCGCTGCCGACGACCGAGATTGGTATCGCGACTTTGGAAGAATTGCAGCAGGCAGCAGCGGCCGTAAACAAAGGGCCGCTGCCGGACGATGGGTTGGCGCAGATCAGAACGGTGCAGGCGGGATTTGCGCAGGCCGGCTAATACAACTTGCGATCAACTTGACGAGGTGAACCATGAACCCGGCCAAACTCAGACGCACATTAAAATCAGGCGGGCATGTCTTCGGCTGCATGCTGTCCCAAATGGCTTCGACCCGGTTTGAAGACGTACTGGCCGGCAGCACACTGGACTACGCGATTATCGATTCCGAACATGGCTCGCGCGACCGCACGGAAATTCAGCAACTCACCGGTATGCTGAGGCGTGCGGACATCACACCGATCGTGCGCGTTCCCATCCCGAAGGCTGAATGGGTCGCAATGGCGCTGGATGCAGGGACGGCCGGTGTCTTGGTGCCTTATTGCGAGACGGTGGAGGAAGTCCAGGCGGTCGCGGCCACGGCGAAATGGCATCCATTGAAAGGTGAATACCTGCGCCGCGCCGTTGAAAAGAACGAACTGCCCAGCAAGGAGACCAGGAAGTACCTGCAAAACAGGCGCAAGGAGTCCTTCGTCATTATCGGCATCGAGTCCGAACCCGCTTACAGGAATTTGGATGCAATCCTGGACGTCAGGGGCGTCGATGCTGTTTTCATCGGTCCGAACGATATGTCCACCTCGCTGGGTATTCCGGACGACTATTCGAACAGGAAATATTTACGCGTGATCGAGGACATCATAAAGCGCTGCGCCGCACGCAAGGTGCCGGTGATGGTGCACCAGGAAACCATTGAAACTTCGAGCAAGGCGATCAAGCTGGGAGCGCGATTTGTACTCCATTCGACCGATGGGCGGATGCTGCAACGCGTCATCCAGAACGAAATGAATACCTTGCGGAAGGTTGCCGGCGCGACGGCGGCGGCGACGAAAGACACGGTTGGAACGGTATAGCGGATAAAGCTCGTCTGGGACGAATACGGCTGTTTTCGCCGCTGTTTGCCGGGTCCCGGAAAATCAGGTTGTTGGATCCGACAAAACTCGCTGCACCAAGAATTCAACCCAACCTGACCCTTTCCGATGAATAGAGGCAACTCAATCAAGCGTGTGGACAATCAATTCTTCATTGAAACCCTTGACTGTATAGGCGCCGAGAGAGCGGGTATCGACCTCCAACAATCGGGCGAAGTCGTCGGAGCAGACCGTATCATTGCCGATTTCGGAGGCCACTGATAAAAGGCGCGAAGCCATGTTTACCGTCGGTCCAATTACCGTGAAATCAAGCCGGCGGTTGCTCCCAATATTGCCATAATGCACATCACCCACGTGAAGTGCCGCGCGAAAACAAATAGATCCGTACTCCTCGTCCGCTGCTAGTGCCGCTCGGGCGTCTTCCAGGGCGGCGATTGCTTCTGCTGCGGCCGCCGAGCGGGCGGCATAATTGTCCGGCGTTGGAAATACGGCAAGAGCGCCATCGCCGATGAATTTCAGGATTTCACCGCCGTGGGTCTGGATGGCACTGTCGACAATCTGGAAAAAACGATTCAACATCGCAACCACCTCTGTTGGTGGACGGGTATTGGAGATCGCCGTGAATCCCTCGACATCGACAAACAGTACGATTGCCGGAATAGTCTCGGTGCCGCCACGGCGTATGTTGCCCGAAAGAACGCGGGCGCCGGCATCCCGCCCGACATATGTTGAAAGTACGGCCACGGTGCTTTCGTACAGGATGAAGCTTTCCGTCAAACGTGCGATTGGCGCTTGCAATCGATTGAGCGCGTCCAGGCTGGCATCGTCAAATCCACCCACCTGCTTGGTCATGATGGAGATCGCGTTGATCGCCGGGGCATAGCGCGAGTGCAGCGGCAGACAAACGAGTTGAATGTAGCCGCGTTTCCGATGGGCAATCATGTCTTCGCGGGCATCAAATTCGGGTGCCTGGCCAAGGGTGACAATCTGTGTCCGGCCGGTTGAAATGCAGATCTGCGCTGGCGTGCCAAGCCAGATTGATCGCGTGAAGACATCAGGTGTGTAGGTCAAAATGCGCGTGCCGGCCGCCGCTGTCCAAACATTGAGATGGGCCGGCAATTCGGGATGGATCATGGTTTTGTAGACCCCGACCTGGGCCGCCGGAATTCCCGCCGCATTCAGACGCACGCCGATTTCGGTGACCACCTCAGCGAAGGTCTCGGATCCCGGTGCTCCGGCCTGCAGCCAATTCATCAACGCGGTTACGCGATTGGCATTTACCATGGGCGGTCCCCTTTATCGCGCTTTGCCTCCGGCAGCGCTCCCCTCCGTAACCCCCTCTCTTTGTAGTGGCAAAACTTGGCAAATTGAACCGTTTTCATTGAAGTCGCCTTCATGGCCCAACAGGCAATGTCCGAGCCGGGTCAATAGTGATCCGCGCAGGCCCTCATATAATGCCGAGGCCAGGGGTGCAGCGGACGAGAGCCGTCAACAATATCGAAAGCGGATATGCTGTATGTTCAATCCGGCCAAAATGGCGCAGGGATCGATCATCGATTGCAGACCTTGTAAGGATTTGATTTGGTTGAGTACTAGTAGCCACCGAATTGCGTCTGGGTCGTGGTCTCATGATCGAAGCCAGAATTTTGTGGGCAAATTGTGATGCAGGAATCAGACAGGATTTTGACTGTCATCTTGGAAACAAATCCGGTCGGCGCGACGATTACTGAGCGGGCCACGGGTTTGCGGTTGTATGCGAATGCCGCGTTTGCCGAGACCATGGGCGCGGCCAGCCCTGAAGATTTGATCAACCGCGATGTCTCGGAGACATGGGTTCGAAAAGAAGACTTCCTGCAGTTCGAATTGGCGTTGCGCGAAAACCGGCCTCCGGTCGATTTCGAAGCGGAGCGCAAGCGTCTGGATGGCTCGCCATGCTGGCTCCTCATGAACTCTCAGCCGGTCGTCTTCAAGGGCAAGGATGCCGACATCGTCTGGCATGTGGACATCACCGCGCGCAAGCTAACAGAACAGGCGTTGCTGGACAGCGAGGCCCGCTTCCGCAACCTGATCGAAGGTTCAATTCAAAGCATTGGCATTATACAGGATGATCGTTTTGCCTTCGTCAACGAAGCTTATGCACAGCTGCTAGGTTATCGACACGAAGAAATTGTCGGTCGGCTGGTTGGCGATTTCACCATGCCGGATTACCAAGATTTACTGGAGAATCGACGAAAATCCCGCCTGCGGGGTGAGGAGCCGCCTGCGCGGTACGAATATCAGGTTCGGCACCGCGAAGGGCATGGGGTCTGGGTTGAGATGATGGCGCAGCTCGTTACCTGGAACGGTAATCCTGCGGTCCAGGTCACTGTCATCAACATATCCGAGCGCAAACGGGCCGAAGCAATCCTGGCGAAACAGTCCGAGCTGTTGCAAACCTTGCTGGATGCCGTGCCGGCACACATCTCTCTGCGTGACCGCGAAAACCGTTTCATCTTCGTCAACCGCCATCTGGCGGAAAACGCCGGAATTCCAGCCGAGCAATTCATTGGCAAAACCGTGACCGAAGTCCGTGGTCTCGCCGCCGGCCAAACCATCGACGATCTGCTGCAAGAAGTCCTGAGCAGCGGCCAGCCAATCGTCAACCTGGAATTCAAACCGCCGCGTGATCCCGAAAATACGCTTCTGATCAATATGGTTCCATTGTCGATCATCGGAGACGGGACCGACGCGGTGCTGGCCATTGCCATGGACATTTCCGCGTTGAAGCAGGCCGAAGATGCATTGCGTGAAAGCGAGGAACGCTACCGCGACATTGCCGAAATGTCGGCCGACTGGTTTTGGGAGATGGATCGGGATCTGCGTTTCACTTACGTTTCGAGCGGCATAAACATTATCGGCGTCGCACCGCCTGCGGTTCTGGGCAAGACGCGGGAAGAGCTACTCGGCGGAAGGTGCGATCCGGACAACCTTGATGATGAGCTTCTGGCCCTAAGGGCGCGGGTACCCTATCGCGGTATTGAACGATACTGCGATATTGCGCCGGATAAATTGCTGCGCGTCAGCGGCCAGCCGATCCATGCGGCTGACGGTTCGTTTATTGGATATCGCGGCACGACAAGCGATATCACGGAATACAATATGCTTGAGGAGCAACTCCGCAAGGCCCAACGCATGGAAGCTGTCGGCCAGTTGACGGGCGGCATCGCCCACGATTTCAACAATATTCTGGGCATCATTATCGGCAACGCTGACATGCTCGAGGAATGGGCGGTGGACGATGAAGAGGTGAGAAGTTGCATTGAGGCGATGACGCATGCGGTGGATCGCGGCGCCGCCCTGACAAGCCGGCTACTGGCCTTCTCGCGGAAGCAACCCTTGTCGCCGGTTTCGGCGGACATTGCCGGCCTGATCCGTGGCCTGGAAGATATGTTCCGGCGCACCTTGGGAGAAACCATCGATCTGAGAATTGCAAATGCGCCCGACCTCGGTCTCGCCATGATCGACCCGCACCAGTTCGAAGACGCCCTGCTGAATTTGGCGATCAACGCACGGCACGCCATGCCTGACGGCGGTGCGCTGGTGATCGAAACCGCCAACGCCACTTTGGATCAAACCTATGCCGAACAGCAGCAGGAGGTGACGCCGGGCGACTATGTCGAGGTTGCCGTAAGCGACACCGGCAGCGGCA